>NZ_JBFTHT010000014.1:0-131222 GCF_056394385.1 Arthrobacter sp. 10N44_2 | reverse complement strand
GATGAACCAGGGTATGCCGGTGCGCATCTGGATGCTCCAGTGTTCCTTGTGGATCACGTGGTGGTGATGGGAGCAGAGCAGGGTTCCGTTGCCGGTTCCGGTGGTTCCGCCGCGGGACCAGTAGGTGATGTGGTGGGCCTCGCACCAGGAGGCCGGGATGGTGCATTGCGGGAAGGCGCAGCCCCGGTCCCGGGCCGTGATGGCCTTGCGGATGTGGGGCGGGAAGATGCGGGAGGCCCGGCCGATGTCCAGGACCTGGCCCTCGCCGCCGAGGACGACCGGGATGATGTCGGCGTCGCACGCGATCTTGCGGATGGTGCCGGCGGTGACGGGGCCGGTGAACAGCAGCGTCCCGGTGCCGTGCCTGGTTCCGGTGCCGTGCTGTGCGGTGTTGGCAGGGGCGCCTGCTTCGGCGGGAGTCGTCCCGAGCCGGGTGAGCAGGTCCCGGTAGTCGATGGTGGCCATGACCTGGGGCCGGAGCCCGCCCGCGGCGGGCAGCCCTCCGGTGGCGAGGGCCGCCTTGCACGCGCCGACCAGGCCGTCGAGCAGCTTCTGCGGCCGGGAGCGGAGGTCCAGGGACGGCAGTGCGGGGTCCTCTCGCGTGGCGGGCTCCGCAGCCGGGCCTGGCGCATCCGCCGCCGCGGACCCGTCACCCGCCGTGTGGCCGGTGGTGGTGCCCTGGCCGGTGTCGGGGCCGGTGCGGGGGTTGGTGGCGGTGTTCATCACGGTGATCAGGTATTCGAACTGGTCCGTGGTGGCGAAGATTTCCAGGTGCTGCAGGCCGTGCCGGGGTTTGCGGAGGAAGGCGCCCTGGAGCTGGCGGAGCAGTTCCTCGGAGGGTTCGGCGCCGTCCTGGTCCAGCGCCTCGGTCCACCGGCGGGCGATCCGGGCCAGGAAGTCGGCGTCGTTCTCGATGGCCGTCGCGGTCAGTGCATGTTCCATGGTGGCCGCGGCCTCGGGGTGGCAGCTGTGCCGGACCCGGTCCAGGGCGAGGGTGATGACGGTCGCTGCGCGGGAGGCGACCTCGCCGGACGCGACGGCGGCTCCGAGTTCCGGGTGTACGGGCGGGATGGGCCGGCCGGCGAGTCCTTGCCGGGGCAGCAGCGTGTCGGCCAGGCAGAGCCGGCGCCTGGCCTCCGCGGCGCCGATCCGCAGCCGCGCCCGCAGGAACTCCACCGTGTTCCGGTAGCCGTCATCCAGCACCGATTCCGGCACCGCCGGTTCCACCGTTCCGGGGCTTCCGGCGGGCGCCGCCGCAACGGACGTGCCGGAGGGAGCCAAGGACAAGGACGTGCCGGCGGGAACCGCCCCAACAGACCTGCCGGCGGGAGCCGAGGCCAGGGAGGCGCCGGCAGCTTCCGCGGTTCCGGGTGCGCCGGTCTGCCACCCGCCGCCGCTCTCACGCCAGCCGGTGGTCCACCCGGTGACCACCCCCGCCGCGACCCCCGTGGCCGCGGCGGCGGACTGCTTCCTGGTCCGGTCCACGGCGGCCGCCGCGACGAGCTGCAGATACTCCACCGCGCGGGAGACTTCCTCCACGCTGCCGGCGAAGTCCGACGCGGCCCGGAAGCCCCACGACCCCGCATCCTCCACCGCCGTCGAACCCACCGCCCGCAGCGCGGCCAGGGCGGCGTCCATACCGGATTGCCCGACCGGGGCTGCACCCCGCTCCGTGCCCTGCACCTCGTCCCCGCAGACGGTGAAATCCCTGATGAAATCCCTGACGGCTTCCATGGCTCGAGTCTATTTGAGGGCTCCGACAATTTTAGGAGGGCATCATGCGTGATCACTCTGAGACCGCGGCGCCACCTGCCCACGGATCGACGGGCAATCAGGCAGGTTTCATGTCGTGCTGTTCAAGACCCGTAGGCGGCCAAACTGCGTGTGAACTCCGGGCGAGAAAAGTACGGACTCGGGTGGCCCGGCCACGTCGATTCCCGCGGCGCGCACGAGTTGGTCCTCAAGGCCGAACAGCTGCGCGCGGTACAGCGGCCATGCACTGTGCGTGTTGGGCACATAGATGGTCCTGCCCCTGAACCGTGAATGCAGACCGAACCGCGCCGTGAGGTGGATCGACAGCGCGCCGGTGGCTGCGACGTCGGGCTCTGGGACGACCGAGAAATCGCTCCGGGTGCCGCCTCGAAAGCGTCGCACGGAATACCCAGCCGACGCCGATCCGGTAAATCCATCGGCACCCACGTAGCTCGCCCGCGACCACACATAAGGTATCCCGGCCGCCCGCGCGGCCAGCACCACCGCCAAGCGTGAAGCATCCAGGCTCCGGAAAACGACACCACGGGTGCCGTCCGGCTCGCGGGAGTAGAGGCGCACGTTGATCTCGTTGAAGCTTCCGAAATAGGGGATGCCGGGACCGCGACCAACTCCGGCACCCTGCATACGAAAGCCGATTAGCCCCACCCACGCGGACCCGTCGAACACATCCGGCGCGACGCCCCGTGGCATGAACCGCGCCGCCACTGCCTCAGGAATGCGCCAGTGCAGGAAGACGGCATCCAGCCAACGCTGGTCCATGATGATTGGCGCCGGAAGCTCGGGTGCAGCCGGCCACGGATCAACGCCCAATCGGATCAGCTCCCTTCAGTCGGCAGGGTCTTCGGTCAGCAGTGTACGAGCCGGTCGGCACCATGAGAATCGGTCGGCCGGCGGAGTCACTTGGCATCGGCAAAGGTTCGCGGAAGCAGGGTCAGTTCAATGCCCGGGTGCCTTCCGGAAGGGCTCCGCCGGCCAATACTGCCGCCGTCGCATCGGCCAACGCTGTCAGCGCCACGCGCTGGGTCCACGGGCCGTAGGAAATGCGCGCCACGCCAAGTTCCTGCAATTTGGCCGGTGCCAGGGATCCGGGCACATTGATGACCGAGACCTTGTTCCACCCAATGCCTTCCACCAACGCGGTGACAGTCGGCTCGTCCAGCAGGCCCGGCACGAACACCGCGGTCGCACCGACGTCGAGGAAGGCCCGGCCGCGCTCAATGGCGTCCGCAAGCACCGCAGAAGGGTCCCGGTCCTTGCCCTTCAAGAAGGCGTCGGTGCGGGCGTTGAGGACGAAGTCGATGCCCTCGGCCTCGGCGGCGCGGATTACAGCGCTCATCTGTTCAACGGCGTCGGCGAGCGGGCGCATCTGGTCCTCGATGTTGGCTCCGACAGCGCCGACGCCAATCGCCTTGCGTACAGTTTCGCCGGGATTGCCGTAGCCCGCTTCGAGATCAGCGCTGACGGGCAGCGACGTGGCGGCGGCAATCACCCCGACGGCGGCGATCATTTCGTCCACCGGGATGTTCTCGCCGTCTTCGTACCCGCGCGACGCAGCGATGGAGTGGCTGGCCGTGGCCAATGCCTTGGTCCCCGGAATGCCGGCAACCACCTTCGCGGTGATCGCGTCCCAGACGTTGACGACCTGGAGGATCTCCGGAGCTTGGTGGAGGCGGAGCAGCTCGGTGGCTTTGGAGGCACGGGAACGCGCGTGGTCTGTCATGCCGCGAGCCTAGCGGGGCACCGTGCCAGCCGGAAGGGTTTCAGCCTGCCGCGGAAGAGTCAGGTGATCCCTCGCGCTGAGTCTGCCAGGGCCAGCGTCCGGTGATTTCCAGCTCGAGCGAGAAGCTCAGGAAGGTCCGGATGAGCACGATAATGGCCAGCACGCCGACGCTCTCGAAGGTTGGTGTGATGGCGACAGACCGGATGATGTCGGCCGCGACCAGCAACTCCAGACCGAGGAGGATGGAGCGTCCCAGCAGTTGCCGGTACGAGCGGTAGAAGGACAGCGGTGCGGAACCCGCCGGCAGGCGCCTGGGCTGGAATCCGCGCAGCGCCATAGGAATGGACACGAGGGCGCCGAGCACCATGACGGCCACCCCGGCAAAGTCCATGAGGCCGCCGGCCGCCTCGATAATGTGCTGAAAATCCATTGTTCCCCTCGGAGAAGGTGGGCGTTGAGATTCAAACTTTAGGGGTGCCGGAAGCCGATACCGGCGAGAACGGCTCGGTAGCCTTCTCGGAAACTGGGGTATTGAAACTCGAAACCTGTGCTGCGGAGCAGCCCGTTGCTGGCCCGCTTATTTCCGCCCCGGGAGGGTTCGCCGCCCGCCGCTTTGCCGCCCGACGCCGATGTGCCGGTGGTGCCGCCCGACGCCGAAGTGCCGGTGGTGCCGCCCGCCGCCGCACCCGCGGCACCAGTGGACTCTGCCGTCGGCGCAGGGAGTCCCAGTTCCGCGGCCAGGAATTCCAGCACGTCGCCGAGTTCGGCCGGTTCATTGTCCACGCCCAGATAAACCGCCGCCGGAACCGTGCCCATGGTGCACAGATGGACGATCGCGGCGGCGGCGTCGTCGCGGTGGATCCGGTTGGTGAAACGTGAAGCAGCAGGAATGACCGCGGTTCCGCCGCGCACCTGGTCGATCAATCGCGTCCGGCCGGGGCCGTAGATTCCGCCGAGCCGCAGCACTACGGGGGTGATGCCGGTGCCGCGCAGGCGGCTGTGGAGGAGTTCCTCTGCTTCGCGGATGATGCGGCCCGAGAACCCGCCGGGTTCCGGCGTCGTGCGTTCATCAATCCAGCCGCCGCCGGCATCTCCGTAGACGGCGGTCGAGGACACAAACAGGACCCTGCGGACGTTTGCCCCGGAGGCGAGGACCGCGTCCAGGACGTTCGACAGCCCGTCCACGTAGGCGGCACGGTACGCCTCCTCGGTCGGGGAATCCGCGGCAATCGCGACGACGACGGCGGTGGTGTCCGCCGGGATGGGCGGCAGCTCAGCGGAGCCCAGGTCAGCGGCGACTCCCTCGATGGCGGCCGGGAGTTTCTCCGGCGAGCGGCGCCACCCCACCACGCGGTGGCCAGCCGCCGCGAAACGCAGCCCGGCCTCGGTGCCAAGATCGCCGCAACCGGCCAGCAGAACAGTCATGAAGCCAGTCTGCCAGCCTTCGGGAAGCGCCACGGACTGGCTTGAGGAAATCTTGAACTGATCTTGTCGCCCGCTGAAGCCTTGCCTTGAACTGCGCCGGGCATCGTTGTAAGGGTCAGCCAGGGGGCTGGCGGATGCTACATACGTCGCCCGGCCCGCCACGGCCGGCCCCACGAAACGGAATCTCCAATGGGTCTCAACCTCAATTCCACGTCCAGCAAGGTCCTGGCTTCCGCCGCCCTCCTCGCCGCAGCTGCCGGCGTGGCCGGGATGGGCACCTACGGTGGCTTCACGACCAGCACCTCGGCCTCCGCCGCTGTCAGTTCAGGCACGGTAAAGTTTGAGGTCGGAACCGCCGGCGCAGCCAACAACCGACTCACCATTCCGGCCTCAGGTGCAATTCCGGGTGACACCATCCAGCGTGCAGTGACATTGACCAACAGCGGTGACCAGGACCTGGCCGCAATTACTCTCACCACCACCGCCACACCGTCCTCTAAGCTGGACTCCGACACCACCAACGGCTTGCAGATCAAGGTTGATGCCTGCAAAGTGCCGTGGGCTGAAACCGGCACTTCGCCCTCGTTCACCTACACTTGCGCCCCCGCCAACACCACGGTTGTCATGTCGTCCCGGGCCGTGGTCGGGGCGAATATGCCGATGCTTGGCCTCGCCTCCCTGACTGCCAAGCAGGCCGACAACCTCCGCGTCACGCTCTCCGTTCCCAATGGTGCTGATAACACGTTCCAGGGACTGACCAGCACCATCAACTTCGTCTTCGACGCCGCACAGCGCGCCGGCGGCGCCAGCAAGTAGCGATTCTCGGGTGCTCAGTCCGGCCAGGTCTCGGCCCGACTGAGCACCCGGCTTTGCCCGCACTATCCACACCGGCAGGAGGAACGGTCCCGTGAGTACAGCAATCAACGCAGGTCCCAGGGATTCCGTCGACCACCTCGTGGCGGACGGCACCGTTCCGGATAGTTCCGTCCAGGACCCTGCGCCTCAGAGCCGCGGACGACGCCGGGCCGAACCGGCCCCCGCCCGCACCGCCCGCACCCGACGGCCGGCGTCCAAGGCTGGTGCCGTGGCCGGACGAGCTTTCTTTACGATCCTCCTCGTTGTCGCCGCATTGGTTTTCCTCTTTCTCGCCGTCGGGCCGCGCTTCCTGAGCTACCAGACGTCCACCATGCTCACCGGGAGCATGTCGCCGGGGATCAACCCGGGGGACGTCGTTGTCAGCGTGAAGACGCCGGTCTCCGAGTTAAAGGTTGGCGACGTCATCACCTACAGCATCCCCATTGACGATCACCGGATTGAGACCCACCGGGTGGCCAGCATCAAACGCGACGCCGGCGCGACGTCCGTGACCACCAAGGGAGACGCGAACTCCGGGGCCGACCCGTGGGTTGCCGTGCTGTCCGAGGACTACGTCTACACGGAGGCGGGCGTCGTGCCCTACCTTGGCGACGTCATCAGGGCCTTGCGTCAGCCCCTGCTCCAGTCCGTGCTCCTCTACGGCGCGTCCGCCCTGCTCGTTGTCGTCGTGCTGACGGCGATCTGGAAGAAGCCCGCTGCAGTGGCCACCGAAACGCTGGCCACCGAAACACCGGCCGCCGATGCCCAAGCCAGAGATGATGCCACCGCCGCCGGTTCTGAAGAGAGCAGGGGATGACCGGCTCCGGCGTCATCCTTGATACCCGGCGGATCGACAGGCTGGCTCTTGAACTGAATTCACGTTCCACCGCGGTCGGTTTCGTCGGCCGCTTCGTCCAACGCCTGCCGGACAGCCTGGCACGCATCCACCGCTGCCTTCTCGAGGGCAAGAGCGAGGGTGCCTTAGCGGCGGTCCTTAGTGTGGCGACGTCGGCGGCGATGGCCGGGGCGGTTCGGCTTGAAGGACACAGCAGGACTGTGGAACAGAGCATCCGGGCCGGCGACTTGGGCGCGGCCCGGGCCGCCGCCGGGGTCCTCGACGCCAACGCAGCGGACTTCGCGCAGCATGCCAGCAAACTCCTGAGTTGTTGAAGGCCCAGTTGTGGGAGGACTCGATGGCCCTCACCCGGCATGGTCCCCCGACGGAGCGACCCACCACCGTCACCCGGTACGGTCCTCCGGGGCGGAAGCTCGGAGCAGGACGGACACCGTGGTTCCGCCGTCGGGACCTGAACTGATGGTCAGCCGTCCGCCATGGGCCTTCGCGATCCGGGCGCAGGTTGCCAGCCCCAATCCGGAACCGGGCGGGTCGTCGTCGCGGTGCAAGCGGGCCAGTGGCTCTGTCACATGACCCCGCTTTTCCGGGGGAATGCCCTTGCCGTTGTCTGTCACCCGCACGTCTACACCGTCGGCAACAGCCTCGGCGCTGACCAGGATTCTCGGCGGGATGCCAGGGCGGCGGTAGGCCACGGAGTTGTGGATCAGGTTTTGCAGCAGCGCTCGCAACTGCCCGGCGTCGGCTTCCAGGACCGCGTCCGAAACCGCGACGTCCGCCCCGGCTTCCGACAGGTCCGCCGCAAGGTCTTCTTCGACGTCGTGGACTACAGCCGAGAGGGACACCGGGCGCCGTCGGAGCGCTCCACCGAGTCTGGAGAAGGACAGCAGATCGTCCACCATGGCCAGCATCCGGCGTGAGGTCCTGCCGATAATGCGGAACTCGTCTGCGTCTTCAGGCCTCTGCAGTTCGCCAAGTTCCGTGAAGCCGATGACGCTGGTCAGCGGGTTGCGCAGGTCGTGGCTGATGCGGGCAGCAAATGATTCGAGCAGCTCGTTGCTCTTGCGGGCGTCCTCCAGGCTCCGTGCGAGCATCCGCGCATGGTGGTGCAGTTCGAGTACTTCCACCACTTGCGAGGCGATGATTTCCAGCGCCGTCTGCTGACCGGGAGTAAGCTCCGCGGGAGACGGCGAAAAGAGGCACAACGAGCCCAGCACGACCCCCCCTGCCGTGACGAGAGGGACTGAAGCATAAAACCGGACTGCGGCTGCCTGACCCGTGACAAAGGGGTGGTGTTGGAAGCGAGGGTCCCGGGAAGCGTCGGGCACCACGGTGGTCCGGCCGCTGAGGAAGACCCGGCTGCACATCGAATCGTCGCGGGAACACACGCCTGGGTCAATCCCCACCGCGGCGATGTGGTGCTGCTGATCTGCAGTGATGATGTTGACCGCGCCGAACGGTATACCGGTAATTGTGGTCGCCAGGACCAACAGTTTCTGGAGTTGACCCTGCGTATCCGGAGTGCGGGTGCCCGTTGTGGCAGGGAGCGGCTCGAGGCGGGGCAGGCCATACTCCGCGAGTACCGATTGCCGGGCCATCCCGGACTCTGCGGCGATACGGGCTGACGGTGACGGGACCAGTTACGCCACCCCTTCTGCGGGCGCCATCCGGTAGCCCACGCCGCGTACCGTGCGGATGAACCGCGGGTCGCGGCCCTTGTCGCCGAGCTTCTTGCGCAGGTTGCCGATATGCACTTCCACGAGGTGCTCGTCCATGGGCCATTCGGTTCCCCACACTTTGGTCAGGAGGGCCTTCCTGGTCCAGACTCGCCGCGGCGCCCCCGCCAGGGCTTCCAGCAGGTCAAATTCCGTGCGCGTCAATTCCAGCTCGACGCCGTCAACGGAGGCCGCCCGGCTTTCGGCCTCCACAACCAGCGGGCCGTGCCGGACGACGCCGGCGTCGTCGTCGTCGTCGTCGTAACGACGGTCTTGTCCTGCTGCGACGGCTGGATAGTCGGAAGGGCTGCCGGGCGCTGCGTCGCCTGCCCGGCGGCGCGGTGGCGTGTGGGGGGCGGACACGGCATCGGTGACAGGCGCAACGTCGCTCGCCCGGCGGCGGGGTCCGTCGTGGATCCCGGCCGTCGATGCGTCGGTTGCGCGGGGCATGAAGTCTGTAGCCCGACGCTGCGGGGTGGGGCGTTGCGGGGTTGGCCGGTGCCGACGCAATACCGCTGTCACCCGGGCCTGGACGGTGCGGGGGCTGAAGGGCTTGCTGATAAAGTCGTCGGCGCCGGTTTCCAGGCCCATCAATTCGTCTATCTCGTCCGCCCGGGCCGTGATCATGACGACGTAGGCCTCGGAGAATTTGCGCATCCGGCGGCAAACTTCGACGCCGTCGAGATCGGGAAGATTGAGGTCAAGGGTCACCAGGTCCGGGCCGTTTTCCTGGATGCTCACCAGCGCGTCGGACCCGCAGGCGGCCTCAAAAACGGCAAACCCCTGCATCTCGAGCGTTCGGCGCAGCAGCAGTCGAACGTCGGCGTCGTCATCAACAACCACAGCTCGTAGTTGAGTCACGGAACCACCCAAACCCCAGTTTCTAGGACAATGAGACCTCTGTGCGGCACTGACCTCATGCGTCACAGTGTGTGACACCAACCCCACGGGTCACAGTGGATTCAGGCTAACAGGTTTTCTTGAGCAAACGTTGAAGTTTTTCGCGGCGTTGGGTTGAAGGTGCACTGCCAGAGTAGGAGCTATTGGATCGCCAGCTCTAAAAGGAAGCGCAACAGTGAACGCCCCTCAGTCCGCACCGGAAGCCTCCCGGGTCAAGGCCGCCTGGCTGGTGCGTCTGCGCAGACTGCTGGCCGTCCCAGTAGCCGCGGCTCTGGTGCTGGGCGCCCCCGGGCTGGCATACGCGACCTTCACGGCCCGAGCCACCGCAGCCTTGAACGTGGGGACCTACAAGGTCCCGGCCCCGGCATCCGTCAACGGCACACTGCAGTGTACGAAGGCTGGAAAAGGCGCGACCATCACTTTCACGGGATTTGGTCTGGTGGACCGCGCCACAGGCTACGTGGCAACACTAACGCTGCCCCGCGAAACGCCGACTTTGACGCAGGTTGCCGCCGGTCGCGAAGAGTCCCTGACCAACTGGGGCGGCAAAGGGAACTACACATTTACTCTGTCCGCGCAGGTTGGCCCATGGACCGGAGCACCGCTGGAACGAACCATCACCTGCTGACCCGTGTGCTGCTACCTCGCCGGGATCGGGAAGAACGCCCGCGGATCCTGCATCAGGGCAGGGTAATCGAAGGCGGAGCGGTCCACGATCTCGTCGACCTGGAAGTTGCGTGCGAATTGGCCATCAACCGTGATCGGGCGGCCCAGGACCTTGCCGACGGCGAAGGCGGCGCCGTCGTTGACCGGGATGGCAACCACGGAGTTGCCGGGCAGGGTGGTGAACGCCTCCTCCTGCTGCTGGCGCTTGCGGGTGGGCTTCTTGACGAGCTGCTTCGGGGGCAGCTTGCGCACCTTGCTGGGACGGCGCGAGCCTGAGTCGGCGTAAACGAACTGGTAGTCGTCGTCCGCAGGGACCTTGCTGCGGCCAACCGGCGGCAGGCTGACAGTCTTCAGCTGTGCGGGCTCGGTGTCGCCCAGGGGCAGGCGCAGGACCCACATGCGGTCCCCGGCTGGATCCTCGGGCACCAGTTCGTGCTTCGGTTCGGGCCAGATGTACTCCAGGTCCGGGTCCGTGCCGGGGAATACCTCTGTGTAGAACCGCGGATCCTTGGCGATCAACCGGGACCGGTGGCTGAGGTGGAAATCCGCATTGCCAAGCCATGGCGGCATCGGGATCTTGGCGGCGTAGTCGGGGTGGGCCGCCTGCGGGGCGAACTCCATGATTTTCTCGCGCATGGTGTCCTCGCCGCCGCGGGCCGTCCATTCATCCACCATGGCCAGGCCGTACATGGTCAGCGCAGGAACGTACCCCATCCACATCCTGATCGCCGGGTGCGACTGCCAGCCGTACTCCGGGATCACCAGCGCACGCAGGATCTGCAGCGCTTCGACGCGCTGCTTGCCGAGCCGCACACGGTCCAAAACCGCGGCGCTCTGCTGGAAATCAGGGAAGGGGAGGAAAGTCTGCATCTCTCCAGTTTGAGGCCACGGACCAAATGCGCCAATTGCTGGCGCGCGGCGGTGAGGGTGCTCACATGACGGAACAGGGAAGACAGGCGTGCTGGGGAGCGGCTAAAATAACATGAACCACTCCCGCCGCCACGGAAGACACGCCCATGCCCTATCAAGCAGAGCCTTATTCAGCAGAGCCTTATTCAGCAGAACCATCTCTAGCAGAGCCCAAGTCAGCGGAGCCCATTACTGCGTTGCCTTTTACAGCAGAGCCGCCAACAGTAAGGGTGGCACCGGCGCCGTTCGTGCCTAAGTACGGACAAATGCTCAGCCCCGACGCCCACGGGATAGTGGTGCTGGAGGAATTCACGCTGGATCCGGTTGCCGCCCGCGACGAGCAGCGCGGGTTCCGCGCGGCTATGGCTGGAGTGGCCCTCACCATGCGGCGCCTGGTGGCCCTCCGCCTCTTCATCGCCGCGGTGGCGATCGCCAACCTGCCCCTGTTCCTGCTCTCGAGTGGCTGGGAGATCTACGTCATCTCACTGACCCTGGTGGTAGCCGTCCACGCCGCGGTGTCCTGGCTGAACCGCCACGAGCCCAGGATCAAGCAGCGCCGGATGCTGGAATTGCACCTTCACCGGGAGCGGAGCGCCAACTATCGCAAAGTCCGCGACGCCGTGAAGTACGTCATTGACGCCCCGGCCCGGATGAACGAAAGCCTTTACCTTGAGCTCCTCGCCGCGAAACGGGTAGCGCTGCATCTGGCCATGGGCACGGTGGCCCTGCTGGACACGAGCGACGACGCCGCCTGGAAAGTGCGGATTATCCGCGAAATCCCGCAGGCCGCCTGAGCCCGCACGGCTGAGCCAGTGGGGCTCACTGAAGCACCACGACGCCGGAGCGTCCCCTTGCGGGATCGCTCCGGCGTCGTGCTGTGTGTCGTGCTGTACGCCAAGTGCTGTAACCGCCCTATGCGGGCAGCTGCAGCACTTGGCCCGGGAACACCAGATGGGGGTTGCTGATGGTCGCCGTGTTGGCGTCGGCCAGCGCGTGCCAGCCTCCGGCGATGTTGAGCTTCCCGGCGATCGTGCTCAGGGTTTCGCCGCTCCGGATGGTGTAGGTCTGGCCGCTTACGGACACCGGTGCAACGTGGCGGGGTGCCGGCACGGCTGTGTTGGGGGCGTATCTGGCGGGGGCCTTGGCTGCGACGGGAATCGCGGCGGGCCGCTGTGATGTGGCTGCACTCTGCGGAGCCGCGGCGCCGCCGCGCAGTCCCAGTTTGGCGGCGCAGGCTGGCCACGCGCCCCAGCCCTGGCTGGCCTGCACTTTCTCGGCGACGGCGATCTGTTGCGCACGGCTGGCATTGGCCGGAGATCCCGTGCCGCCATGGGCCGCCCACGTGCTGGCGCTGAATTGCAGCCCGCCCGCGTATCCGTTTCCTGTGTTGGTGGCCCAATTCCCGCCACTTTCGCATTGGGCCAGCGAGTCCCACGTGGAGGCAGGGGCTGTGGCCGGTATGGCCGCGTTCGCGGCCGAGGCGGACAGGGCGACGCCTGCAATTGAGACGGCCGCAAAAGTGACGCCGCGGCGCGCGGCAGTGCCATAGGTTGATTTCTTCATGGTTTAGATGCTCCTGAGGCCCACCAGCGCTCGGTCCGTCCCCGGACGTTTTTACGCCACTGCCCGCCCCTGACAATAGAGGTCATAGCGGTGTCTACCGGTCGGGCAGTATCTGGTGGTGGTAGCACCGGGCATGCAATACCCGGTTGCCGGGCATGGACACTAGGCTAAGTCAGCCCCGCGCCGTTATCAAGACGTTACTTTCCCTGCTTCTGCCGTTATCATCCGGCGCGCGTTGACGCCGACGTCCGTGACCCGCTGCCCGCATTGACTCCGCCGCCCGCGCCCCGCCGGCCGCGTTGACGCCGCCCCCGCGTCCCCAGGGCCCGCTGGCCGCATCGACGCCAACGCCCGCGCCCCGCGTGGATCAGCTTCCGAGCATTGCGGCCAGGTACGGAGCCGTCCGGCTCTCCGTGGAGCCCGCGACGGCGGCCGGGGTCCCGATCGCCACGATCTCGCCGCCCGCGTCGCCACCGGCCGGGCCGAGGTCGATCACCCAGTCCGCTGCGGCCACCACATCCATGTCGTGTTCCACCACGATGACGGTGTTGCCGGCGTCCACGAGCCGGTGCAGTTGGGCCATGAGGAGCTGGACATCGGCCGGGTGCAGGCCGGTGGTGGGCTCGTCCAGCAGGTAGAGGGAGTGGCCGCGCTGGGCACGCTGCAGTTCGGTGGCGAGTTTGATGCGCTGGGCCTCGCCGCCGGACAGCTCGGTTGCCGGCTGGCCGAGGCGGAGATAGCCCAGGCCCACCTCGCGCAGTGTTTGCAGGCTGCGCGCCGCTGCCGGTACCCCTTCGAGGAACTCCGCGGCGGCATTGACCGTCAGGCCCAGCACCTCCGCCACGTTTTTGCCCTTATACGTCACTTCAAGGGTTTCCGGGTTATAGCGCGAGCCATGGCACTCGGGGCAGGGGCCGTAGCTGCCGGGCAGGAACAGCAGTTCGACGGCGACGAAGCCCTCGCCCTGGCAGGTCTCGCAGCGGCCGCCGGCAACGTTGAAGGAGAAGCGGCCGGCACCAAAGCCCCGCGCCCTGGCCTCGTCCGTGGCCGCGAACTCCTTGCGGACCGCATCGAAGAGGCCGGTGTAAGTGGCGAGGTTGGAGCGCGGAGTGCGGCCGATCGGTTTCTGGTCCACCTTGACGAGCCGGTCCAGCTGGTCCAGGCCTGAGACCGGTCCGACACTGAGCGGCCCGGTGGACTCACCGGCGTCGGCCTCCAGGTCCTCGGGGGCCTTGGCAGCGTCTGGCTCCGGGTGCAGCCTGGCGCCGACCACCTCGGCCAGGACCTGGCTGACCAGCGTGGATTTGCCGGAGCCGGAGACGCCCGTGACCGCGGTCAGCACGCCGAGCGGGAAGTCGGCGTCGAGTTTGCGCAGGTTGTGGCGGCTGATGTCGCGCAGTTCCAGCCAGCCGGCCGCTTCCCGCCGGGTACCGCTGGCGGCGGAACGGCCGCCGTCGTCCGAACCCGCCGAACCGTCCGGGAACAGGAACGGCCGGGTCACGGACGCGTCCACCTCGGCGAGACCGGCCACGGGGCCGCTGTAGAGCACCTCGCCGCCGCCTTCACCGGCGCGGGGACCGACATCCACCAGCCAGTCGGCGCGGCGGACGATGTCCATGTTGTGCTCCACCACGAACACCGAGTTGCCGGAAGACTTGAGCTGGTCCAGGACTGCGAGGAGGGGCTCGGCGTCGGCGGGGTGCAGTCCGGCGGAGGGCTCGTCCAGCACGTAGATCACGCCGAACAGCCCGGAGCGGAGCTGGGTGGCGATCCGGAGCCGTTGCATTTCCCCGGGGGAGAGCGTGGGCGTGGACCGGCCCAGCGCCAGGTAGCCCAGGCCGAGGTCCAGCAGCACGGTGACGCGCTGCAGGAGGTCGCGGGTGATGGCGACGGCCACCTCGTTGCCCTCGCCGGATGACTGCTTCCGGGAGGCGGTGCCGGCCTCCGTGAGTTCGGTGGTGGGGCGGATGATGTCCGCCAGTTCGGTCATGGGGACGGCGTTGAGCTCGGCGATGGTGTGCCCGGCGAAGGTGACGGCGAGCGCGGCCGGGGTCAGGCCGCTGCCGCTGCAGACCGGGCACGGGCCGGTTTCCATGAAGCGCAGCACCTTCTCGCGCATTGTGGTGCTCTTGGAATCGGCGAGCGTATGCAGCACATAGCTCCTGGCGCTCCAGAACCGGCCCTTGTACGGCTTGGCCACGCGGTCGCGCTGGGGCGTCACCTCCACCACGGGTTGTTCCTCGGTGAACAGGATCCAGTCGCGGTCCTTTTTGGGCAGCTTCCGCCAGGGGGTGTCGACGTCGTGGCCCAAGTGGGTGAGGATGTCGCGCAGGTTCTTGCCCTGCCAGGCCCCGGGCCAGGCGGCGATGGCGCCGTCGCGGATGCTCAGCGAAGTGTCCGGGACCAGGGAGGACTCGGTGACGGTGTGCGCGATCCCCAGGCCGTGGCACTCCGGGCACGCGCCGGCGGCCGTGTTCGGCGAAAACGCGTCCGAGTCCAGCGGGCCGGCGCCGTCCGGATAGCTGCCGGCGCGGGAGAAGAGCATGCGCAAAGAGTTGGACAGCGTGGTGAGGGTGCCCACCGTGGAGCGCGAGCTCGGCGTCCCGCGGCGCTGCTGGAGCGCGACGGCGGGCGGCAGCCCGGTGATCATTTCCACCTTGGGGTTGTGGCCCTGCTGGATGAGCCGGCGGGCGTAGGGGGCCACGGATTCGAAGTAGCGGCGCTGCGCCTCGGCATAGATGGTGCCGAACGCGAGGGAGGACTTGCCCGAGCCGGAGACGCCGGTGAAGGCGACAATTGCGTCGCGGGGCACGTCCACGTCCACGTTGCGCAGGTTGTTCTCACGGGCGCCGCGCACCCGGACAAAACCGTCCGTCGGATTGCCTGGAGCGAGATCAGGAATTAGGTCCCGGCCGGCCGGGCGCGGCAAATGGGAAGCATGCTGTTTACTTTGCATTGGTTCGACTCTATCCGCTCCGGGGAGCGCCGGGCATATCCTTACCGGATGGAAACACACGACGGCGATGCCCAGTTGACAGCGGAACAGCCGGAAGAACCGGACGAGCCGGAGGCGGGCGAACCCCTCCCGCTCCCGGTCGCCGAGCTGCACCTGCACATCGAGGGAACGCTGGAACCGGAGCTGATCTTCGCGCTGGCGGAACGCAACGGGATCGCACTGCCCTATGCGGACCTGGACGAGTTGCGCTCGCGCTACGAGTTCACTGACCTGCAATCCTTTTTGGACCTGTACTACGCCAACATGGCCGTGCTGCAGACGGAGCAGGACTTCGCCGACATGACCCGCGCCTACCTGACCCGGGCGGCGCTCGCCGGGGTCCGGCACGCCGAGATCATGCTGGACCCGCAGGCCCACCTGTCCCGCGGGATACCGCTGCAGACGTGCGTCAACGGCGTGGCCTCGGTGCTGGCCGGATCCCGCGAAGAGTTCGGCATCTCCACCCTCCTGATCGCGGCCTTCCTGCGCGACCTCACCGAGGACTCCGCCCTCGAGGTGCTGGAGCAGCTGCTCGCCATGGGCGCCCCGATCGCCGGCATCGGGCTCGATTCCGCCGAGGTGGGCAACCCGCCGGCCAAATTCGAGCGGCTCTTCGCCCGGGCCAAGGACGCCGGGCTGCACCGGATCGCGCACGCCGGCGAGGAGGGCCCGCCGTCGTACATCATCGACGCGCTGGACCTCCTCGACGTGGAGCGGATCGATCACGGCATCCGCTGCATGGAGGACCCGGAGCTCGTGGAACGGCTCGTGGACGAGCTCATGCCGCTGACCGTGTGCCCGCTGTCCAACGTCAGGCTCCGCGCGGTGGACACCCTGGACGGGCACCCACTTCCGGCGATGCTCGCGGCGGGGCTGAACGTCTGCGTGAACTCGGACGACCCGGCGTATTTCGGCGGGTACGTGGACGACAACTTCGCGCAGCTGAAATCGGTGATCGGCCTGTCCGAGTTCGACTGCGTCCGGATGGCCGCGAACTCGATCCGGTCCTCCTTCGCGAGCGAGGAACGCAAGGCCGAGCTGCTGGCCGAGCTCGCCGCGTCCGGACACTAACCACCCAAGCAACGCGGGGTCACTACGCGCCCATCCGGAGGCCCCGGACGGGCCGTAAGTGACCCCGCGTTGGCTGTCGAACGGCCGGTTTAGACGTCGATCGAGTCCATGTGCGGGTAGCGCGCCCCGGCTGCCACCCCGGCCGGAGCCAGTTCGTCCAGGCGCGCCAGGTCCTCGGCGGAGAGTTCGACGTCGGCAGCGCCCAGGTTCTCCCGCAGCCGGTTGACCTGCTTGGTGCCGGGGATGGGAACGATGTGCTCGCCCTGGGCCAGCAGCCAGGCCAGCGCCAGTTGCCCCGGGGTGCAGCCCTTCGCGTCCGCGAGCTCCTTGACCCGGTCCACGAGCTGCAGGTTTCGGTCAAAGTTCTCGCCCTGGAAGCGCGGTGAGTGCCGGCGGAAATCGTCCGCGGCAAAGTCCTCGGGGCTGCGGAACTGGCCGGTCAGGAATCCACGGCCCAGCGGGCTGTACGGCACAAAGCCAATGCCGAGCTCGGCGAGGACCGGGAAGACCTTGGTCTCCGGCTCGCGCTCCCACAGCGAGTATTCGGTCTGCAGGGCGGTGATGGGGTGCACCGCGTGGGCCCGGCGCACGGTGTCGGCGCTGGCCTCGGACAGGCCAAGGTGCCGGACCTTGCCGGCCTGGACCAGCTCCGCCATGGCCCCGACGGTTTCCTCGATCGGGACTGTCTTGTCCACCCGGTGCTGGTAGTACAGGTCGATGTGGTCCACGCCCAGCCGCTGCAGGCTGGCATCGCAAGCGGCGCGCACGTAGTCGGGGGAGCCGTTGATGCCCACCCAGGATCCGTCGGGCCGCCGTTCGTTGCCGAATTTGGTGGCCAGGACGACGTCGTCGCGCCGGCCCGCGATGGCCCGGCCCACAAGCTCCTCATTGGTGAAAGGGCCGTACATGTCAGCGGTGTCGAGCAGGCTTCCGCCGGCGTCGAGAAACGCCTTGATGGTGGCGATGGACTCGTTGTCCTCGCCGTGGCCGTAGAACTCGCTCATGCCCATGCAGCCCAATCCCAGGGCTGAGACGGTGAGTGAACCGAGTGTGCGGGTTTCCATAGATATCTCCTCAACGGGAACGGTGGGACGCCTTGTCCGGCACCTGATCCGGCGCATGTTCAGCGGCGGGCCGGCGCGCAGTGGGCAGACCGCAACTTTAGGCCCATCGGCCCGGGGACACAACGGGAGGCCCGCTTTGGCTCGGTGCTCAATGGCTCGCGTAATGCCGGTCCGGCCCGGGAGCGAAAACGGCGTATGCCATCCGACCCAGCCAGAACGGCTGTAGACTTCCGGACCCGCGGATCGTCAGTACGAGCATGCGAGGGCGATCGCCCAGGCAATGGCTGGGGGCCGCTTGATCCCTACGACGCCGGGGCGGCTGCCATCTTCGCCCGGACCTCGTCCATATCCAGGTCCTTGATGGCGGTGATGAGCTGTTCCAGCCCGGCCGCGTTCATTGCCCCGGGCTGCGAGAAGACGAGGATCCCGTCCCTAAAGGCCATCAGGGTGGGGATGGAGGTGATGCGGGCGGCGGCGGAGAGGCCGGGCTCGGCCTCCGTGTCCGCCTTCGCGAAGACGACGTCCGTGTGGTTGTCGGACGCCTTGCTGAACGTGGGGGCGAACATCCGGCACGGGCCGCACCAGGCTGCCCAAAAGTCCACCAGCACGATGCCGTTGCCGGTGATGGTGTCGTTGAAGGTTTTCTCGGAAATGTCGATGGTTGCCATGGCAAAATATTGTGCCCCCGGGGGTATATCAGCAAGCGCGGCACCGGGTTTGCATTTATACCCCAGGGGGTATCATGATGGAGAGGGAAAGATGGCCGCCCGGGAGGATATCCGCACACTTTTCCTGCGCCTGACCTACGCCGGCGCGGGTCTTTCCCGGGCAACCCCTGGTCCCGCATTTTGCCGCTCAACATTTTTCCGCTCAACAGGCCAGTCCTACCGAAAGGTCCAGCACATGGAAATCACCCCGCAGCAGCTCGCGGAACAGCTCAAGACCGGCAGCGATGCCCAGATCGTGGATGTGCGCGAACCCGCTGAAATCGCCGAAGGCATGATCCCCGGTGCCACGCACATTGCCCTGGGCGAACTGGCCGGCCGCCTCAGCGACCTGGACAAGTCCCGTCCGGTCATCGCCGTGTGCCGCAGCGGACGCCGCAGTGCGGCAGCGGCTGACCAGCTGGCGGCCGCAGGCTACACGGCTTACACCGTGCCCGGCGGAATGCTTGATTGGACTGCCGCGGGATTCCCGACCGCCTGACCCCACCAGACTGCCCGGGCGGCACGCCCCCAAGCGCCGCCCGGGCTTCCATTTGCCCGGACCGTGTCCCTGACGTGGCGAACCGGGCGGTGGAGGGCGGCTTTGCGTAGTAGCGGGCCGCCACAAGAAATGCTCCAAGAAATACCGAAAGAGATCATGAATTCCTTGAATACGACCACCCCTGTTCTTAGCGCTCCCAAGTCAATCGATGCCTCGACCCTGAAGGCCTGGGAAGATAACCACGACGATCTCATGGTCATTGATGTGCGCAGCGGCGCAGAGTTCGATGCCATGCACATCAATGGCTCGTACCATGTGCCGCTGTCCATGCTCAGCGAACACGCGGAAGAATTCGCGGCAAAAATGGGTACCCGCGTGGTCCTCGTCTGCCAATCCGGTAACCGGGCCGAGCAGGCCCGCAAGCACCTGGACGCCGTAGGCCTGGCCAGTGCCAGCGTTCTGTCTGGCGGGGTCCCCGCCTACGCGGCCGCCGGCGGGAACGTCGTCCGCGGCCGTGGCACCTGGGCCCTGGAACGCCAGGTCCGGATGACCGCCGGCTCCCTTGTCCTTGCCGGCATGCTCGGCAGCAAGTTCATCTCGCCCAAACTAGGCCTAATTGCCGGCGGCATCGGTGCCGGCCTGACGTTCTCCGCGGCCACTAACAGCTGTGCCATGGGTCAGATGCTCTCCAAGATGCCGTGGAACCGCTCCGCGAACGAGCCCACCGCGCACCAGGCCCTGAAGAGCCTGGACGCGAAGGCATGATCATTTCCGCGGCGGCGTTCGGGCTGATCGTCGGTGGCCTGCTGGGCCTGGTCGGAGGCGGCGGATCCATCCTCGCCGTGCCCGCCCTGGTCTATGGCGTGGGGCTGCCGCTTGCGGCGGCGATCCCGACGTCGCTGGTCGTCGTCGGCGCATCCTCCGCCGTCGCGGTGCTGCCCCGGCTGCGGAATGGGGTGAACTGGAGACTGGCGCTGATCATCGGCGCCGCAGGCACCGTGACGGCCTACCTCGGCGCGATGGTCAACAGGTTGCTGGACCCGAAGGTCCTGCTGCTGGCTTTTGCCGCGATCATGGTCTTCGCCGGCATCCGGATGCTGATGCCGTCGACATCCGTCGGCGGCGCCTGCGCGCTGCCCGGCGGCGGCGTCAACTGGCGCAGCTGCCTGCCCAAGGCGATCGCCACCGGCGCCGTCGTCGGGTTCCTGACCGGTCTACTCGGCGTCGGGGGCGGCTTCCTGATCGTCCCGGCACTCACCCTGGCTCTCGGACTCCCGATGGCGCTGACTGTTGGAACTTCCCTCGTGATCATCGTGATCAACTCGGCCGCCGGCTTCGCCGCCCATCTGGGTGATCTGCAGATCGACTGGGCCGTCACGGCGGCCTTCGCCGTCACCGCGATGGCCGCCTCACTCGCGGCAGGGCGGATCGGCACCGGCATCCCGGACAGGATCCTCAAGCGTGGCTTTGGAATCCTGGTGCTGGTGATCGCCGCCTACGTCGCTGTGCAGGCGCTCCTGTCCTGAGGGGCGCCAGGGAACGTGAAAAAAGGCGCCGGAGGACATGTCCTCCGGCGCCTTCCCTTCCTCAACGCCTGTGCTTGGGCGCCGGCAGGGTCGACCTACCGCCCGAACAGCTTCGCGAAGAAGCCCTTGCCCGTCGACTTTTCCTGCTCGTGCCCGCGGCAACGCTGGGAGCTCGGAACCCCGCGCATGACCTGGTCGACGTGCTGGCCGCAGCCTGCCCATGTGGTCTTCTGGCATTTCTTACATGTCACCGCACGGCACATCTGGTTGCTCCCTTGCATAGGTGGATAGTCTCATCAGTATACCCCCTAGGGTATTTATGCGGCTGACGACTTCACCGCGAGATAGAGCGGCAGCCCCGCGGGCCGGCGCCAAGGCAGCCTTCGAGGGAGTGTTTTTGAGGCCGCCAACGGTCTGGGCGCAGCATCGCCACCGCGTCCGGCTCCAGCCGAGTTATCCCCTTGATTCCACTGCGCAGCGGGAGGATCGTGGGCCGTGCGGCACGACGTTGTGCCAGGCAGACGCGTAGCGGGAGGCTCGATGGCGGCAGAGGCGGTCTTCCGGGTTGTTGTTGGGGTCGACGGGTCGGACTCGTCACTGGCAGCTCTGGAATGGGCCCTTCAGGAAGCCCGGCTGAGAGCCGGGCAGGTTCACGTTGTCACAGCATGGCACTACCCCCTCCTCGGGGATGCCGCTGGCAAGGCTGAGGACCATGAAGCCTTCGGCGACAACGCCCGGAATGTGCACGCTGATGCGCTGCGGCGGGCATCCGGGTCCGGTGTTGCGGTCACCGGTGAAGTGAAGGAGGGGCATACCGCGGAGGTGCTCCTGAAGGCTGCGGCTGGGGCCGATCTCCTGGTGGTCGGATCGCGGGGTCGTGGCGGCTTCGCCGAAATGCGGCTGGGGTCGGTATCGAGCCATGCGGTGCACCATGCCCATTGTCCTGTGCTGGTGGTCCGTACCGGTGCCAGGGCGGTTCCTTAGATTGCAGGTTTGTGGTCGGTGCCGCGCATCCGGACGACCACGAGGATTCCCGACAACGCGGTGAGCGCCGCGACGACGGCGACGGCAGCGGGGATGCCGTAGGCGTCCGCGAGAATGCCGGAGAGCAGGGCGCCGACGGCGAAGCCGCCGTCGCGCCAGAGCCGGTAGATTCCCACCGAGCGTGCGCGCCACTGCGGATGGGCGACGTCGCCGATGGCGGCGAGCAGGGTGGGGTAGACCATGGCTGTTCCGAGACCGAGGAGAGCGGCGGCGGCGAACCAGACCCCGAAGCCGGTGCCGAGGGTAACGATGCCGAGCGCTACGGCCTGGACTAGCATGCCCCCGACGATCAGCCTTTTACGGCCGTATTTGTCCGACATGGCTCCGGTGACGAGCTGCGCGGCGCCCCAGACGGCAGGGTAGACGGCGGCCAGGATGCCGATCTTCTCGATGCTCAGCCCGGCGGCGGCAAAAAGGAGCGGAAACAGGCCCCAGGCGAGGCCGTCGTTGAGGTTGTTGACCATGCCGGCCTGGCTGACCGAGGACAGGGACTTGTCCCGGAAACTGGTGAGGGTAAAGATCTCCCGGTTGCTTAGTTCCCCGTGGGCGGCAGCGTGGGCGGCCGTGTGGTTGGCGGCCTCCACTCTGGCGTAGCCTCGGGTTTCCTTCACGGCCAGAACGGACAGGCCCAGTCCCAGGGCGATGTAGGCGGCGCCGAGCAGGAACGGCCCAGGGCGGAGCCCGTAGTTGGTGGCGATGTAGCCGGTGGCCAGGGCGGTCCCGGCGACGCCGAGGTAGCCGGCAGCCTCGTTCAGGCCCATCGCCAGGCCGCGCCGGGAGGGTCCGACGAGGTCCATCTTCATGACCACAGTGGTGGACCAGGTGAGGCCCTGGCTGATGCCGAGGATCACGTTGGCGGCAACGATCCAACCCCAGGAGGTTCCGAAGATCAGCAGTAGCGGCACGGGGATGGCGATGAGCCAGCCGGTCACAAGGACGGGTTTTCGGCCGTAACGGTCCGAGAGGGTGCCGGCGAAGTAATTGGTGCCGGCCTTGGCGAGTCCGAAGGCCACGATATAGGTCAGGGCGGACGTGTAGAGGTCAAGGTGGAAGACCTGGTCCGCCAGCAGCGGCAGCACGGTGCGTTCCTGGCCGAGGGTGCCGCCGACTAGGGCATTGACGGCGACCAGGAGTATGAACTGGGCCAGGTTCTGACGCAGGCCCAGGGTGATGCCGGTGCGCTGTGGGCGTTCCCGCCGGACTGCGCGGCCTTGCGGTGACGGGGTGTTGCCGGGCGTCATCTCTGAACTCCAGTTGTCCGGGACATGCGTCGACGGCGGCCGGGTGTCCCGGCCGCCGCCAACGCTGTCAATTAATTACTTCGGGTCGTGCCGCGATCAGTTGCTGGAAACAGATTCCCGAGCCTGCTGCCAGGCGGCCCATCCGGCGTAGCTGCCGTCGAGTTCGACGACGTCGTAGCCGGCCCGGCGCAGGGCGCTGGCCGCGACGGAGTTCCGGACCCCGCTCTGGCAGTAGGACACGATGGTGCCTTCGGAGGGGAGCTGGTCCAGGTTCCACATCACGCGGCCGCCGCTGAGCTGGTGGGAGCCGGGGATGTGTCCTGCGGCGTGTTCGGTGCGGTTGCGGACGTCCAGGACCATCGCGGCCTCAAAGCCATCCAGTTCTTCAGGCTGGATGAGCTTGGGGGTGCTGGCGGGGAGGCCTTCGAGGCCTGTGACGTAGCCGGCGATGTCGTCGATGCCGACGCGGACCAGGTGGTCCCACATTTCCTGCGCGGCGGCCTGGCTGGGGGCCAGGAGTACGAGCGGGTTCTTGTCGGTTTCGGGGTTGACCACCCAGGCGCCGAAACTGGCGGTGGACTTGCCGAAGGGGATGTTCAGGGAACCGGTGACGGTGCCTTCGTGGACTTCTGCGTTCGAGCGGGTGTCCACGAACGTCATGGCGTCAGCGGCGAGGCCCTGGGCAACAGTTTCGGTGGCGAGTTCGCTCAGGGGGGCGCGTTCGCCCATCACTGCCGGGCCCTCCCGGTTCTCGCGCTTCATCCGGCCGAAGTAGGCATGCGCGTCGGGCTGGCCGTCGAGGAGTTCGGCGATGAAGCCCTCCTCGTCGTTGGCGGCCAGGTAGGGTCCCCACCAGGCGTAGAGCCGTTCGTAGCCGACCGTGCTGGAGGGGATGGCGCCGAGGGCCTTGCCGCAGGCGCTGCCGGCCCCGTGGCCGGGGTGCACCTGGACGTGGTCGGGCAGGGTCAGGAACTTATCGCGCAGGCTGGCGAACAGCTGCTTGGCGCCGGCGAAGCGGGTGTCGATGCCGCCCGCGGCCTCGTCCAGCAGGTCCGGGCGCCCCAGGTCCCCGGAGAAGACAAAGTCACCGGAGAGCAGATAGCCGGGGGTGTCGGCGAACGCGCCGTCGGTGATCAGAAAGGACAGGTGTTCCGGGGTGTGGCCCGGAGTGTGCAGGGCCTTGACGGTGATGTTGCCCAGGGTGATCACGTCGTCGTCGTTGAGGCGTTCGGCCTGGAAGCCGAACTGCCAGTCGTCCCCGCCCTCGCCGGAGACGTAGGCGGTGGCGCCGGTCGCGGCGGCGAGTTCGCGGGTGCCGGACAGGAAGTCCGCGTGGATGTGGGTCTCGGTGACGGCCACGATCTTCATCCCGTTGGCCGCGGCCAGGGAGCGGTACACGGCGATGTCGCGGCGCGGGTCAACAACGACCGCCTCACCCTTGGCCTGGCAGCCAATGAAATAGCTGGCCTGGGCGAGGTCTTCGTCGTAAATACGCTCGATAAGCATGGGGCTCTCTTTCGCTGGGCGGGGGAGTTTCCGGGAGGGGATTCTCCGTCGGTCTACCCACAACGATAATACCCCTGGGGGTATCTTGCAACCGGCATGCGGCAGGCTGGCTGCCGGCTTCCCACTGCTGGCCGTTATACCCGCCGGGGTATACAATTGGCAAAGTACCGCCCACCTTTGGAGCCCGCCATGGAACTTGATTCGACCGAACTCACCCCGATCATCAACCGGCTCAAGCGCGCCCAGGGACAGCTCGCCGGCGTCACGCGCATGCTCGAGGAGGGGAAGGACTGCAAGGACATCGTCACCCAGCTCGCCGCTGTCTCGAAGGCTTTGGACCGGGCAGGCTTCGCCATCATCGCGAGCGGCCTCGAGCAGTGCCTTCTCCGCGGGGACACGAGCATGGATACCAAGGATCTGGAAAAGCTCTTCCTGTCCCTTGCCTGATGCCGCCACTATTACCGCAGGAGCAGCCATGAGCTATACGCATACCGTCACGGTCCCGCTGACCTGGGAAGAGGCTGTGCAGCGCACCCGTGAGGCCCTCGCCGGACAAGGCTTCGGCATTCTCTCGGAGATCGACGTCCGAGCCACGTTTGAGGCCAAACTCGGCGCCGGTGCCGCCGAGGAGCTCGGCGACTACATGATCCTGGGCGCCTGCAACCCGGCCCTGGCCAGTCGGGCATTCTCCGCGGAACCGGACATGGGCGCGCTGCTGCCCTGCAACGTCGTCGTCCGCCGGGGCAAGGACGCCGCCGAGACCACCATCCAGGCCATCGACCCGCAAACCATGGTGAAGCTCAGCAACAGCCCCGCCGTCCGCGACGTCGCCAACGACGCCGACACCCGGCTCCGCGCCGCCCTGCACACACTCAGCGGCGCAGAAATCCCGGGGAACTGAAGCACCCGACGCCTCGACGGCATCAAGATGCCCGGCCGGGCCGCCGGCCGGTGCTGAGGCATCAACACTACCGTTTGGATGGCAGCCTCTGGAGTTGTTCCGGGGGGATCCGAGGGTGGAAGAGTTGTGCGTGCACGCCCGCGTTGTCAGTAGACGCCGCCACGGCTGGCCCCGGCTCACCCTTGCCGGGGGATGCGCGGGGCGGGGGCGGGCGGCAGAGTGCAGATATGACGAAGACCCGCGAGCGCAAGGGCTGGCTGCGCCAGGCGGCGCCCGGACTCAATGCCGTGGCTACGTACCATAAGGACTGGTTCGGCAAGGACATCGTTGCCGGGGTTGTCCTGACGACGTTGCTCGTTCCGCAGGGCATGGCCTATGCCGAGCTGGCGGGGCTGCCGCCGATCACCGGGCTGTACACGAGCATCCTCTGCCTGCTCGCCTACGCGGTCTTTGGCCCGTCCCGCATCCTGGTCCTGGGGCCCGACTCTGCCCTCGGGCCCATGATCGCCGCGACGGTCCTGCCCCTTGTCGCGTCCGACGGCGACCCGCAGAAGGCGATCGCGCTCGCGTCGATGCTTGCCCTCATGGTCGGCGCCATCATGGTCTTGGCGTCCGTGGCCAAGCTCGGCTTCATCGCCGACCTCATCTCCAAGCCGACGATGATCGGCTACATGAATGGTCTCGCGATCACCATCCTGGTGGGCCAGCTCCCGAAGCTCTTCGGGTTCAAGATCGAAAGCGAAAACTTCATTGGCGACCTGGTCGGATTCGTCGAGGGCGTGGCCAATGGCGAGACTGTGGTCGCCGCGGCGGCGGTCGGCATCGGCGGGATTGTGCTGATACTGGTTCTGCAGCGGTGGCTGCCCAAGGTCCCGGCGGTACTCGTCATGGTGGTCGCCGCGATCGCGGCCACGGCGGTCTTCGATCTGGCCGCAAAGGGCGTCTCGCTGGTCGGGGAACTCCCGCGGGGATTCCCGCCGTTCACCATTCCCCAGGTGGACTTCGCGGACCTCGGGCTGATGTTCGCCGGGGCCCTCGGTATTGCGCTGGTGTCCTTGACGGACACGATCTCGACGTCGACGGCGTTCGCCGCACGCACCGGGCAGGAAATCCGCGGCAACCAGGAGATGATCGGGATCGGTGCCGCGAACCTGGCCGCGGGCCTCTTCCAGGGCTTCCCGGTCAGCACCAGCGGATCCCGGACCGCTGTCGCTGAACGTTCCGGCTCGAAGTCGCAGCTCACGGGCGTGACGGGCGCCGTGCTGATTCTCCTCATGCTGGTGTTTTTGCCGGGGCTGTTCCGGAACCTGCCACAGCCGGCACTGGCGGCCGTGGTGATGACGGCGTCGATCTCCCTCGCCGACATTCCCGGAACGGTTCGGCTCTGGCACCAGAGGCGCACCGAGTTCTACCTGTGCATGGCCGCCTTCCTTGGGGTCGCGTTCCTGGGCGTCCTGCCCGGCATCGGCATTGCGGTGGGGCTGTCCATCCTGAACATCTTCCGCCGGGCGTGGTGGCCGTACGAGACCGTGATCGGGCGGGTGCCCGGCTATGAGGGGTTTCACGACATCCGCGTCCACCCGGATGCGAAGCACCTGCCCGGCCTGGTGATCTACCGGTGGGACGCCCCGTTGTTCTTCGCCAACGTCCGGCCGTTCCGCGACAACATCCGGCACCTGGCACGAACGGAACCCAAACCGCGGTGGATCGTCATCGCGGCCGAGCCGATCACGGACGTTGACACCACCGCCGCGGACGTCTTGCTCGATCTGGATGTCGAACTGAACGCGCAGGGTATCTCCCTGGTGTTCGCCGAGGTCAAGCACAGGACCCGGGAGAAGATCGAAAAGTACGGATTGACCCGCGAAATCGAGCCGGAGCATTTCTATCCCACCACCGAAGCAGCGGTTGCCGCCTACATGGCCCAGACCGGCGCCCAATGGAGCGCCGAAGAGTAACGGCAGGGGAGCAGACGTGGTTCCTCCTTAGCGGTGAATACGATCTGACCCTGAAGTGAGCAGCACGGAGTCGACGGCGGAGGCAGGCGCCGCACGCCATGCACCCCGGTCCAGGACCACTGTGGTCAGGACTGCCAGAACCACGACGGCGAAGTAGATCAGTTCCGCCCGGCCAGCCTCGGCACCGGAGAAACCGAAGGAACCCACCGTAAACGTGCCTTGACTGTCGTGGAAGAGGTATGTGAGCAGTACGCTTCCGCCAGTGCGGTTGAACAGCCACACGTAGAGGAAAGTGATGGCGAAGGTGGTGGGCAGCCCGATCAGGCTGAGCTGCCCGAACACGACCAGTGGAACGTGCCAGAGGGCCACCACAACGCCCAGGAGTGCCGCGGACCGCAGCGGCGCCCACCTCGCCTGGAGCAGCGGCAGGGCATACCCGCGGAAACCGGGTTCCTCTCCCAGAGGTCCGTCCAGCGGATTGACCAGGCGCACGGCAAAAACGGCCAGGAGCCCGGACCACGTCACCTGGGCCAGCCCCGGTGCAGGGGCGCCGAGTGCCATGTTCGCGAATCCAGTGACCAAGGCCATCAACGGCGGGAGGAAGAGGGCCACGGCGTACCAGACCCAGCCCACCCGCCACCGGATGAGCCGCCGGCCCCACGCCCGGAAGCCGGCCCTGCCCTCGGCGAGCCCAATGACCATCAGGGCCGCAGCCAGCGGACCGATCGGCAGGAATTCGAACTGCGGCATCAGCCCGGCCGCATAGAGCGGCCAGGAGCACCAGGAGATCGCGAACGCCAGGACAAAGAACGCCGGGAGGCGGTGACGCTGCAGCCAGACCTTGAAACGCGGCATGACGGCTCCTGGGGAGCAGGGACGGATACGGCTCATTGTCCGCCCGCGGGCGCCCCCGAATCCAGCAATGCCGAAACGGGCACCCTCCGCGGACCGCAGCCGGCGTTCCGCTGGCATCACGAGAACAACGCGGGGTCACTTACGGCCGGTCCGAGGCGCTTCGATGGGCCGTAAGTGACCCCGCGTTGTTTTTCTACTCGCGGGTAGGGCCGAGTTGGTCCCTCGCGCCCCCCGCCCAGCCCTGTCATAGTGGGTCACGACACACAGAGTTAACCGGATCCGCTCGCAAAAACCATGGTTTCCTTGGCAAAATGCAGGTGGATCAATTGCTTCTAAAGGAGACCCATGGGCGCGAACACCGCGGAAAACACCAACCTTCGGCTTAAGGCCGTGCTGGATGTTCTGGCAGAGGAGGTATGGACGGGCGAGAAGCTGAACGCCGGAGCCGTGCTGGGCGAGGCAATCGCACGGGTGCCGCTCAACGACCACGAACGCGAACTCCTCAGTGGCGGCATTCCCCGCGGCCACAAGACGCTGACCACCGCCACGGCCAAGCTGGTCAAGGCCGGCTGGCTGGTTAAGGGCCGCTCCGGTTGGTCCATCACCGACGACGGCCAGCGCGCCACGGTGGCTTTCGCCGAGCCTGCCATCTTCGCGACAGCGATCGACGCCGGCACTCCCGTTCCGGCGGGCACCCCGCTGCCGACTGCTCCCGCGGGAAAGCCGGCGAAGCCGGAGAAGGCAGCAAAGACAGCAGCAAAGGCAGAAACGGCGCCGGCCGCCACGGCTGAGGAAGCGCCGTCGACCACATCCAAGGTGGCCGGCAAGGCCGCCAAGCTCATCGAGGAGGCCGTGGCCCCCGTGGCCAAGGCGGTGCGCAAGCGCAAGCCCGCAGCGAAGGCCGCACAGCCCGCGGCAGCTCCGGCAGAAGCCCCGGCGGCGGCGGCCTCTGCTGTCAGCGTCGACACCATCGAGCAGCCGGACGCAGTCGCGGTTGCCGGCGACTTCAGCATTCTGCTGGGCGCGCCCGCCAACTGGGCGCCGCAGTACGACGAAGTCCAGATGGAACTGGACCAGGTGGATCAGCTCTGGAAGATCGCCGCGGACATTCCCGCCGGCTTCTACTCCTTCAAGATCGCCCTCAACCGGTCCTGGGACGAAAACTACGGTGCATTTGGCGTCTTCGACGGACCCAACCACGAAGTCCACCACGGCGGCGGCCTCCTGGTCATCCAGTACGATCACCGCACCCGGGACATCGTCCAGCCGTAGCACCGACGCGCAACCGTCCTGCCGACGCGCAAATGACCCTGCGACACCCGAAATCGGGTGTTTGCAGGGCCATTTGCGCGCCGCGGGCGGGTTTGCCCATCCTGACCCTGCCCTGCCCTGCCCTGCCTGAGCCTGCTCATCCTGAGTCCGCCAAGCCTGGGTCTGCCCCGCCTAACCCTGCCGAGGAACGGCGGCCCGGCCTAGCATTGCCTCATGGAGACCGTCGAGGTTGCGGGCCTGCGCATCCGGTACCGGCGTGCGGGCCAGGGTCCGCCGCTGGTCCTGCTGCACGGCGCCTACGAAGACAGCCGCATCTGGCGGCGGCAGCTCGAGGATTTGTCGGCTGACTTCACGGTTTTCGCCTGGGATGCACCGGGGTGCGGCGGCTCGGACGATCCGCCGCCGGACTTCACCGGCCAGGACCTGGGCGACGCCCTGGCAGGTTTTTTGCGGGAAGCGGTTCCCGGCCGGCCGCACGTCCTCGGGCTGTCCATGGGCTCCGGCATTGCGTTGGAGCTCTACCGGGCACATCCGTCAGTGCCTGCGTCGCTGCTGCTGGTCTCGGCGTACGCCGGTTGGGCCGGATCTTTGCCGCCCGAGGAAGTCGAGCGCCGCTATGCGCAGGTGCTCGCCGAACTCGATCAGCCGGCGGAACAATTCATCCCCGTATGGCTGCCCACGCTGTTCACGGAACACGCTGATAAGGCGGCGGTGCAGGAAACCAGCGCCATCATGGCCGACTTCCACCCGGGCGGCATGCGGGCACTGCTGAACGCGAACGCCCACGCCGACTACCGCGATGTGCTGCCCACCATCGCGGTGCCCACCCTGCTGCTGTACGGCACGGACGACGTCCGCTCGCCGCAGAGCGTGGCCCGCGAGATGAACCGGCGGATCCCTGGTTCGACGCTGGTGATGATTCCCGACGTCGGGCACATGGCGGCCGTCGAAGCGCCGGCTGCCTTCAACGCGGAGGTGCGCCGGTTCCTGCACGGACTCTCCGCGCGGTGACGCCCGCTAGAACCGGGTCGGGTCCGGCCGCGGCGGCACCGGGCCGGGATCCGGAATCGGGAGGGGGCCGGGCGGCGTCGGGAACGGACCCGGTTCCGGTGACGGAGTGGGCGCGGGACCGGGTACCGGCTCGGGCCCCGGAACCGGCGGTGGCGTGACCGGACCGGGTTCCGGCGGAAATGGGTCTCCGGGCTCCGGCGGCGGCGTCGTGGGGCCGGGTTCTGGCGGAAACGGATCGGGGCCGGGGGGTGGTGGAATAGTCATGCGTGGCTTCCTTTCGTGGGCTGGCGTTCAGGATCGTCGATCAGGCACCGCGGCGCAGGCGCAACACCTGCAGTTCCCAGGGCCGCAGGCGCACCGCGCCCGCGGAAAGGCCCTCCCGCACCCCACCCGCGGCTGAACCCGGGCCGGAGCCGCCGTCGGAGGCGTCGGCGTCGGCCGGATAGTTGCCCAGGACCAGCTCCGCGTCACCCCAGGCCTCGTCCCCGAGGTCCGCGTCGCGCACCTCGCCGGAGAAGTTGCCCAGCACCAGCAGCTCCGGAATCCCGGCGCCGTCCGTGGGACCGTCTGCGGGACTGCCGGAAGAAACGGCTGAACCGGGCCCGGTCAGGGCCCGGGTGAACGCATAGACGTGCGGGTCATCCGGCAGCAGCATGGTGAAGTTCCCGTGCGAGACCACCGGTTCCGCATGCCGCAGCGCTATCACCTGGCGGTAGAAGCTGTAGACCGAATCCGGATCATCCACCTGGGCGGCGGCGTTGATGTGGTTGGCATTCGGGTTCACCGCGATCCAGGGTGCCCCGGTGGTGAAGCCGGCATGCCGGGAGGCGTCCCACTGGACTGGGGTCCGCGCGTTGTCCCGGTTCAGCGGCGCGAGGGCGGCGAGGACCTCGGCGTCGGTGTGGCCCAGGTGCGTGGTGGCTTCGCGGTGGTGGTTGAGGACCTCGATGTCGCGGTAATCGCTGATCGCGCCGAACGTCATGTTGGTCATGCCCAGTTCTTCACCCTGGTAGACGTAGGGCGTGCCGCGGTGCAGGTGCAGGACGCCGGCCAGCATTTTGGCGGAGAGCTCGCGGTATCGGGGGCTGTCGTCGCCGAAGCGGGACACGGCGCGGGCCTGGTCGTGGTTGCCCCAGTACAGGCTGTTCCAGCCCGTCTCGGCCAGCCCGTCCTGCCAGCGGCCCAGGGTCCGCTTCAGCTCGGTGAGCAGGAGTTTCTTGGGCCGCCACTTGTCGCCGTCCTCCTGGTCCAGCGCCACGTGCTCGAACTGGAACACCATGTCCACCTCGGCCCGGGCTGGGTCGGTGTACAGGATGGCGTCGTCCACGGTCACGCCGGGCATTTCGCCGACGGTGAGCAGTTCGCCGGTGCGCTTCGCGAAGACTTCCCGCTGCATCTCTTGCAGGAACTCGTGCATGCGGGGGCCGTCGATGTAGAACGGGGAGCCGTCACCAAAGAGCTTGCCGTCGGCCACCGGGCCGTCCGGGAGCGAGGTGTCCTTGGAGATGAAGTTGATGACGTCCATCCGGAACCCGTCCACGCCCCGGTCCAGCCACCAGTTCATCATCTCGTAGACCGCGGCGCGGACCTCCGGATTCTCCCAATTCAGGTCCGGCTGCTTCTTCGAAAAGATGTGCAGGTAGTACTCCCCGGTGGCCTGGTCGAACTCCCACGCGGGCCCGGAGAACGCCGAGCCCCAGTTGGTTGGCTCCGCCGCCTTGCGCCGCGGGGAGGCGCCGGCGTCGACGTCCCGCGGCGGCCGCCACCAGTACCAGTCGCGCTTCGGGTTCTCCTTCGAGGACCGGGATTCCACGAACCAGGGGTGCTCGTCCGAGGTGTGGTTGACCACCAGGTCCATCACCAGCTTCATGCCGCGCGCGTGCAGCCCGTCGGTCAGTTCCCGGAGCTCCTCGAGGGTACCGAACAGCGGGTCCACGTTCCGGTAGTCGCTGATGTCGTAGCCGTTGTCGTCCTGCGGGGAGGTGTAGATCGGGGAGAGCCAGACGACGTCGACCCCCAGCCGCTGGAGGTAGTCCAGCCTGCCGATGATTCCGCGGAGGTCGCCGATGCCGTCGCCGTTGGAGTCGGCAAAGCTGCGCGGATAGATCTGATAGACGACGGCGCGTTGGAACCAGTCGCCGGCAGTCGCCTTGGGTGTTTCCGTGGGGGCTTCTTCGACCGTCATGGGGACTCCTCAGCTGGTCCGGCAGACAAGGGGGCAGCGCGTTGCTGACCCGCCAACGTCTGATTATTGACCAGTTGGCGGGGGCTGGGAAGACCTGCCCGGTCCGGCTGTGCTGTCGTGCTGTCCAGGCGCGGCCGCCCGGCCCCTCTTGACAAGGAACCCCTGCATTTCAGTTCTGCGAGGCGATGGCGTTGTCGCGGTCCTCGAAGACGTCCTCGCCCGGTCCGGAGAAGGCCTTGGAGCGCTGGATCGCCTCGATGGATCCGGTGAACAGTTGGGAGTCGTGGGGATCCGGGTGCCGGTGGTGCTCGGCCGTAGCCTTGCCGGGGCGCTTGGAGCCCGTGACGGCGTCGGACGCGTTGCCGGAAGTGGACGCCGCCAGTGCCGACGGCAGCGATTCGAGGCGGACGTGGGGGAGCGCCGTCGGGTGGTCCTGCTGCAGGAACAGCACCAGTTCCTCGCGGATCAGGCAGCGGAGGTCGAACAGGGAGGCGCTGTCCGCGGCGCTGACCAGAATGCGCACGCGGACAAAGCCGGCGGTGGCGTCCGTGATCTGCAGGATCCCCACACGCTTGTCCCACAACGGCGTATCGGCCAGGACCTTCTTCAGCTCGCCGCGCATTGCCTCGACGGGAGCGCGCCAGTCGAGGTCGAACTCCACGGTGCCCATAACCTCGGACTGCCGCCGGGTCCAGTTCTCGAAGGGGGTGGTGGTGAAGTACGTCGAGGGCAGGATCAGCCGGCGGTCGTCCCAGATGTGGACCACCACGTAGGTCAGGGTGATCTCCTCGATCCGGCCCCATTCCTTCTGGACCACCACCACGTCGTCCACCCGGATCGCGTCCGTGAAGGCGAGCTGGATGCCGGCGAAGACGTTGACCAGCGAGGTCTGCGCGGCGAGGCCCGCGACAATCGAGATCACGCCTGCGGAAGCCAGGAGCCCGGCGCCGAGCGCCTGGATCGCGGGGAACGTCAGCATCATGCTGCCCAGGGCCACCACCGCAATCAGTGCGACGCCGATCCGCCGGGCCAGGATCACCTGGGTGCGCAGCCGCCGGGCGCGCCGGTTGTCCGCGACATCCACCCGGTACCGGGTCAGCACCATTGCCTCGATGATGAGCAGCATGGCGATGGCCAGCCAGGCCAGCGAACCGATGAGCGCAATCAGCAGCAAATGGTCCAGGCCGTGGCGCCATTCAAGATCCCCGCCGCTCGTGGCGAGCGCGATCCGGACGGCGATCAGGCACAGCGACAAGCGCAACGGCAGCCGGGCCACGCGGGAGGTCTCGCGCAGTTCGGGCTTGCTGCGGTTGAGCCGGAGCACAATCTTGCGCACCAGCCAGGACAGGACGAGCCCGGCAACCACGGCGAGGGCCATGGCCAGGAACGGCATTGCTTGGGTGAGGAACTCTTGCATTACTTAAGCTCTAGCAAGCTTCCACGGGCAACTGAAATCGCCGGGATGTCAACGTGGGTCTCCTCACGCCGCTGCAGGAGCCGGCGGGCACGGCAAGTCTTCGGCAGGTTCCGGCGCGGACCATCGCAGTCCAGCGCAGTCCGGCCGCGGGCCCGGACAGAGTTCGGCCCGCCACTCCGGGACTTTTGCCTCTTGATTTTGCCGACGGACGCTCCAGAATGGTCGAACCACTTGAATCCCAGGGGGAGGGTGACATGCGTCGACTCGCGGCGTTCGGCACGGCAGCGTCGGCCGGCTTCTTGGTTGCGGCGCTGCTGGGCGCCTGCGGTGCGCCCGCGGGCCCGGGGCCGACGTCGCCGTCGATGCCCACCGTGCCCCCACTGACGTCCGCGCCGGCCAGTAGCGGCGCCGTCGATGTCCCGCCGACCGAGCCGCCGTCGGCGCCGGGCACTCCGGCGCCGACGGCGGCGGATTGGCAGAGCCTTAAGACCCCGGACGGGAAGCTCGAGTTCGATCACCCCGCCGAGTGGACCGTCAAGGACCGCGGCGCCGAGGCGGCACCCGGCGGCGTGTTCCTGGAGGTCCTGAACGCGGGCGGCAAGTCGCTGGCCACCTTGAAGACCAACGTCGCCCCGGGTGCGGAATGCACGCAGCGGATCCCCTACCAGGTGCTCGATCTGGTGCAGGTTCCGGCCCTGGCCCAGCAGGGCGTCACGCCGCACTTCATCTTTGAGTTGCGGCTGTATCCGGCCGAGAAGGACCCAGCGAAGGCCAACGTCATGGCCTACGGCATCAGCTCCGCGCCCAAGCCGTCCGGGCCCGATGCCTGCCCGATTTTCCAGTTCTTCACCTGGCCGCCCAGCGGAGCGTCGTTCGGGGGCGTCTATAACCCCTTCGACACCACCCCGGGCAACGAGCCCTTTGTCGACACCCCGGAGGCCTATCTGGAGACCTCCGAATACCAGGACATCAGGAAGATGATCACCTCGCTGCGCCCGGCGGGGCAGTAGGGCCGGCCCGGGCTCATGGCGAGGCGACGGCTCACAGCGGCTGCGGTTCCGGCTCCGTTTGTTTCGGCGCTGGTGCTCGCGGTCCTGCTGCTGGCCGGCTGCGGCTCACCGGCGGCGCCCCCTGCGACATCCGGCGCTGCGCCGGAGGCAACGTCCGCAGGTCCGCCTGCCGGAGGCACCCAACCGGGAAATGACCAGCCGGGAAACACCCAGTCGGGAGACTCTTCGCAGGGGACACAGGGAACCACGCCGTCGGAGTCAGCCACGGACACAGCATCGGGAACGGCTCCGGGGAGCACCGCGGCGGCAACCCCGACGACGTCGGCCCTCCCGCCGTCGTCGTCCGGCTGGAAGACGTTCACGACGTCGGACGGGACGCTGAGTTTCGACTACCCGGCCGAGTGGGAGATCCGGGACCCTGCAGGGGAGGCGCCGCTGGGCGGTGAGTTCGTGGACGTTGTGAACGCCGCCGGGAAGCAGATGGCCGCGCTGCGCACGAACATCGTCACGGGCGCCGAATGCGGCGATCAACAGCCCTACTTGCTCATCGACTCTCAGCCGATGCAGGCGCTCGCCGAACCCGGTGCGGCGGACCAGAGCCCGCCGCGCTACGTCTTCGAGGCCCGGGGCGACTTCGGGGCGGCGGAGGCTTCGCCGCCCACCTACGCGTCGTACGGCATCACCATGATGCCGGAGGAGACCGGGCCCACGTCGTGTCCGATGTTTCAGCTCTTCCTCTGGCCGCCCAGCGGCGCGCTGTTCGGGCAGGCGTATGACCCCGGGAAAAACACGACGCCGGGGGACCCCGGGCTGCCGTACCTGGAGAAGGCGAAGCTCTACGCCAGCACGGCGGAGTACCAGGACGTCCGGAAGATGATCACGTCGCTGCGTCCGGCGGGCAACGGCGCGGCCACGGGCACGGGGACTGGCGCCGCGACGGAACCGGCGAAGTAGCTGCGTTAGACGACGCTGGGTTAGACAGCAGGCAGGTGCCGGTGGCGGTGACGGTGTTCCCGGACCGCAGGTGTCGGCGAGGCGTTCCTGCCGCCGCGCTGCCCGGTCCACGGGTTGCTGCTGACCTCCCGGATCAGCCCGGTGCCGGCGCACTCGCGCACGGCCATGATGCCGTCCGCCGCCTGGCGCTTGTCGTCGAATGCTGTGGAAATCGCCAACACGGTCCCGTCGGCGGCAAGGAGCCGGAACCGTACATTGGATTCCGCGTCGGTGAAGATTTCGAACTGTCCAGCCATTGTCTTGTCCTTGTCTAGCGGTGGTGACCGCCGGTGGAGGGTAAGAGCACTTCTTTGTGCTGTTGCCGGGTCTTCGACAAATCGCTGCAGTGCCGGTAGCCACCCTTTCGTGGACGGCGTCCCCGGGAAAGAGGCAAAGGTCCCTTGGTGTCTGGCGGATGAGACTGGGCCGGCAGTACCAAACCCTGTGTGCCGAAACCGGGCGCCCGGATGGGCGCTACATTGGGAACATGGCGGGCAAACATCCTGTGCAGTTTCCGGCGGATTCCGGCGAGCCGGTGCGGCTGAACGCGCGGGTGTCCGGTGTGGTCCAGGCGGTCGGCTTCCGCTACTGGACGGTCCGGAAGGCCGAGGAACTGGGGCTCAGCGGCACGGTCCGGAACAACACCGACGGCTCCGTGGGCATCGTGGCCGAGGGGCCGCAGTCCGTGGTGCTGGAACTGCGGCGCTGGCTGCGCTCGCCGGAGGCGCCCGGCCGGGTGGAGGACGTCGACGAATCGGTCTCGGCCGCGACGGGGGAGTTCGGCGGATTCGACGTGGCCTACTAGGGCTGCAGCTTTCCGGTGGCCGGTCCGGGGCCGGTCCGGGGCCGGTCCGGGGCGAAGGACCCTCGGCAGGGGCCCGGTTTCTGAGTAGGGTGGCCCCATGCAGAAGATATCGCTCGATGCCCTTGCCCGGCAGCAGCTGGCTGCCGCGGTTGCGGCACCCAGCGGACGGGCTGCGGACACTGCGTTTGGCGGGCATGAGAAAGTCCTGCGCCAGACCGTTATGGCGTTCAGGGCGGGGACGCAGCTGAGCGAGCACCAGAACCCCGGCGAGGCGACCGTGTTTGTGCTCCGCGGCTGCGTGCGCCTGCGGGCCGGCAACGAATCGTGGCAGGGCAAGACCGGCGATCTGCTGATCGTGCCCGAGGGGCTGCACAGCCTGGAGGCCGAGGAAGATTCGGCGATCCTCATGACCGTGGCGAAAATCAAGACCTGACGGCCCAGCCGCAGGCGGCGAGACCGGTCGAAGCCACTCCAGGGGCCGGATTACCGCAAGGAGCAGGACATGACTGTCATCCCTTTCGACGAGGTCCCAAAGACCCGGCGGTGGTGGGCCAGGGGGGCCTTCGCCGCAGTTATCCTCGCGGTGGCTGTCCCGTTGGTGGCGGCGGGTTTGGCAGGCACTATTGCGCTGGTCACGACCGGCCTGGGCGCCGTGTTGGTGGCCGTGGCAGCGATCTACTGGTTCCTCATCAGCCGGGGTCTTCTGCGCTGGTTTGCGCTGGCGCTGGCGGTACTCGCACCCCTTGTGGTCGTGGCCCTCTACATCCAGGGGAGCCTCCTCCGGGAGGTGGCTATTGCCGTTGCGCTGGCATTCGTTGCCCTGGTCTGTGCCCGCGCCGCGCTCCGGGAAAGGGGTGAGGGCAAAGCCATGCCCGAGCACCCCGCCCCTGCCTGGCAGCATGCTTTCCTGGTGATGAATCCGCGTTCCGGCGGGGGCAAGGTGGTGAAGTTCGACCTCCAGCGGAAGGCGGAAGAACTCGGCGCCGAGGTGGCGCTTCTTGAGGGACCGGGGCCGGTCGACGTCGACGCGTTGGCCCGGCAGGCCGTGGAGCGCGGGGCCGATCTGCTCGGCGTCGCCGGTGGGGACGGCACCCAGGCGCTGGTGGCCGGCATTGCGGCCGAGCACAACCTTCCGTTCCTGGTGATCAGCGCCGGCACGCGCAACCATTTCGCCCTGGATCTCGGGCTGGACCGCGAGGACCCGACAGGCTGCCTCGATGCCCTCCGGGACGGGGTGGAGCTTCACGTCGACCTCGGCAAGATTAACGGCCGCACCTTCGTCAACAACGCATCCTTCGGGGTGTACGCCGAGGTGGTGCAGAGCCCTGCGTACAGGGACGACAAGGCCGGTACCGTGCTGGAGATGCTTCCGGACCTGATCAGGGGCGATAAGGGTGCGCGGCTGCGGGCGCAGGCTGACGGGGAGACGGTGGACGGCCCGCAGGCGGTGCTGGTGAGCAACGGTCCGTACGGCAGCAATGACCTCGCCGGCCTGGGCCGCCGAACCCGGCTGGACCGCGGCGTGCTCGGCGCGGTGGCGATTTCCGCCGCCAACACCCGGGAAGCGGTTGGCCTGCTGCGCCGTGCCACGAAGCGCGGCCTGATCCAACGCACCGCGGCGGAGGTGGTGGTCGACGCCGACGTGCCCGATATCCCCGTCGGAGTGGACGGTGAGGCTCTGCTGATGAGCACACCGGTACGGTGCACCATCGAACCCCGCGCACTGCGGGTACTGGTTCCGCGGAACCGTCCGGGCGTCCCGCCGGCCCAACCGGCGCTGGATCTGGTCCGGCTCCGCGAGCTGGCGTGGGGCCGGCACGTGTCTGCGCCGTCTGCGCCGTCGTCCGCCGTTCCTCCGCACGCCGGCGGGGGATCGTAGGCTCGGCAGATCTGGCCTGAACCGTGTACGACGGCGACTAGTTGTGCCGTGCCCACAACTGCAGCCACACGAGCAGGCGCGTTTCGGCGTCGTCGAGGTCTATGCCGAAGAGCGGCTCCACCCGGGACAATCGGTACCGGACCGTGTTGACGTGCACATCCAGCGACTTGGCGGCGTCGATCGCGTTTCCGCCGCAGCTGAGGTAGGCGTAGATCGTCTCCTCGAAGGACTTCCTGTGCTGTTCGTCGTACGCCGCGATGCTCAGCGCGTGCGCCCCGGGCAGTTGGCCTGCGGCCGTCAGCGCCGAGACGAACTGGCGCAGCAGCAGACGCGAGCCGAGGGAGTCGTCGTCGGCCACGATGTCATCGGAATCGGCGGCGATGCGCCCCTCTGCGACGTTGCGCACAAGTTCGGACAAGACCAGTTCCGCGTTGACCCTGGAGTCCTCCAGCCGGTCGATCGTCGCCGCGGCGCCGAGCGCGGCCAGGACCGGGCGTGCGAGCAGCCGCCGCGCATTCTGCACAATCTTCAGAAGCGCGGTGCGCTGGAATTGGCGTGAGGTTTCGGTGGTTTGCGGCAGGACGATGTACACGATGTTGTCCGAGAGCCCGCAGACGGCCGAGGGCAGCCGGATGGCGCAGGCGGTCCGGATGGTGTCGAAGAGCCGGAGGCGGGACTGCAGCGTTTCGGCCGCGATGGCCTCGGACGGCCAGACGCCCAGGGCCGCAACCCGGATCGACGGCGCCGAGATCCCGAGCCTGATGGCGGCCAGTTCGGCGCGTTTCGGATCGAACAGCAGCGGCTGGACGAGATCGATTTGGCGGGTCAGGTTCGAGACGTAGGTGGTCCGTTTGTGCAGGATGTGGAGCGCGGCCACGTTGGCGGCTTCGCGCAGGATCCGGTTGGCGTCCTCGTTGTGGTGGTCCGCCAATTCAAGGAGCCAGAGCGAGCCCAGAACGGAGTCGCCGGCCCGGATCGCTATGGCCGTGCGCCGGAGCGAGGGATCCTGCGTGGCCACATCCAGCGCATCGGTGGAGGCATGGACACGGCGGTAATCGTTGTCCGTTTCCAACGAATGCGGCACCTGCAGGCTCAGGATGGAGCTCCGGCGCGTCTCGTCAATGGGCTGGTCCGGGAGGGTGGAATACGCCAGGATCGTCTGCTCGGGATCGGCGATCGCGATGGCACCGCCGGCCTGGGCCGCCACCGTGTTGGCGAGGTCGAACAGGTCTCCGGGCCGGATGTCCACCAGGGTCCGGCCCGATTGCCGGTGCGGGACCACTGCGGCGTCCATGATCTCCGCGAGCTGGTTCCAGGGCACCGAGTCGGAGGCCCGGAACAGCGCCATCCCATTGTCCCGGGCGGCTGCCCGCAGGACTTCGTCCGAGGTGCCGTTGGATTTGTAGACGATCGCCACGTACCCGGCGTCGCTGAGTTCCCGCACTTTCGCGCCCAGACGCTTCCCGGAAAGGGACAAACCAATGGCCAGGGCAACGGCACCCGGGAACTTGGCGGGCCGCGCCGTCGAGTCGTAGAGAACCGAGCCGGCGACAATCTGCCGGTCATCTGACGGCATTTCCACGAGGCTGAGAATTTCCGAGCCCGCCGAGCGGGCGACGTCGGCCAGGGTAGGCAGCGCGTGCGTCTTCACCTCCGATGCCGTCACCGGGACACCCAAGAAGCTGTTTGGTATTCGCTACTAATGATTGGCCCCTCAATTTGTCGATAACTCCATGGTGATGCGGAGCTTCATTTCCTACGCTGAACCATAACGCAGCACAGTTCAACGGAAGGCCGTCATTGAAAATCAGCGAAGCCAGGCAACTCGTCCAGGTGAAGGCCCCCGTCTTGTCCCGCCAACGGCGCGTGCTGGCGGGCGCCTACAACGTCGAGGAATTCCGGAAAGCGGCGCGCAAGGTCCTGCCGGCCGGGATTTTCGATTATCTCGACGGCGGATCCGAAGATGAAGTGACGCTCCGCCGCAACCGGGCCGTCTTCGACGCCTGGGCCCTCATGCCCAGCTGGGGCCCGGTGTCCGGACCCGATACGACGACGACCCTGCTAGGAAAAGAAAGCGCGCTGCCGCTGACCTTGACCCCCACCGGGGCGACCCGGCTGTTCCATCCCGAGGGCGAGCTGGCCGTCGCGGCCGCCGCGGACCGGGCCCGCATCCCCTATGGGCTGGCCGGGCTGAGCACCGTGCCCATGGAAACCATCGCAGAGCACCACCCGTCCCTTGACCGCTGGTTCAACTTTGGCCTCACCTCCGACGCCCAGGCGATGAAGAACAAACTGGCCCGCTGCAAGGCAGCCGGATTCAACACCCTGATTGTCGGCGTCGACACGCGGGCACTGGGTTCCAGGGAACGCGACCTCCACAACGGATTCACCGCCCCTCCCGCGCTCACACTGTCAACCATCGCGGACATCGCCCGGCGCCCTTCCTGGTGGATCAACTTTTTGAAGTCGGACGGCATCAGCTTCCCGAACCTGGATCCGCAGAGCCCCGCCGCATCCTCCGTGGTGACCCCGACCATGTGGCAGCACATCCTGGGCCACTCGGATGCCAGCAGCGGCTGGAAGGAACTTGAGGCCCTGCGGCAGGCCTGGCACGGCAAAATCGTGCTCAAGGGCTGCGTCAACCCGGCCGACGTCGCGAAGGCCTCCCGGATTGGCCTGGACGCCGTCCAGTTGAGTAATCATGGCGGCCGCCAGCTCGATCACATGCTGAGCCCCATGGACGTCCTCCAGGAATCGCGGCAACGGGTGGGCGATTCGATCGAGATCTACGTGGACTCGGGCATCCGACGGGGGAGCGACATCCTCAAGGCGCTGGCGCTGGGAGCCGATGCCTGTTCGATCGGCCGGGCCTACCTGTACGGATTGGTAGCGGCCGGCTCACCGGGCGTCGGACGCATCATCGACATCTTCGGGGATGAACTGCGGCGTACGATGACGTTAGTGGGCGTCTCCAGTATTTCCGAGTTGAAGGCCCGGGGCGGGGAAATTCTTCGGGATATTCGTCATTCCGGAGAACTTCTTGAGACAAGAGCGTCGGAAAACACAAATTCTTGAGTTTTGAATAAGCAGTCATGCAGTGCCCTCCCGCAGCGTTGCGGGAGCCTAGAGAATCCCTGAACAGATAAGGAAGCCATGCGCACCCGATACCTTCTTCCAGTTCTGACCATAGCCACGGCGCTCTCGCTCTCGGGCTGTGTCAACAACAGCGAACCCGCCGCCACCGGCTCGGCATCCGGTACCGCTGACGCCATCGACGTGCAAAAGAATGACTCCATTGCTGCCTCGCTCCCGGAAAAAATGAAGAGCTCCGGCGTGCTCAACGTCGGCATGGCCAACAACTACCCGCCCAACGAGTTCAAGGACGATAACGGCGAACCGGCAGGCTGGTCCGTGGACCTCACCAATGCCCTGGGCAAGGTTATGGGGTTGAAGGTCAACTTCGACATCGGCACCTTCGATAACATTCTGCCGGCGGTGAAGGCAGGGAAGGACGACATGGGAATGTCGTCCTTCTCCGACACACTGGAACGCGAAAAGCAGGTCGATTTCGTGAACTACTACTCGGCCGGTATCCAGTGGGCGTCGCCCAAGGGCAAGAATGTGGACCCGAACAACGCCTGCGGGCTTAAGGTCGCCGTCCAGGCCACCACCTATGAGGACACGCATGAGGTGCCGGCCAAGTCGAAGGCGTGCACGGATGCAGGCAAGCCGGCGATCACCATCTTCAAGTACGACGCGCAGGACCAGGCAACCAACGCCCTCGTGGTGGGGCAGGTCGATGCGATGAGCGCCGATTCGCCCGTGACTCTGTATGCGATCTCCAAGACCAAGGACAAGCTGCAGACCGCCGGCGACGCCTTTGAGGTGGCGCCGTACGGGATGCCCGTGGCCAAGGGCAGCGAATTTACCCCGGTCCTGCAGAAGGCGTTGCAGGCACTGATCGACGACGGTACGTACAACAAGATCCTGTCCAAGTGGGGCGTCGAGTCCGGTGGCGTCAAGACAGCAACTCTCAACGTGGCAGCCAAAGGGTGATAGCAAATGAGCGAGCCGGAATCCGACAGGATGATTGAGTCGGAGCCTGACAGGAAGCCTCGGGACCGGGGCGGGCAGGACACGGACACCTCGCCGGCGGAGGCGATCGTGGCGATCCCGCTGCGGCACCCGTGGCGGATCGTGATTGCCGTGGTTCTGCTGCTTGGGTTGGCGGTATTTGTCCTGGACGCCGCCCAGCGCTCGGACTATGGCTGGCCGGATGTGGGGAAGTACATTTTTGACCGCCGGATCAGCCAGGCCGCGTGGGTGACGTTGTGGCTGACCATCTACTCGATGATCGGCGCGATCGTCATCGGCCTGCTGCTGGCCATCATGCGGCTCTCACCGAATCCGGTACTCAAGAGCATTGCCTGGCTGTACATCTGGATCTTCCGCGGAACCCCGGTCTACGTGCAGTTGGTGTTCTGGGGCATCGTGGCCCTGATCTACCCGGTGTTCACGCTGGGGATTCCGTTCACGACGCCGTGGGTCACCGTCCCGAACGAGATCTTCACAAACCTGTTCATTACCGCCGTGATCGGTCTGGCCTTGAACGAGGCCGCCTACATGTCTGAAATCGTGCGTGCCGGCCTGCTGTCCGTGGACGAGGGCCAGGCGGAGGCTTCAACGGCCCTGGCCATGTCCTGGGGCCAGACCATGCGGTATGTGGTGGTTCCGCAGGCCATGAAGATCATCATTCCGCCGACCGGCAACGAAGTCATTTCAATGCTCAAGACCACATCCCTGGTGGCCGCGATCCCATTGAGCATCGACCTCTACGGGGTGTCCCGCGGCATTTCAGCCGTGACGTTCACCCCCGTCCCGCTGCTGATTGTTGCTTCGCTCTGGTACCTGCTCTTCACCTCCGTCCTCATGGTCGGGCAGCACTTCATCGAAAAGCGGTTCTCCCGCGGAACCGGACGGATCAAGACAGGCAAGGCACCCGCCGCGCCCGAACCGGCGCCGACGGCCGGACCTGGCGCGCCGGGTGCACCGCTCGGCACAGATTTTGGAGGTAAGGGATGACGGGCGTGCCAATGGTTCTTGCGGAGAAGGTTTCCAAGAATTTCGGATCCAACAGAGTCCTGCGTGGGATCAGCCTGGAGGTCGACCCCGGGGAAGTCCTCTGCATCGTGGGGCCCAGCGGTTCGGGCAAGTCGACGTTCCTGCGCTGTATCAACCACTTGGAAGTGGTTGACGGCGGCCGGCTGTCGGTCGACGGACAGCTGGTCGGCTACCGTCAAAAAGGCGAGAAGCTCTACGAACTCAAGCTCAAGGAAGCTGCTTTCCAGCGGCAGGAAATCGGAATGGTGTTCCAGCGGTTCAACCTGTTCCCGCACCTGACCGCGGTGGAGAACATCATTCTTGCGCCCATGCGGGTGAAGAAGATTTCCAAGGCCGCTGCCACGGCAAGGGCCATGGAGTTGCTGGAGCGCGTGGGGCTGGGGGACAAGGGCGATGCCTATCCGGCGCACCTTTCGGGCGGCCAGCAGCAGCGGGTGGCGATTGCCCGTGCGTTGGCCATGGACCCCAAGCTGATGCTCTTCGACGAACCGACCAGTGCTTTGGACCCGGAGCTGGTGGGCGAGGTGCTCGATGTCATGAAGGGACTGGCCAAGAGCGGCATGACCATGATTGTAGTGACCCACGAGATGGGGTTCGCCCGCGAGGTGGCCGACACCCTGGTCTTCATGGACGACGGCGTGGTGGTGGAGGCCGGGGCTCCCCGCCAGATCCTGAGCGATCCCCAGCACGACCGGACCAAGGCGTTCCTCTCCAAGGTGCTGTGACGCCGAGGGTTGACGGCGCGGCGGTGAGCCCTGGCCTCTCGGGGGCAGTGGCATCACCGCCGCGCCAGTGCAAAACTGAATCCGTGGACAGCCCCGCGGACAGCAAGATCTGGGCGGACTACAACGCCGCCCAGGCAACCCGCGGGGTGCGCACGCTGTGCCTCGACGCCATGGCCTTCGCCGGCCCGGGGAACGGCCGCCGCGCCATAGATCTGGGCTGCGGCGCGGGCAAGGAAACACTGGCGATGCTCGACGGCGGCTGGCGGGTCCTCGCCGTCGATTCACAGCCGGACACCCGGGACAAGCTGCTCGCAACTGTGCCCGCGGCGCTCGCCGAACAGCTGGACGTCGAGCTAAGCCCGTTCGAGGACCTTCCGCCGCTCCCGGAGGCGGGGCTCATCCTGGCCAGCTATTCGCTGCCCTTCGTCCACCCCCAAAACTTCGCCCGCCTTTGGCGGATGCTGCTGGGGGCGCTGGGCCCTTCCGGCGTCATTGCCGTGAATCTGTTCGGCGAGCGGGACTCCTGGGCCGCCATTCCCGAATGGAACTTCCACACCGAAGCTGAGGCCAGGGCCTTGTTCGAGGGACTGGATATCCTCACGTTCGAGATCTACGACGCCGACGGCCAATCCTTCCGCGGTCCCAAGCACTGGCACATTTTCGACGTCATCGCCCGGAAACCCTGACGCCGGGCAAGACCCTTATCCGGCAGGACTTCCGCCCGACCTGATCGACCGAAGAGGTCTCCGAGAGGAGCAGTACGTTATGGGTGATGCCTTCAACGCCGTGGATGGTGTCCGAATTTCCTTTCAGGAGCAGGGCGCCGGCCCCACTATCGTTCTGGTGCACGGTTCAGGGCTCTCCCGTGCCATTTGGCGGGGACTGGGCTACACGAAGGCCTTGCAGGAGCGCTTTCACGTGGTGACTCTGGATCTGCGAGGACACGGCCGCAGCGACAAGCCGCAGCACGAAGATGCCTACAGCATGGACCTGCTCGTCGGGGATGTTGTGGCAGTCCTGGACGCCGCCGGCGCGCAGGCAGCCCATTACGTGGGGTATTCTGCCGGCTCGCGAGTCGGATTCTCACTGCTGGCCAGCAGCCCCGAGCGTGTCAAGACATTTACGGCTGCGGGCGGCACGTACCGCTCCCCGGCCGGGCAAATCGAATCGATCTTCTTCCCTGGATATGACCAGGCCCTGGACCGGGGCGGCATGCCGGAATTTCTGCGCCAGTGGAGTATCGCCACGGGCCGTGACCTTGATCCGCAGACGGCCGCCGCGCTGCTGGCCAACGACCCCGCGGCCTTGCGCGCCTACTTCCGGCGGAGTGAGGACGAGCCCGGAATCCCGGAGGCCGTTCTTCGGACAATGGACACCCCCACCTTGCTGCTCGCCGGCACGGAAGACCCGCTTCGGTATGCGGACTCGGAACGGGCGGCCCAGCTCATGCCCAGGGCCCAATTTCAGGCACTGCCTGGCCGCAACCACGGGCAGACCTTGGTTCCCGCCGGCCCGGTCCTCAGCATGGTCACGTCATTCATCACCTCGGCGGTCAGCGCGGGGAACAACGGCTAGACATGGAGGGCTGGCGCCAGATCGACGACGACGGCGGCATGCGTCGTCCGGTTCGATTTCGGCCGGCGTCGTAGGACAGACTGTTGCCGTGAGCAACTCTCCCCGTGCAGGCCTGGCCGTCGCCGGCCTCAGCCTCGGCACGTCGCTGAACCCGTTGAATTCGTCGATGATCGCTGTCGCCCTGGTGGTGCTGCGCGAGGACTTCGGGCTCGACGTCGCCACGGTCACCTGGGTGATCACGGCGTTCTACCTCACCTCCGCGGCCGGCCAGCCGCTGATGGGCCGGCTGGCGGACCGCTTCGGCCCGCGGCGTCTGTTCCTGCTGGGCATGGCCCTGGTGGCAGTGACCTGCGCGCTCGCGCCTTTTGCGCCCAACTTCGCGCTGCTCTGCGTAGCGCGGGCGTTCATGGCCCTCGGCACCGCGACGGCGTACCCGAGCGCCGTCGTCATGGTCGCCGCGCTGGCGCGGGAGGCGAACGTGAAGTCCACCCGGCCGCTGGGCCGGATCCAGATGGCGAACACGTCGGCGGCCGCCGTCGGGCCCGTGGTGGGAGGCCTGCTGGTGAGCCTGGTGGGCTGGCAGGCGTTGTTCCTGATCAACGTCCCGCTCTCGCTGCTGGCGATCCTTGTGGTCCGGCGCTTTGCCCCGGCCGACGGTGCCCGGGAACGCGGCCGGGTGTCGGAACTGGTGCGCGACTCTGACCTGCCCGGGATTGGGGCCTTCATCGGTGCCCTGGTGCTGGTGATGATGGCGATGCTGAATGTGCTGCCCGACTACCGGTGGTGGCTGCTGGGCGGCGGGCTGGCCCTTGCGGCGCTGTTCGCGTGGCGGGAGCTGCGGTTCAGCCCGCCCTTCCTTGACCTGCGGCTGCTGGGCCGCAACCGGCCGCTGCTGCTGGTCTACCTGGGTTTTGCGCTGTTCAACGGCGTCTACTACTTCGCGTTCTTCGGGCTGCCGCAGCTGCTGCAGACCGCGGGCGGCTACAATCCCGGCGTCGTGGGCCTGCTGATGCTGCCGCTCGCCGCGATCTCCGTGGTCGGGACGCCGTTCGCGGTCCGCGCGATCGACCGGTTCGGCGTGCGGCGGGTGCTGATCGCCGGCGTCGTGCTGCTCCTCGTCGCGTCTGCGGCGATGTGGCTGCTGACGGTGTCCCTCGCAGCCCCGCTGGTGCTCGCGCTGACCGCCCTGCTGGGTGTGCCGTACTGCGTGGTCGCCATTTCCTCGAGCCAGGGCATGTACGTGTCCACCCGGCCGGAGGAGCGGGGGGTGGCCGCCGGGATCTTCCAGACCTGCCGCTACCTCGGCGCCATCACGGCCACCGTGCTGATCGGCATCTTCTATGGGAGCGGCGTGACGCAGGCGAACTGGGGGCTGATGGTGTTCGTGATGCTGGGGCTGGGCTCGGTGGTGCTTGTCGTGTCGCTGCAGTGGCGGGAGCGGCGGGCCTGAGGTCCGGCGCTGCGCGAGCCAACGTCTACTCCCTGCCGGATATGCCCTGACTCTCAATCCGATACTGCCGCAGGGCGTCGGACCGGGACGGGTGCCTGAGCTTCTCCATCGCGGTGACCTCGATCTGGCGGATGCGTTCTCGGGTCATGCCGTAGGTTTCCGCTACCGCGGCTAAGGTTTTCGCTCCGCCGCCCGTGATGCCGAAGCGCATCGCAATGACCTGGGCTTCCCGGACCTCGAGCGTGCTGAGTACGGCATGTACCTGTGTATTCATCTGTTGATGGAAGAGCGCATCGGTTGCGTCGTGGTCGGAGGAAACCAACAGCTGTTCGGCGAGGGCTTCGGTCCCGCCCCGGCCGTCGGGCACCCACGAGTCCAAGGAACAGGCCGGCCGGTCCACGGAAAGCAGACACTCAACCTTTCCGATTGGAATTCCGGTCAGTTGGCTGAGATCTTCCTTGTTGCAGACGGTCCCTGTCATGGCGGCCGTCCGTTGCGCTGACCGTATCTTCTGCAGCTGGTCGACGACGTTGCCCGGCAGCCGGATCAGGCGTGCCTGTTCAGTCAGCGCCTTGAGGATGCCGCCGCGGATGCAGAATGTGGCGTGGGTGGAGAATCTGAAACCCTTGGTGAAGTCGAACTTGCAGACAGCCGTGTGGAGTCCCAGGTTTCCTTCCTGGATCAAGTCCTCAAAGTCGAGGCCCCGGTGGGTGTAGTGCTTGGCGATCGACACGACGAGCCGGAGGTTGGCGTGGAACAACGTGTCGGCGGCACGCTGGCCCAGAAGGATGATGGTCCGAAGGTCGGCTGTATCCTGGCCGGGCCGCGATGTGCCATCCACCAAGAGCCGTTCCGCGAATAGCCCCGCCTCGATTTCTTGCGCCAGTTCCACTTCCTGCTCGGCGGTGAGCAAATCGTATTGGCCCAGGCGGCGCAGGTAGTCAGCGACGGCGTCATCGGTCAACCCGCCACCGGCTTGCAGATGTTGCGCCCGGCCAGCGTCATCCGAATCGAACGCTTCAGGGACCCAAGCACCTGCCGCGGGCAGGGACGGTGCCCTGCCGATTACCCCGTGGATTGGGTCAGCCATGTCATCCCCTGCCGGACGGTTCATGCTCGTGAAGGCAGACTACGTGGCCGGTGTGACAATATTCGGCGGGGCTGGGGCGGGCACAACAAACGGGGGTAATCAGCGCATCTTGACACCCTTGAAGCCTCGGAATATCTTCTGCCTTAACGAGGCAATTCGCCCCGTTTCCCATCAATTTCAGCGCTCAGCCCGGGCGCATCTGCCGGGGCCCATGGATAGTGCCGGCGGACAGCCACAACGGTCTCTTGCACCTGAAGGAGCCCACAATGTCCAGCACGTTGATCAATCGCTTCTACTCGGAAGTTCTCGCCGGCGGCAACCTCGCCCTCGTCGATGAAATGATCACGGACGACTTCATCGACCATGAACCGGCGTTCCCCGGACAGCCGCCCGGCAAAGAGGGCGCACGGTTCTTCGCCAGTGCCATCCGAAACGCATTCCCCGACATCTCGGTCAAGGAAGCCGAACCGACTCTCTCCGATGGAAACCTTGAGGCTGCCCATGTTGTGATGACCGGCACCCACAAGGGCGACCTGATGGGTATTGCGGCGACCGGCAAAACGGTCGAATTCGGCGGGACCGACATCGTCCGCGTCCAGGACGGTAAGATCGCCGAGCACTGGGGTAGCACGGACACCATGAGCCTCATGCAGCAGATCGGAGCCCTGCCGGAATAACAGCCGGCGCCATGTTCTCGCTGGCCCGGGACGATTAGGCGCCGAGTATTTTCCGGGCGTGCGCATACTACGGGAAGGTGCAACGGACGGTTGGAACGTGGCGTGCGGCGCCTGCTGCCTTCCAACAGCAACACGGGGTCACTTACGGCCCATCCCGGCAGCTGGGATGGGCGCAAAGTGACCCCGCGTTGCTCTTGGGTGACGGCGTCGGCAGGGCTGGGAGCGGCGGCAGCCCAAGGCATCTTGACACCCTCGAAGCACCGGAATATCTTCTGCCTTAACGAGGCGTTTCGCCCGTTCCTCACTCGAATTTTCACACTGTTGCTCGGCGCTCTACGCGGATCGCTGATGCCTGCCTGCGGAGCCAGACCTGCCTGCTGAGTCAAAACGGGGGGTCCCTCCGGGGTGGTCTGCGCATGCTGCCGGGGCACTGCGCTGGGGGGATCAAAATTCGGTCTCGCGCCCACAAGGAGTCGGAAATGTCTGAAGGTGTTGGATTGATTGAGCGGTTCTACAGGGACGTCATTGAGAGCGGAAACCTCGCCCTCGTTGATGAGTTGGCCGCGGACAGCTATGTGGATCACGAAGAGGCCCTGCCCGGGCAACCGCCGGGCAAGGACGGCGTCAAGTTCTTCGTGAACACGATGCGGTCGGCTTTCCCGGACATCAAGGTCAAAGAGATCGAGCCCAAGGTGATGGCCGGAAACCTGGAGGCATGCCATGTGATTCTCACGGGTACGCATCGCGGGGACCTGGCCGGCATCCCGGCAACGGGCAAGAGCGTCGAGTTCGATTGCACTGACATCATCCGTGTCGAGGACGGAAAAGTGGCCGAGCACTGGGGCACGACGGACAACCTGGGCCTCATGCAGCAGATTGGTGCCGTGGCCGTTGCCTGAACCAGGCGACAAACAACAGGGCCGGCGCGATCGCGGCCGGAACACGCAATATCAGCACTCAATAAAAAGGCTGTCCACGTTCCCCACAGGGAAACGCGGACAGCCGTTCGACGTCGACGGCGGTTCGATCAGAGGGGCTGTCAGCGCCCGGCGATGTGCCCGGCAACGTACTCGGCATCGCGTCCCACACCGGCCACGACCGCCGAGCTGTGCCCGGTGAGCCACGGCAGGCCCACGGCGTAGAGGCCCGGGTAGTCCGTGACGCCGCGGCTGTGGCGCGGGTAGTTCCATTCGTCCAGTACGGGGATGTCGAGGATGCCGAAGTCGAGCCGGTATCCGGTGGCCCACAGGACGGACGTAACGCCCTCCGCTGCCAGGTTCAGCCGCGCCGGCTCTGAGGGAAGCCAGTCGTCGGCCGGCCGGAGTTCCGCCTCCGGCGCTTCGATCCCAGCAGCGGCAATGTACGCATCGAGCATCGGTCGGAGGCGCTGGCTGAAGCCGGCCTCAATGGTGGCGAGGCGTTCGGCGAGGTCATCGCTGAAGACGAGGTCGCCGTCGTCGGCTGCGTCCAGGTGGCCGTGCAGCCGGATGCCGCGGCGGCCCAAATCCCGCAGGTGGATGTCATGGCCGCCGTCGGCGCCGGACAACAGCGGGTTGCAGGCAAACCGAGCCGCGGGCGAGGGCAGCCGCTCCACGGAAAGTCCGTTCAGCCCGTGCTCGGGACCGTGCAGTCCGAGCTGCATCATCCAGTAGAAGGTGTCCCTGCCGCGGTACCGGCGCGGCGCCTCCGGGCAGGTGGACACCGCCAGATGGACCTCGCGGCCGGCCGCCAGCAGCTCCTCGGCGATCTGGCCGCCCGACTGGCCGGTGCCCACAATCAGCACAGCGCCGTCCGGCAGTTGGCCCGGGTTGCGGTATTCGTCGGTGTGAAGTTGCACGATGTGCCCCGGCAACCGTGCGGACAACGCGGGGATTTTCGCTTTCTGGAAGCCGCCGGTGGCCAGCACCACGTTGCGCGCCCGCCAGCTGCCCTGGGTGGTTTCCACGTCGAAGGCACCGCTGTCCGCGGCGATGCGCGTGACGTCCGTGCCGGTGCGGACCGGCGCGCCGATGGCCTCCGCGTAGTGCCGGAAATAGTCCACCACGGCATCGCGCGGCATAAAGGCGTCCGGGTCCGGACCGGAGAAGGGCATGCCCGGCAGCGACAGCGAGAAATTCGGGGTGTTCAGGTAGAACCCATCCCACCGGTCCTGCCAGGCACCGCCGAGGGCGGCGCGCCGCTCCAGTACCTGATGCGCGACGCCGGCCAGGTCGAGCCAGTAGCTCATGGCCAGACCCGCTTGGCCTCCGCCCACAACGAGCGTGTCCACTTCAGCGTCCATCTCCGCCCACCACCTCGATCAGTACACCAAGCGCGAGGAGCGCGATCCCGGGAGAATGCTGGCCCGAGGAGGTCTCCATGCGAGGAGCTTACGCCCGGCCTGGGTCCAGGCGTAGGGGTTTCGACGACGGCGGGGCGGCCACTTCAGTGGCCGCCCCGTTTATCGAGGTGCTAGCTCGCAGCCGGGTAGGCCTTGGGGAGTTTCAGGCCGCGCTCGTCCAGAACGGTGCGCAGGCGCGTGGGGTAGTCGGTGATGATGCCGTCCACGCCGAGGTCCATCAGGCGTGTCATGTCCGCCGTGGTGTTGACGGTCCAGGGGATGACCGGCAGGCCGAGCTCGTGGGCTTCCTTGATCATGCCCGGGGTGACGGAGCTGAAGGTGGGCGAGATGACGTCGTAGCCCTGGGCTGTCGCTGCTTTGGCGAGCGATCCGCCGTAGGTGTCGATGTCGATGCCGCCGAGGTTGGGGCTGGCGCCGGGCTTGCCGACCTCGAGCCAGGCGTCGCCGCTGGACAGGGCGACGAGGGGCAGCTGCGGGGCGATCTTCTTGGTCAGGTTCAGCGAGGACCAGTCGAACGACTGCACGGTGCTGCGCCCGGCCATCCCGGCGGTGTAGATCTCGGTGACGACGGCCTTGGTCAGGGCCACCATGCCCTCGCCGCCGGACTTCCCGTCCTCCACCTTGGTCTCGATGTTGAAGCGGACCTTCTTGGCGTCGGCGTCGCGCACCAGCTGGAAGACGTCCTTGAGCTCGGCGATCCGGTTGCCCTTCACCACGTCCTGCTCCGGGAACCCCTTCAACTGGGTGAACCCGCAGTCCAGGGTCTTGATCTGCGCGAGCGACAGGTCGGCGACCCGGTCACCGACGTAGGGGTACTGCGCGTCGCCGGGAGTCGCCGGCGCGGTGTCGCGGCACTTGTCCGCCTGGATGGTGTCGTCATGCCAGACGATCACTTTGCCGTCGGTGGTCAGGTGGGTGTCCAGCTCCAGCGTGGACACGCCGAGCTTCAGCGAGTTGGCGAACGCGGCCAGCGATTCCTCGGTCCACTCGCCGCGGCCGCCGCGGTGGGCCTGCAGGTCAAAGGAGCCGTTGCTCTCGTTGGTCTTGATTGCCGTTGTTGCCTCTGCGGCCTTTGTTGTGGCGGCGTTCGACGACGGCGAGCCGGCTTCGGGGTTTGAAGCGGCGACGGCGGGGCTCGCCAGCGAGGCGATGAGCGCGGCGGTGGCCACGGCTGTCAGGGGTGTGCGCATGGTGATGGTTCCTCCCGGGTGACGTTACCGGCGTCGTGCCGGCGACCCGACCACCGTAGGGAGGTGAGATGGACTGTTGTGTGCGGGGAGCTGGACCGGGAGTGAACACGAGGAAACCGGGCAGGGTGACCGGACTGGAGACGCGAAAAACCGTTCGTTTTCCGGACGGATCATGACCCTGCAGGAACTCCGCGGCGGGTGAGGCTTCCCTAGGTGCCGCCACCCAGGACCGCCTGCAATTTCACGAACGACTCGGTCCATCCGTTGCGGTGCAGTTCGAGGCGTTCGTCCGTCAGGAACGGTCCCTGCGAGAGCACCAGGCGCGTGCCTGTGCCGGTACTCCCGAGTGAAAGGTCGACGACGGTCTCCCGGTCGTCTGGCGCCGGTTCCTCCCAGCGGAAGGTGTACACCAGGCGCCAAGGGGGATCGATCTCCAGGAACTCGCCGGAGAGGTGGAACGGTTCGCCGTCCGGTGGTGTCATGGCGAAGCGGTAGCGGCCGCCTTCGGTGAGATTGAGTTCGGCTGCAGGGATGATGAAGCCGTGCGGACCCCACCACTTCACCAGTTCGGCCGATTCCGTCAGCATCCTGAAGACTTCTTCCGGAAGAGCAGCGAGCATGCACTCCAGGTTCAGGACCAGGCCGCCAGTTTCCTCATTCCCGGTTGCTTCATTAACGGACTCCGCATTCATCCTTCAACTCTGGCATCGTGTGGCCACCGGCGGAAGTGGACCGGCGGCCCCCGCCCGTCACGCCGCAGGCGTCAGCAGCTTGCCTTCCGTCACGCCCTGTTGGACCGGCGCCTTGTAGCTCCCTGTTCGAAGAGCGTCGCTTCAGCTCAATGCCAGTCACCCCTGTTTCCGCAAGACCAAATCGGTCCATAATGGCCACATAACTTCGGGGACCCCTCACGCTGGTGATGGGTGGCGCGGCGTTGAAGAGTCCCAGGTGGCTGCCCCCGGCTCGGCGCAGGGGCAGTCACGGGCTCCGGACAGGTATTCCGGGGACCGAAACCGGGGGGAGCATCGCCATCGCTGCGGTCATCAACGCACTGAAGGGAATCATCATGCTCAAGGATTCAAACATCATCGCTGTCCTCCCCGCGAAGGACATCAACAGGGCGAAGGAGTACTACCGGGACAAGCTGGGAATCGAACCCTCCGAATCCATGGAGGAGGGCAGCGTCATGTACAGCTGCGGGCAGGGAACCCGCTTCCTTGTCTACCAGACAGAGAATGCCGGGACCGCGAAGAACACCCAGATCGGCTGGGAAACGGACAATCTCGAACGCGAGATGGAAGAACTGCGGGGCCGCGGCGTCGTCTTTGAAGACTACGATTTTCCCGGCCTGAAGACGGAGAACGGCGTCGCCACCGCTGACTGGGGGAAGGCAGCCTGGTTCCTGGACAGCGAGGACAACATCTTCAACATCTCGCAGCGCGCATAGGCCGGAGTCTGGCACCCGACCAACGGCTCATTGCATCGCTGCCGCCGGCTACGAAGCCGGAGAGAACCGGCTCCCGCCACTAAAGCGGGAGCCGGGTTGACCGTGGTTACCAGCTCGGACAGGGCTCAGAGCGCGGTCAGCACGGCAGGGTACGCAGTAGCAGTTATCAGCACGCTATTTCGTATGCGGTTCCCCCGGCCGCCGGTGCCGGTGGTGCAGCTCGTAGCTGTCGAACACGTCGGAAGATGTGGCTCCGGAATGGCCGAATTTGCCTCGGAGGACGTCCGCGAGTCCCTCCAGCGCCGCGTGGAGCATCCGTCCAGCGAACTGTAGTTCAGGGTTCTCGCTGCGCTGGGCCTGGGATGCCAGCTCCTGGGCGTAAGCCACCGTGGCGGGGAGGGAGCCGCGCTGCTCAATTTCACGGAAGTAGTAGGTTTCGTGGAACGCAAGCAGGTCGATGCTCACCGTGGCCACGTTTCCGGCAATTGCCTCCAACAGCCCGGCAGCGTGACTGGGATCCATGGCCAAGACACCTGCCGGACCTGCAGCCTCCCGGAACAGGGTCAGTTGGTGGGCCAGGGCCCGGCGGCGGTTCAGAGCCGGGAAAGTCTGCAGGATCCAAGTGACCGTTGCTGTCAGCAAGCCGAATCCGGTGACGGCCTCGAGGGCGACAACCAGCCGGAGCAGTGGTTGCGTTGCCACGATATCGCCAAACCCCACGGTGGAAAGAGTGACCAGGGAGATGTAGAGGGCTTCGGCAAAGTCGGCCCGCACTGGAACTCCGGCTCCGTAAACAAAACCGTCCGTCAGATGGGGCAGGTATAGCAGAGCCCAGCCGATGGCCGCCAAGCCGGCCCAGGCACCAATGACAGCGGCCATCGCCAAGGGTGCTGCGATGAAGGAGCCCCGGCCTCGCAGTTTTCTCGATACAAGCCAGAATCCGCGCATGATCGCCCGGCCCAGGGGACCGGAACCGTGCGGATAAAGGAGTGTACGAAAGACGTCAACGAGCATCAGCAGAACCAGCCCGGCTCCCAGAACCGTCCAGAGCGTGTCCTCGAAGTCCATGCCTCATCTTAGAGGCGGCACCATTTGGGGAGCAGCCACACGGTCCGGGCAACGGGCCCGCAGGATTGCCCCCGACGGGCGGGTGCCCCAGTTGCTCGAAGACCCCCGAGTCCGATTGCGAGCACTTTGGGTGCCTAGCGTGCGACCATCAAAGTGCCGCAGCCCATGGGTGTGCCGGCTGTATCGGTCCGCGCGCGCAGACTGGGCCGGAACGACGTCAAGGGGGAGCGTTGTGATGAGGGGATCTCGGCCGAATGAAAGTTCGCTGCCGCGCTGGGCCAGAACCGCCGTCGTCGTCTATTTGTCGGTGGTGGTTGCCGTTGTTGTCGCCGCGCTGCTTACCGCAGGCTTCGAACTGGCCCTGGATGCCAAGTTCAAGGAAGGCCTGCTGCTCGCCATGGTGGTTCTGACACTGCCCGTTTCGGTTGGCTATTTCATCATCGGCACTTTCGGCTCCGGGGGTGAGTTGGGCCTGACTACTGTTCTCTATTATTTGGGATACGTCCTCCTTGCGGTGGTCAACGCAGGTGTCTTCCGAAGGATTGTCCTCAGCACCCGGAAGCGCGCACGGGTGCCGGCCGCTGGCATGCCTGGCGCCTCGCCTCATTGCCCGGGCGTGAAACTGCGCGGGGTAACCCCGGACGGCAGAAAGCTTTGGTGGACCGTGCCGCTGGCAGTTTTGCTGAGTCTTCCGCAGTGGATGGTGGCGAGTTTGGCCTGGTGCGGGATCAGCGGCTGCAGCGGCGGAGGTTTCGGCGTGGCCACCGGTACCGAATGGGTCGCGGTGATCCTGAGCGTCGTCAACGGGGTCATCATGGCAGTGGCCGTGTTCGCAGTGCGCCGGCTGTATCCCACCAGGAAGCGTGCCCTCATTGCATTGGCGGCCGGGACGCTGTTCGGCCTGGTGGGCGCTGCTGTTACCCACGGGTGGTGGCCGGAGTCAGCTCGGCGTGGCAGTGTCATTTCGAAGCGGGAGCGGTCCACCCGCTGGCGCGGGGGTTAGGAGGCGGCAACGTGCCGCGTTGACTCTCGTATGGGTGATGGCTGACCTGGTGCCTGGCTGGCAGCCCTTCTGGGAGACCGGGACCCATCGTGAGGTTTGGTCCCGACGGTGCTATGTCGGTTCCGTCCTGTGGTGGTGCGGACGCCAGTAAGCTGCACGGCATTGATCGGATCGGGATCCTGAGTAGCATTGCAGGCACTTCCAAGCTGAGGAGCGTCATGGACAGGTTCGACGAAACGACCGCGCCGGCCACCCTCGTACAGGGCAGGGCGTACAAACTTGCAGCCGACGAAGGGACCGCACTGTGGTTCACGAATGCATTGGTCTTGGTCAAGGCAGGCGGCCCGGAGACGAAGCAGCGGCTGACCGTTGTAGAGATTCTGCATCCGGCGGGTTACTCTCCGCCGATGCACCGGCATTTGGTTGAGGATGAATCCTTCTACATTATTTCGGGTACGGCTCTCTTCGAGAGCGACGGTGAGCGCTTCACCGTGCAAAGGGGTGATTTCGCCTTTCTTCCCCAAGGTTCCACCCACTCTTTTTTGGCGGGCCCTCACGAGCCCTTCCGCTGCCTGGTGATCACCGTGCCGGCCGGCTTCGAAACCTTCACCGCCGAGGTAGGAGCGCCGGCAGCGCGCAGGGAACTGCCGGAACCCAAACCCATCGACGGCGCGGCACTAACCGCGATCGCTGCACGCCACAACATCGAGATCGTCGGGCCGCCACTCACTACCTGACAATGGCGAGATTGTCCCCGACCTTGAATCCGACAACGACATCCCGACAACTGCGTTATGCCGCCAGCCCGCTCCGGACCTCCGCTGCATGCTGCGGAGCCCGGGTGGCGGCAAGCCGCTTCGCCAGGTATTTGGCGTCCCGGCACACGCCCGGGAGGGTTTCAGACGCTGCGGCGAAGATGAGATCCTTCCCCAGCAGGTACAGGCCCGGCAGGGCATCCACGATCCCGCGGTGCTGCTGCTCCCGCCAGTCCGCGGGCAATGCCGGGATGTCCAGCCACGGGTAGGCCTCGGTGAAGCCGGTGCACCAGATGACGTTTGCCACCGGAAGGCGCCGACCGCCGTCGAGTATTACTTCGCCGTCCTGGACTCCGGTGACCCGCGGCACCAGGTGGACGCCGGCGGCCCCCAGGACCCCGAGCTTGGTGCGGATCAACGGTGACGCCTTGCCAGCAAGCTTGGGCAGCACCTTGCGCCCGACCGGCGTGTTGGTGTTCAGCACCTGCATCCCGGCGAAGCGGACCACCGGGAGGAAGAAGCGGGCCGCGGTCCGGCCGTGCCGGAACGGAATCTCGGCACTCGGCTTGCCGGCCAGCCAGGTTTCATGCGTGCGGCTGGTCTCCAGGGCGATCTCCGCCCCGGAGTTCCCCACCCCCACCACCAGGACGGGACCGGGCTTGAGCTGGGCAAGGTTCTTGTAGCTGTGGGAGTGGAGCTGCACGACGTCGGACGGCAGTTCCGCCGCAAAGCCCGGTGTCTTGGGCAGCTGGCAGGCGCCGGTGGCGAGGACAACGTTCGCCGCCGTCCAGTGCTGCGTCCCGGCCGTGACATGGAACCGCTGCCCGTCGTGGCTCAGCCGGGTGACGGCCGTGTTGGGCCGGACCGGCAGGTGGAACCGGGAGGCATAGTCCTCCAGATAGTCCGCCTGCTCGTCCTTGGTGGGGAAGGCGAGGCGGTCGCCGGGGAAGGGCCGGCCGGGCAGACCGTTGTACTTGGCGGGGGTGAACAGGCGCAGCGAGTCCCAGCGGCTCCGCCACGCGTCGCCAACCCGTGTGCCGGCGTCGAGAATGACAAAGTCCCGGTGCTGCTGCGCCAGGTAGTAGCCCAGCGCCAGGCCGGACTGTCCGGCGCCGATGATGACGGTGTCGACGGCGGCAGTGCCGGCGGCGCCGTGGGTGTCAGTTGCTGGGGTGGTGTTCATGGTGTGCCTCCTTAGTGATGCACGTGCGGGTGGGTTATGAACGCTCCGGAAGCGCAGGTACCAGCAGGGCCCTGAGCAGCATGGGCAGGTAGCCCACCGCGAAGATACCGGTGGAGACCATTCCTGCGAGCACTGAAACGTTCATGCCATTAACGCTATTTTTCGTCTCGTCGCGGCGAATCGGGCGAATCACCCATTTCCCGTCTGCCGTGGGAGAAATCGGGAATGGGTAATTTCATGCAGGGCGGGAGGTCAGGGCGAGTCCGTGCTGGTAGGCGTAGGCCGTGACAGCGGCCCGGGAGGTCAGGCCTAGCTTGGTGAAGATATTGCTCAGGTGCCGGGCCACCGTTTTTTCGCTGATGAACAGCTCGGCAGCGATGTTTCGGTTGCTTAGTCCGGCGGAGACGAGCCGGACCACCTCGGTTTCGCGGGCGGTGAGCGGCCCGGCGCCGGCGGCGTGACCGACGTCGTTCTCGGAGGCTGGCACCGGGGTTGTCCAGGCGTCCGGCGCAAGGGGCGCCGATTGCTCAAGCTCCGATAGCGCCGGCGCGGCTCCCAGCTCGGAGAATACTGCCCGGGCTGCCTCTCGCTCCAGCTGGGCGGATTCCTCATCGCCGAGCGCGGTGTACAGCCTGGCCATGAGGGCGCGGCAGCGGGCCGCTTCGAACGGTGCATCGAGGCTGAGCCAGCGCGACCACGCGCGGCGAACCAGGATCAAGGCAGCCGCGGGGTCGCCTTCGTGGAACAGGAGAGAGGCCTCCGACTGCTCGGCGAGGGCGTGCAGCATGGGCCTGTCGATCGAGGCGCACAGCGAGGCCAGCTCCTCCACGGCGGTCCGTGCTGTCAGAGCGTCGCCTGCTGCCACTTCGATCTCCACCCGGGCGGCGAGCATCCCGCGCCGGTAGTCGGGGGCGGCACCGTCCATGGCCTGCCGGAGCAGGGACTGGGCCTGGTCAGGCCTGCCTTGGGCCAGGCGCAGGAGCGCCAGCCCGGGCTGCGGCGGGAAACCGGTCTCCTGGGCGTGCAGGTAGGAGGCCTCGGCGGCGTCGAAGTCGCCCCGGAGCCGGTGGATTTCGCCCTGTTCGTAGAAGCCGCCGTAGGTGGCCATATGGTCGCCGTGGAAGGCGATGTCCTGCGCGGTTTTGGCAGCGTCGATCGCCTCGGTCCAGGCGCCGTGCAGCCGGTACAGCTCGGCCCGGTGCATCTGGCACTGGCCGCTGAAGGCCACCACGTTCTGCTGCGAGTCGCACCACCTGTCCAGCGCCCGCGTCCACTCGTGGGCGCGGCGCAGGTCAAAGGCCAGATGGCAGGTTTCGATCATTGCGCAGTAGATGATCCCGGCGGGGATCGGGGAGATTTCCCCGACGGTGACGGCGACCATGGCTTCGTCAAGCAGGGCCAGGCCGCCGTCGAACTCACCCAGCATGATCTTTGCCTGCCCGAGGCCCAGCGTACCGAGGGCCGCCGAGTCAGCGTCGCCGCGTGCCCGTCCGAGGTCGGCGGCCCGGGTGAAGGCTTCCGTGGCGGTGGCGCCGTCGCCTTGGTAGAGGGCGCCCAGCCCGGCGGGGATGGACAGCAGGCCCTCGAAGGGGCAGGGCTCGGGCAGGTCGTCGACGATCCGGTGGGCGCGGGCGAGCCAGCCGGCGCTGCGGGCCGGTTCGCCCAGCAGGATGAGGTTCATCCCGGTCCAGACGGCGCAGCGGGCGGCGGCGGAGTAGTCGCCGTCGGCGAGGTATTTCAGGTGCGCCCGGGCCAGGATGTCCACTCCTTCGGAGCCGCGGCCGGTGAGGATGACGGAGGTGGCCAGCTGTTCCAGGTCGCTGGCCGGAAGTTCGGCGTCGTGGTCGGCAGCGGTGTACTGCCCGACGGCGTCCGTCCAGCGCCGTTCGGCGTAGGCTTCCCGGCTGTGTGCGAGTGTAGACATCGCATCTCCCCGTTCCCGGTGGCGGGTCTGAGCCTGGGGGCGCTGCCGGAGCCGGCACTCTCGGAACCGGTGGTGGGAGGCCTGCCCGTCATCTGTTTTTCAGGCTACCGCCGGGGTTAATGGGCGGCAAGGTGCGGGGCTAGCTGTACTGCCCAGGGACGTTGGTTCGGTGAATGTGATGACTCGCTGGAGTCGTTGACTCAGAGACGCGGGCGGACGCCCCCGAGGGGCGCGGCACATTGGGGGCCGTCCCGGCCGGCCCTTCCACGACATCCGGTTCAAACGGGGACGGTCTCAGCTGTTTCCGGCGACATATCGCACTCCTAACGCGGCAGTCGGACATCCTGGAGACAAGAGCGGCTCCGGCCGCGGAGCTGAAACCGTGGCCGGAGCCGTCAGTTGGCAACGCTTGAATTACTTGCCCGGGTAGTCCCATTCCCATCCGTTGCTGACTGCGCCGGCACCGTCGTAGGCGACGATGCCCGTCGGCGAGGTGACCTCTAATACCACGATGCCGTTGGCCTTCTCGCCCTTGCCGAGGCTGCTGGGCAGAAGTCGGCTCTCGTCCGAAACGCAGTTTTGGGCTGCAGTCGTGTTGATCTTGTTCATGCGGGTCCCGTTGGCGGCGTAGCCCTTCCAGTAGTGCGCATCGAAGCTGGTCAGACCGGGGGCGCCGTTAACATTCAGGCCTCCTTCGAAATCAGCTGTTGTCTCGACCTCGATTGCCACTGCCACAGCTGTGCCGGCTGGCGGCGTCCCGTACGGTGCGTCGCAAGTGATGGGTTCGATCGAGGTGACCTTGAACTTCATCGTTGCTTCGGCCGCCGATTTGCCGGCCATGGCCGTTTCGCCGATCTTCTTATGGACGTTGCCGCGGGCAGTCTTTGCCACTGTCGCGGGCGACGGCGTCGACGTTGCCTGGGCAGGGGCCACGGAGAGGGATGGCTGAGCTCCGGATTGAGGGCTGTTTGAGCAGCTGCAGAGCAACAACACTGAGGTGGTGGCGAGAAGTGGAAGCGTGTAGCGGAATTTCATGGGGTCCCAATTGTTAATGCGCACATTTGACACCCAATCCTAGGGTCGGCTGAGCCTAGGATGCGGAGGGCTCGCCATGCGTGGGGCACACCGTTTGACGCTGAGGGAACAACCTTCGCTGACCGATCGGGGGCATAAGTTGTTGATCTGGCTCTTGACCTCTGGGCGCGCTTCGGGACATCAAGTTATTCGGCGGCACCCGTGTGCGCAGCACATTGGAACTGGGGTGGGCTTCCCTTCGCTCATGCCCTCCGGTGCGAAGCAGAGGCGTAATAATCCCTCGTCTTCTGTGTCCCTTTCCCGCCCCTTCAGGGGACCCTCTCCTGAAGTTCCCAGACAATACTCAGGTTTTCCTTTTATGTGGTTATAGTTCCTCGTGGGGGATTGATCTGTCTGGTATGACACAGGGCTACATCTCAGTGACACCGCATGGCGGAGAAGCCACCCAGGGAATCAGCCAAATAAGTAAGACAGGAACTGCCATGACAGAGAATCAAACTATTCCGGACGCCAAGCGTGACGGCAAGGCTCAGGCCGCCGCGGACAAGGCGTATCGCAAGGCATCGCGGCCTTGGTTCAAAAAGAAGCGCTTTCTTTTGCCTCTGATCCTTCTCGTGATTATCATCATTACCTCGGTTGCCAATGGCGGAAAGAAAGACTCCTCTGCTGCCATCTCTCCTTCCACAGACGCTTCGGCCGCGGCGCCCGCTGCAGCCGCTGCGCCGCCCGCGGCAGCAGCTGCGGCGCCGGCAGCAGCGGCTTTCCCGGGCGCCAAGGACAGTGACGTCGTTGGAAAAGCGGGTTCCGCCCTCAAGGTCGGCGACGCCACTGTTACGTCTGCCCCAATTGCGAAAGGTGACGCAACATTTGGGAAGACCATTTGCACGGCAACGACCCTGAGCAACGGATCGAATGAAACGATTTCCTTCAATGCGTTCGACTGGAAGCTTCAGACTCCTTCTGGCACTATCCTGAATCCTGGCTTCACAGGCAGCAAGAACACGCTCAACTCCGGTGAGATCGCTCCGGGCGGTAAGGCCAGCGGTGACGTGTGCTTTGACAACAAGAACGCCGAAGCAGGCCAGTTCGTCGTCCTCTACGAGCCGGTCTTTTCATTCTTCTCCGATCGGGCCGCTTGGATTAATTCCCTCTAAGCATCATGACGGCAGGGCCCCCGAGTTCACTCGGGGGCCCTTTTCGGGAAAGTCCAATGCCCAAACAAGAATTCAAAAAATTGCTTGGGACAGAGCCTCAGCCCCTCAGCACCCACGCCGCGTTGTTCGGCTGCAGCCAGCCGTCCTCGGCCAGGGGTGCGGCGCTGAGCAGCACCGTGCCGGTGGGCAGCTGCACCGGCTCGGTGCCCATTGCGACGGCGATGAGGAAGTGCTCGTTGCATTCGCAGACCAGCAGGTTCCCGGCTTCGACACGCCAATTGCCGCCGTCGTCCGTGGTGAACACCTCGTTTTTCCACAACTGCCGACGCAGCTCCAGCGCTGCTTTGGTCAGGTTCAGTGCTGACTGCGGGTCCTGGTCCTGCCGCTCGATGGCGTGGGTTCCCCAGCCGGAGGGGATCGGCAGCCACGGTTTATCCGCGGCGGTGCCCGCAATCGAGAAGCCATGGTTCGCCGCCGACTCCTCGGTCCACGGCAGTGGGACGCGGGCGCCGTCGCGGCAGACGCCGCCGCGGGCCCACATCGGATCCACCCGGGCCTCCACCGGGACGTCGACCTCGGGCAGCCCGAGCTCCTGGCCCTGGTAGAGGTACGCGGCGCCGGGCAGTCCGAACAAAGCGACCAGCGCAGCCCGAGCCCGGGTGCTGCCGAGCTCGCCGCCGCCGAAGCGGGTGACGGAACGGACGATGTCGTGGTTTTCCAGCGCCCAGGTGGGGGCGGCACCGTGGAGCTGCCGGGCGGCCTCGAGCTCGTTCCCGACGACGGCCCAGGCCTCGGCATCCCAGCCGAGTTTTACGAACGCGAACGCGAAGGCCTGCTGCATCTCGTCGGCGCGGGTGTAGCGGGCGGCGCGTGCCGGTTCCAGGTTGACCTCGCCCACCAGCAGCCGGTGCGGCTCGTACTTCTCGGCGAGGGTGCGCCAGCGGCGGTAGACCTCGTGGACGTCTTCCTGGTCCGAGACCTGCGGGTTGGACCGCAGCCCGTCCACCACCCCGCCCGTGGAGGGCGAGTCCGGCAGCCCGTCGGCCTTGAACAGCGCATGCGCGACGTCGATCCGCAGCCCGTCCACGCCCTTGTCGAACCAGAAGCGGAGCACGCCGTCGAAGTAATCGCCGACGGCGGGGTTGCGCCAGTTCCAGTCGGGCTGCCCGGCCGAGAAGAGGTGCAGATACCAGTCCGTGTCCGTCTGCGACTCCGGGTTGGCGCGGCTCCAAGCCCGGCCGCCAAAGACGCTCTGCCAGTTGTTCGGCGGGACGTCGGCGGCATCAGCGGCGGCGTCGGACGCGCCGGCACCGCCGTCGGCGGACATGCCCAGTGGACCCGGCACAAAGTGGAACATGTCCCGCTCCGGTGAGCCCGGCCCGGCGGCGAGGGCCGCATGGAACAGCGGGTGTTCCGAGGAGCAGTGGTTGGGGACGACGTCGAGCAGGACCCGGAGGCCCAGCACGTGCGCCTTAGAAAGCAGTGACTCGAACTGTTCCATGGTGCCGAACAGCGGGTCCACGCCGCAGTAGTCGGTCACGTCATAGCCCTGGTCCACCTGCGGGGAGGGCTGGAACGGGGTCATCCAGATGCCGTCGACGCCGAGGGAGGCGATGTACGGCAGCCGGGCGATCAGCCCGGCGATGTCGCCCACGCCGTCGCCGTCGCCATCGGCGAAGGAGCGCGGGTAGACCTCGTAGATGACGGCGGACTGCCACCACTCGGGGGCCGGCGCGAGAGTGGTCTCCTCGAGCGGGCCGGGAACAGGGCTCATTTGCTCGCGCCCGCGGTCAGGCCTTCGACGATTCGTCGCTGGAAGATCAGCACCATAATCACCAACGGTACGGTGACGATCACGCCGGCGGCCATCTGCTCGCCGAAGGGCGCCTGGAATTCGGTGGCGCCGGTGAACTTGGAGATCGCGACCGTGGCGGTCTGGATCTTGGGGTCGTTGATCATGGACAGCGCGATGATGAACTCGTTCCAGCTGTGGATGAAGGTCAGGATCGCGGTGGTGAACACGCCCGGCGCGGCGAGCGGCAGCAGGACCCGGCGGAACGCCTGCCACTTGGTGCAGCCGTCGATCATGGCGGCCTCCTCGAGGTCGAACGGCAGGGCCTTCATGAACGTGGTGAGGTTCCAGACCGCCAGCGGGATCGCGAAGGACAGGCTGGGGACGATCATCGCCTGGTAGGTGTTGATCCAGCCGAGGTCCGTGAAGAGGCGCAGCAGCGGCACCACCACGGAGATGCCGGGGAACATCGACGTCGCGATGATCACGCCCAGGATCACCGACTTGAAGCGGAAGTTCAGCCGGGAGATCGCGTAGGCGGCGAACACGCCGAGCAGCAGGGCGAACACCGTGGTGGTGCCGGCCACGATCAGCGAGTTCAGCAGGGCCTGGCCGAACATGGTGGAGCCGTCGAACACCTTGGCGTAGTTCTCCAGCGAGAACGGGGCCGGCAGCAGGGTGTTGTCGAAAACGGGGCGGTCTTCCAGACTTCGGCGATGATGATGGCCGCGCGGGAGGCGTTGCCCTCGGCGGTCCAGAGGATTTCGCTGCCCAGCAGGGTGTTGGCGATGCCGTCGGACTGGAAGATCCAGCGCCACAGCAGGCCGGAGACCGCGGTGGGCACGGCCCAGGGGACCAGGATGCTGGCGCGGAGGAAGGACCGGCCGCGGAAGGCGCGGTTCATGGCCAGGGCCAGGCAGAGGCCCAGGACGGTCTCGAGGAACACCGTGGTGACGGTGAAGAACGTGGTGTTGCCGAGGGCGTTGAGGAAACGCCGCCCGGTTTCGCCGGCGAAGAGGTCGGCGTAGTTGGCCAGGCCCACGAAGGACTCGACGTCGGCCACGAAACCGTCCGCGTCCAGCCCGGATTCGGCGCGGAACAGGGACTGGTGCACCGCGGCGAGCAGTGGGTACACAATCACCAGCCCCAGCACCAGGATGGTGGGGGACAGCAGCCGCGCGGCCATGCGGCCTTCGCCGGGGGTGCGGTGGCCGCGTTTGCGCGGGCTGGCTGGTTGGGGCGTGCCGGTCTGCGCGCCGGCGGGCGGGGCGGTCGTCGTCGTCATTCTGGGAACCTCACTGGGGTTGCAGCTGCCGGGCCGGCAGGGGTGAACCGGCCGGCCCGGCTGGTGCTCTGGGGCGGAATTACTTGGCGGACAGCTCGGTGAGCTTGGCCTGCATGTCGTTCAGGGCCGTGTCCGTGTCCTTCTTGCCTGTGATGGCCGCGTACGCCTCTTCCTGGATCGCCTTGGTGGTGGCGCCGTACTGGACCACCTTGGGCCGGGGCTGGGCGTTTTTCAACGAGGTCAGCAGGGTGGGGAAGAAGGGGCGCTTGGCGACGACGGCGGGATCCGCATAGAGGGAGGCGCACGCCGGGGCGCGGGAGGAAAGGGCCAGGCGCTTCTGGGCCTGCTCCTCGCTGGTGAAGAACTTGATGAACTCCAGGGCTGTGGCCTTGTTGGCGGTGAACGGCGAGATGGCGAGGCTGCGGCCGCCGAGGGTGGAGACGCCGGGGCCGTCGGTGCCCGGGATGGAGGTGATGCCGAACTTGCCGGCCACCTTGCTGGAGCCGTCCGTGGCGCTCAGGGAGGCGTGCAGGAAGGGCCAGTTGCGCAGGAAGACGAGCTTGCCGTCCTGGAACGCGCGGCGGCCCTGCTCTTCGAGGTAGGTGATGGCGTCGGAGGGGAAGAGGCCTTCCTTGAAGCCGTCCACCAGCAGGTTCAGGCCCTTCTTGGCCTCGGGGGTGTTTACGGTGGGCTTGCCCTCGGCGTCCACCACGGTGCCGCCGGCGGAGGCCACGGCCTCGGAGAAGTTGACCGTGAGGGCCTCGTTCTTGTCGAACTGGCCGGCGTAGCAGGACATGCCGGCGGCCTGGGGGAGGGCCAGGATGGCCTTGCAGGCGGTCTTCATTTCGTCCCAGGTCTTGGGCGGGGCGGCGATGCCGGCGGCCTTGAGCAGGTCCGAGCGGAAATAGAACAGCGCGCCGTCGGTGTAGTACGGGGCGCCGACCAGGGTGTCCCGGTACGTCGCGGCGTTGACGGTGGCGGGGATCATCTTGTCCGTGGGGACGGCGTCCGCGGGCAGCGGCATGATCCACTTGTTGGCGGCGAACTCGGAGGTCCAGACGACGTCCAGGTTCAGCACGCTGAAAGTGTCCGACTTGATCTGGGCGTTCTGGATGAGCTGCTGGCGCTGCTGGTCCGCGGAGTCCGGCAGTTCGATGAACGTGACCTTCTCCTGCGGGTGGGCGGCGTTCCATTCCTCGATGCTCTTGTTCGCGGCGCCGGAGGCATCGCGGTTGGAGACGTAGTTGATGGGGCCCTTGCCCTCGAAGGACGTTGCGGCCTTCGGGGCGCTCTTCGCGTCCGTGGCGGTCCCGCCGCAGCCGGTGAGGGCGACGGCGGCCACGGTCAGGGATGCGGTGGTGGCGAGAAGAGTCTGCCAGGTGCGGCGGCGCTGCCTCATGTGTTGCTCCTTGTTTTGGGTTTAGTGCGAGTGCGTGGTGCGGGTGGTTTGGTGCATGCGGAATCGCGGCGGGTTGCCAGGTGGCACGGGGGAGTGCCGGCTGTCGCCGTTTGTGGGTGGTGGTTTTTTGGGGTCTGGGCTAGCTGACTAGGGCTTGTTCGCCGACAGATTCGCCGACTTGTTCGCCGGGCGGGCCCGGGGTCGCCGGAACCGGGTTGGGCGGCGCGGTGGAGTCGGACGCGATGGCTTGAAGCGTAAGCAGCCGTCGCATGGCTGTCAGGGAGGGCTCCGCCCAGGGGCACAGTCCCGGTGCGGACCCCTGCTTGTCGTCTCGCCGGGGAGTTACAAAAAGTTCTTAGGCCTTGAGAACTTTTTGTAACTCTCCGAATGCGGCCGGATGTCAGAGCGGCGGCCTACGGTGCTTCCATGACTTCCGATGAAACGACCCCCGGACCGACGACGAAGCGCGCTGCCACTAGGTGGTGCCCGGTGTGCCACCATGAGGCATGGCGGATTGCGTACGGGGAGATCATGCCCTTGGAGCGCCAAAAAATGCCGAAAACCGAGTTCGCAGGCTGCATGATCGTGCACACGGAACGCATCTACCCAGCCACCGGCATGGTCGAATGTGGCACACCAAAGTGGGCGTGCCAGAACCCGAAGTGCCGACACCGCTGGTGGTGAGTGTGTGAAGGCCGACTGACCCAAGAGCTGCAGCGCGTCCAGTACTCGCGCTTTGGGCAACATCGAGTGGATGCGTCGAGGGTGGACTGGCGCAGCGTCTTGAGCTTTCAGCGCATCGCGATTCGACGGACTCGAGGACGATTTTTTCCGGGATCTGGTGATCGCCAGTCAGTTCCCCGACCGACTTCCGATCTGACCACCCGGCCTAACGGACAACATACCGGTGCCTTACACAGAAAACTTGACACCCCCGAGTGTCGTCGGCCGCAATGCATGTGTAGCCAGGATCAGTGTCCGGAACCGCAAGTAGCCGACCGACGCTTGCGCCGACTTATCTGACCGGGACCACCCGAAAAGCTTCACGGGCGACCAGCGCGGTCACCACGCGGACTTAACCGTTCGTATTCGCCGCCGCCTGAACTATTATAAAAAAACCTTCCCCGAAATAAGTTAGGACATTCCATGGGACGAACACCTGGCGCAACAAACCGCACCCCGCGAGAGATCAAGAAAGACGGGCTTTTCGCCATTGCGTTAGGCAAACTCAAGGAAAAGAACGCGGCGCTAAAAAAAGAGAACGCTGCCCTGAAGAAGGCGAAGAAAAAGTAGGTCGCACAACGGTCTTTTGGCGGTGCTGAGAGGCTCTGAGATCTTCATCTGGTGAATATCGCGGCCGCAGACACTGGACGATTGTGACTGTCCGCACGCTCGATGAGGTGCTTGCCTCCTGGGAACGGGTTGCCTACGGATGATCTTGTCGTCCGCGCGCCAAGCGATGCCGAAGTCTGAGTTCGGTGGCTGCGTCATCGAAATGAAGGTTCGCGAGAACCCTGCCGCGGGAAAGAAGAATTCGGTACGCCCAAATGGTCGTACCACAACCCGGAGTGCCGCCACTGCTGGTGGTGAGCATCAGCTGTTCCGGGAGATCTTGCCCAAGGACGGAATGTTGATCAGCGCTCAATGGTAGTCTGCGCGGTATTGGACTTGAGGCGGGGCTTGGACCGGAACTACTGGCCGAGCAGCGCCCGCATTGTTGTATTCATGGCCCCGGCTCGTGTCTCAGAATTCCCGATAGGTGCCGGGGCCGAGTTGTCTTCGATGTCCGCCAGCTTGGGCGCCTTGATGAGGGTGACGGGGGTGGCCTGCGAATGCTAATTGCGTGGGGGCGCTGCTTCGACATAACGGAGCAACTCCATGAAGAACGGGTTTGGCCGCGCCACAGAGCCAGTGGTGTTCGAGTCGAGGGAGCGCGGTTTGGTCTGATGGCCTGTCATGACCTTCTCCCGGAGCCGGCCCGGTCCTTGGCCGACGCCGTCTCGCAGGTGCTTCTGATCTGCCTGTCGTGGGTGCCCGGCACGCACAAGACGGAGCAGTGGCTGGCGCTCAACGGACCCGGGCGATCTAGAAAAGCGTCTATTTCGTTTCACGCTGCTAGGGCTGAGTTTCGTCATGCACTGCCACTCTGGAAAGTTCGATGACGCCGTCGGAACACTTCCAGTAGTGAAGACGGCGGGCGGCCGGGACGTTCTGTTCGATGGCGAGTCGCCAGCAGGAGTCCTGCCCGCCGTGGCGACTGACTGGCTCTGATCCTCCGGCAGCGCTTGTGCGCAACTGGTGGGCTTCACGAGCGTTGAGTCTGGCTGGGTCATTGATGAGGAGGTCAACGATCGCCTTGAAGGCCTTCTTCTGCTTCTCGTGCGGCTGATCCCTGAGAGTTCTCAGGAAGTCTTCGCCCATTCGGTAGTGGCCCAAGCCCAGCCTGCCCTTTTCGGAAGCCGGGATTTGGAGCGCCCATGCTTGAGTGAGCCGGAAGTCGAAGTCCTCCGCCGGATCCAGGAAGACGTTGGCCGGCATGGCCTCCTCTTTCCGGACGGAGCGCAATTTTTTGCGAAGATCTGACAGTTGCCCGTTAGCGGTTGCCACATCGCGGCGGAGGCGGTCCACTTCCTGTTGCAGGCCGGACAGTTCCGCCGCCTGTTGGCGGCTGAGCATGTATTCCGCATCCAGCTGCGCCGCGTGGGCGAGGTACTGCTCGTTGGCCGCCCGCAACACCTGAAGTTCAGTCTCAAGCTGCTGCCGTCTGGCCCGTTCAGTGGATAGGGCAAGTTGCACTGATTCGAGGGCCTTGGTGCCGGCCGCAGTGCTCTGGTCCGGTGCTTCGCGCACAGGAGGAACCGGAAGCGCCGGGATCGGGGTTCGCTGGGCAAGATCACGGCCAAGCAGCAGCCACGGCCCGCCACCCGGAATGAGTTCCGGGGCATCCCTGATGGGTTCGGAGTCGTCGACGTCCAGCAGCGACAACCTCACCTGACCGACCCTGTGATAAAGCCTGACGGGGACAACTTCACCGACGGTCAGCAGGTCGGCGGCTGAATCCAGCTCATTGGACGAGATATCACTGAGCTCAACGGTGTGGGCAACTCCTGGTATCAGCGAAAGTTCAGCTGAACGCGTTTCGACCGCGTGAACAAGTGCAGGCACCACGCAACCTTCTGGATACCCATTGCCAGGCGCTGGAAGTTCGATGCCAGAGATCGAAAATACGCGCTTTTCCCCGTCGTACATACCGGGGACGGATGCGCCAGCGCGGAGCATCCAATGCAACGGTACGTCGAGGCCGGTAGATTCCACGGGCAGGAAAACCTGCAGTCCGGTGTCCAGTTCAACGACGGCCCGTGAACCGTCGGGAGCAACGCTCGTAACGATCCCGTACTCTGCGGATGTGGCATTCTCGGCCGGGCTTGCTGTATTCCACCCGCCAGCAAACGCGACCGATTCAGCGTCGGAGACTATTCTGGCCGTGACGGTCTCGATATCGGCCCGGCTCCGCACCAACCGAAGCGGGCTGCTATAGGGGTCCTCAGTCCATCCGAGCCCAGGCGGGTAGACTCTCGCAGCATTGCCGAAGACATTGGTGTCAGCCGGCAGGAGGGTTTCAAGCTCATAGGTGAAAGAGCCGTTGGTTACGGCTACGACGTCCGCGACGCCCTTCAATTCGACGGCAATGCTGTCACCGTCCAAGCGCGGTTGATCATCATCGGCGAGCCGGGAGATAACAACAATGGGCCGGACACGGGCCGGTTCCAGCAGGAGAGTGGCCAAATCCTGCGGGCCGAGATCGGTCAGCGCAGCTGACGACACGACGCCGGTGGTGCATTCGCCTGCAGCCGGAGGCTGCACAGGCTGGCGGTGACGCCGACGTTTCGGCATACTCGCGCCCCTTTCTTTCCCCGGTCCAAGCCGGCTGTGCCTAACAACTTCCGCGAATCCTCGGCCCTCGCGCCGCCGTCTTTCGCGATCACATTCTTATCAGTGGGTGACGACAATATTCCGTAACTGCCAGTCAACTACCGGAATGTTGCGCGTTCACGTCGGCAGCACCGAGGAGCTCCATGAACAGCGGGTTCGGATTCGCCCCGGGCAGCACCCGCCGCAGATCCTCCAGAGCCTCCAACGGAGTAATGCCTGCCACCCGAGCCCCGTACAGCGCGGCCACGGTGGGTGTCCGCGACTCGGCCCGGACGCAGTGCAGCAGCACCGTCTTGCCTTCCGCGCGGTAGCGTTCGACGGCGGCTGCCGCGTCCCGCAGTACAAACGCGGCGTGGGCGTTGTCATCATCGACCGGGGAGTCGATGATCCAGAACGTGGCGTGGTCTTCCGGCGCAACTGACGGTATATCCAAGGTCCCCAGCCGGCACAGCGAGACGACGGTGTCGATCCCCAACTCGGCCACGCGCCCCAGCGAGCAGACGCCGCCCAACCACACGCCGTCATCGTGCGGGTGCTGGGCAAGTGCGTCCGTGCGGCTCCACATGCTGTAGTCCTGGTGCTCGGCGCGCGGCCAGGAAGCGGGCCGGCGGCCCTCGCCGCGGCCCAGCTCCATGCCCAGCATCATGAGGTCGCGTGCCCGCAGCCCGGGCCAGCCGTGCAGGCGCCGCCTCCACTCGAAAGGCACCGCCGTGTAGCCGTAGGCCGCGCCCAGCAGGCCGCCCGCGATAGCGGCGACGGTGTCCGTGTCCCGGCCGCCTCGGACGGCCTCTTCCAGCGCTGCCCGAAGGTGCGCCGGGCCGAAGGATGACAAGCCGGCAAAGTGGACCGCGCTCCAGGCGCCCTGGAAGGCCTCGACCACCCAGCCGTTGCGGCTGAAGTCCCGCGGCCGGGACCGCTCGGCCACCTCGATCCGTTCCAGCCACAGGGCCGTCCGGTCGGCGGGCAACAGCGGCAGCCCGACCCGGACGTCGAGCCGCCCGGTTAGAACCGCCTCTCGGATGGCAACGCACCAGAGGCCGCAGGCTTCCTGCGCGTCGGGATCGGCGTGGGTCAGGGCGCTGAGCACCCCGGCAGCAGCCATCGAGGAGGCCGGGTCACGGTCCAGGCATGCCAGACCCAGCGGCGCGGTGCGCATCAGCGAGCCGTTGCCGGCGCTGCGGCCGGTGCGGGCGTGGAGGTCCGCGGCCGCGGCGCTGAAGTCGGCGGCATGGACTTTGCTCCGGCCGGCCGCGGAAGCGAGCCGTCGGGCGGCCGCGATGACGGAGCTGGTCTGTGCGCCCACGTCCTTGGCCTCGCCGGCCCAGGCCGTCCAGGCGCGGACAATCATGGTGAGCGCCGCGGGGGAGGAGGACCCGGCGTCGGACGCCGCGGCCAGCAACGCCTGGGCGATCGGGATTGCCATGGACGTGTCGTCGGTCCACTCGGCCGGCGCGAACCCGAACGGCCCGCCGCCCTTCATGGTGACCTCGGCGCCGTCCGGCAGCGGTGCGCCGAACTCGTACCCGGCTCCGAGGGCGTCGCCGGCGGCCAGGGCGACGAGGACTCCGGCCGCGCGATCATTCTGCAAAGGGGTCAGTTTCATGCCAGCTCCATCAGGGGGTGTTTGGTGTTCCAGCCGGTCAGGTGGGCCAGCTGGGGGCGGCGTGTGGGGAACTCGACGGCGACGCCGGCGGCGGAGACGCTGCCGGCGGCGCGGGAGACGTTGCGGCTCCGGAGGGCGCCGTGGTTCCGGACTTCGACAGCCGTGGCGCCGTCGCCGAACGTGCCGAAGTCCATCGCCTGGACGTGGGCTGCGAAGTCGCGGGCCCGCTGGCCCGGCATGGGGCCCGACGCTAGTGCCTGGGGCGAGAGGAGTTCCAGATCCAGCAGCGCGGAATCGATCAACTGGCGGTAGTGGCGGCGGAAGAGCGTGTTCGTGCCGAAGACCTCCAGGAGCAGCGGCTGCTGGCCCAGACCGATGACGACGCCGCGCTGGCCTTCCAGCGCAGCCGGTGCGTCGGAGGCGTCGAAGCGGTTGTGCACGTCCTCCTTGAACCGGTCCATGTGGTCGAGCAGTGAACTGGTCACCGAGGCTCCCCGCGCGGCGTCGAAGCGGCTGACCCGCTCCCAGATCCGTCCCTGCCGGTCGCCGCCGCGCCGGCCGTTCGAGCCGATGGCCAGCTCGGACCAGACGTTCAGTGGTGCGCGCCGCGCCTGCCGGCGGTGGCTGGATTTGCCGGCTTCCCAGCGGCCGGCCTCGACGCAGAAGGTGTCGATGTCGCGGGTTTCGCCTGGGCCCAGGACGACGTCGCGGGCGCAGGTCCGGTGCTGCTGTCCGCCCTCGAGCAGCTCGCCCTCCAGCAGCAGCGCCGGGTGCGGGCCGTTGTTGGTGACGGTGAGCCGGGCGACCTGGGGGCCGCTGGCGAGTTCGGTCACGGCGACGTCGGCGTGGGTGCCGGTGCTGATGCCGAGGCTGCCGGAGCCGGAGGTCCAGACGGGGAAGATGCTGAGCGGGCCGAGCCTGCTGCCGGCGCCGACGTGGAGCTGTGGAACCTTCATGATGGACCTCCAGTTGATTTAATGCACTTCTGCGCTAATTAACTTCAGTATGCACGGCTTGCATCTTTAGCGCAATACTGCGTTAAATGATTATGTGAAGGATTCCATGAACGGTCCCTGCTCGTCCCTGCTCGACTACCCGCGACCCTCGGTGGCGGTGGATACGGCCGTGCTGACGGTGGCGGACGGCAGCGTGTGCGTGCTGCTGGTGCGGCGCGAAGAGGATCATCAGCACGGAAAGTGGGCGCTGCCTGGCACGTTCCTGCGCGAACGCGAGACCCTCGCGGACGCGGTGCTGCGGTGTCTGCGGGAGAAGGCCGGCATCTCCGGGCGGGTGCCGCGCCAGCTGCAGGTCTTTGACGAGCCGGACCGTGACGACCGCGGCTGGGCGCTGTCCGTGGCGCACGTGGATGTGGTGCCGCTGACGGATCTTGAGGAGGCATTGAAGTCCGACGGCGTCCGGCTGGCTTCGGCGACGGGGGAGCCGGACCTGATCGCGAGACTGCCCTACGGCCACGCGGCCATTGTGGCAAAGGCCGTGGAGTGGCTACGGGCTGCCTATGCGGAGGCCCCGGATCCTGGCGCGCTGCTGGACGAGCCCTTCACTCTGCGGGATCTGCGCGACCTGCACGAGACCGTGGCGGGCGGGACCTTGATGCGTGACACGTTCCGGCGTTTCATGGAGCCGAGGCTGTCTGGAACGGGACGGATGTCCGACGGGACGCGGGGGAGGCCGTCGCGCTTGTGGAGGCGGGGCGACGAAATAAGCCAGACCGCCCGGTGATGGGACCGCTTCGCCGGCCCTGAGACAACGTCATCACGGCGACTAACAACGTGCCTTCCCTGAAGCACGTGTGGACGAATTGTCCCGCCTGTTTCTACACCTCGAGAGCGCCCAGCAGCTGCTGCCGGATTTCCTTTGCGGGTCTTCCCAAGTCGACAGTTGCCACTGTAAAGCGATGGCCTCCCGTACAGAAACTCTCCCGTATCGACTTCCCGACGGACGCGTGCAGCAGCATACCTTCCGCTGAGAGTGAGAGTGCATCGGCAGGTTTTTCCTGAGTGCGGACATACGCATAGATCTGGTATAGGTAGCCGCTCTTGAACGTCTCGCCGCCGAATTGACCAGAAGCCAGAGCGGACGTGAACTTCGTGTCAATGATTATCCGGCGGTTTGCGGTGGGATTTTCAAGGGACATGTCGGTCTTCATTTTTGGAAGCATTGAACCTACTCCTGAGGTTTCGTTACTTTCGTTCCAAGAAATGATTTGAGCCTTGCGGGTTTTCCAGCCAAGCCCAAGGCCGGCAACCCCGTAAAAACCTCCCACGGCACGTTCGAAAAGATCCCGAAATTCCGCGTCGCTGAGGCTTGAGCGTCGAAGACCCACGGTTCCCTCGTCGTTCGGCAATATGAGCTGCAGTGCCAGACGAGCCGCGAATAGAACCGCCCTGTCCTGCACATCGTTCCGCGAGAACCGAACGGGAGTGTCGCGAACGGTTAATCGCGTGCCGACCGCCTTGACGCCGAGGTCAAACAACCGCCTAGCGTCGGCTCGGCAGCGATGACTCAGCGATTTGGAGGCGACCAAAGGAGCCAAAACCGTCAAAGCGGAATGAACGAGCCGATTTCTGGGAGTGTCAACTGTTAATTCCTCGTAGCGGCACGCCACTTGCCCGCGGTTCAGTAGCTGATGAGATTCTGTTCGCAAGACGTCAATTCGGCCACGGACTCGCCGGAGTTCCCTTTCAGTAGGAGCAAACTCTGATGTTAGGGGCTTTTTCAGGCGGTCCGCCACGCTCGCGACAAGTATTTCGCCTAGTAGGTCTGGTAGTCGCTCAGGGTACTCTTCGATGCCGCTCAGCGATGTGCTGCCACGCTTATAGAACTCGGACGCATATAGCAGAAGCAACCAGACATTCCTGACTGGAATTCGGGTATTTCCGGAAACGACCACAAAAGCATCCGGATCCATTTCTAATTCAGTCCCTCCACGAGCCTTGACACTTCTGCCTCGGCTGACGAGGGATCTTCAAACCAATATTCCTTGAGCGTCGGGGCAATTTCTGTTGCAACTACGGCTCGGAACCAACTCACGTAGGAGTCCACATGTTCCTCTGCTGGCGGCGTCACAAAGCTGTGGCCCAGCATGAACTCAGCTCCCAGCGTCGAATCGTCCCGGATGGATGCGTTCAACGCGTCAAAGCGCTGTCGGACGGCCTCGAGGTGCGCCGCTTCAACGTTGTGCCTGCTTGCCATCCACTGCATCCAGCTGTCGTTCAGTGCTGGTGCCAGGGACACGAAGCCAAATCGGCGGCGGAACGCCAAGTCCATGATGGCAAGAGAACGGTCTGCCATATTCATAGTGCCGATGATGTATACATTGCTTGGCACGTGGACTGTCTCGTCGGAAGCACGCGGATAGGCAAGATGGAGAGCCTCCCGGGGAGACCGTTTCCCGGCTTCGATGAGCGTAAGCAGCTCACCGAAAACCTGAACGGGGTTGCCGCGGTTAATTTCTTCCACCAGAACTACGTGAGGTAGGTTGGGCGCTGCGTTTGCGCGCTCAACCATCTCTAAGAACGGGCCATCCACGAGCGTCAGTTTGCCGTCTGAGCCGGGTCGCCACCCCCGTACGAAGTCTTCATAGGACATGTTCGGATGGAACTGTACGGCCCGGATGGCCGATTTATGGTCCTTGCTGCCGATCATTGCATAGGCTAGGCGTCGCGCCAGCCATGTCTTGCCCGTACCTGGAGGGCCTTGGAGGATGATGTTCTTCTTCGACCGCCAGCGCTCCAGGATGTCAGTCAGCTCGGTTTCCGACAGGAAGCAGCCGTCGGCGCCAATGTCGGAGACTGAATACGGTTTTGTCGGGGAGGCTGGTGACAGCTCTACTATTGCGCTGTCCGCCTCGTCAATCGGAATGTATTGCACTCCGGGGTCCAGGAATGCGGTCCAGGAAAGCTCCGGGAACGAATGCACCGGATATTCAGGGTCATCGAACTTGGCCACCAGCGTGTCCAGTATGCCCAGATACCGGGTGCCGTCGGCCTGGAACAAATTCCCATCCAGCATCAGGGCAGTCTTGAGGTAACTCCGCGACTGACCGTCGAGCGGCAAGAAGTTCCAAGGCCGGATCCAAAACAGACCCATGCTCAGTTTTCCGCCGACACCATGAATACCGCGGGCGCGGTCATAGGCTTCGGCGAACCTGATTCGCGCTTGATCCTCAGGCGAGTCAGCCAGCGAGAGTGCTGCCTCGAACGCGTCCCACAGTGCGTCAATGTCGCCGTCCGGCCGGTCAATTTTGTAGGCAAAGAACCATGAGTTCTGGTTGTTCAGCAGGGGTATTGCATCGAAACTAGTTGGCGCTGGCGTCGACACGTCCAAAAATTTGGCCCAGTCCGCGGCCAGAGCCGTGCGCTTGGCGTTGGTAATTCCGCGATTGAACGTCCCGAATACAGTGAAGGGGCAGACATCGTCCAGCGGCATGGACATGCCGTTCTCGTCCTTGTCCGTCAGGTAGTTGAGAGTCCCGTGACGTGTTTGTAGGTCTGGAGAGCTGAGAGGAGCTCGCCGCGGCGACCCTTGTATGCAAGCAGGGCTGTAGCAAGCTCTTCATAGAACGGCGTCCAGATGAAGTCCTCTTGGGGGCTGGGGTCCGCATCGCCGAACCGTTTGGACCAGGCCACATGATTGCGGAATTTGCCGATGTCCTGCTGCTCATTTTCGAAGGCGAACTGGATCAGGCCGTTGCGCATCCAGTCACCAGGAACCACTTTCCAGATCGTTGCCCGTCCAGTGTAGAAGTACCATTCGCGGGGCTGGCCCACCGGATTCCAGTCGACGTCGACTCTGCGGCCGTCGCCGTGGTTCCGTGTGACACGTCCTGTCGCCTTAATGGCCATGGTCGAGACGCTGTGTCCCCGAGTATCGAAGGGGACGCCGTGCTTCCGCACGTAGCTCGCCTTTATCGCGATGCGGTCACCGGGCTGCATGGATTTTACGATGTCGAGGTGACGGTCCTCAAAGCCGTTTTCCCAGACTCCTTCGGCTAGGAACCGGGCAGTTTGGTCTTGGGGATCCTGATCCGAGAAAAACGCTCCGACGAACCAGTTCTGTCTCGAAGTAGTGCCCTCTTCTGGCGACATGTGTGGCGAACTCCTGTGTTCATGTGAGATCCCGATCGGGGCCAATGATCATTACACCACCACGGCCGGACAAATTTGAACGGTGACAGTTGGAAGGTCTTCCGCATTCATCGCTTCTGACTCGCTTACCTGGCGCAGTGACTAATTTCATTGGGGGAGTGGCGGCGGTGCCGCTTCCCGAGGGCTTGTACGAGACGGCGAAGTCGCGCCGGGCGTCCTTTCCCGCAACGTAACTGACATCGTCGCCCAAACTCTCGCGGCCACCAAACCTAAAGAGAGTTGTTCAAGTTGCCAAGCATGACCAAGGTTGGTGACCAGCGCAGCTAAAGTAGCGCCAGCTGCGCCGGCCCCTGCCGGTCGCGTTCCATGGCCATCGTTGCGAAGTCAGCCAAACTCATCAGCCACTGCTGCTGCTGGGGTTTGAATGGTTGGTGCAACCTTTGGGGTATGACGAGCTGGATCCGGTGATCGCGCATTTCGTCAGTTTGGGCGACGCTGATCGGACTTTCCAATGTCAGGAGGTGCTTGTCGGGAACACGACTGGCCTCACTGAGGACTTGCCGCCACCGATCCTTACAGCTCGTCTTGACGCCCAGCATCGTCAGATCGCCATCCGGAAATGTCGGGTTGCGGTACTCGTCAATGCTGGGGAATATGAAGTCTGGACGTATGCGTTGCTCCGTCACGGGGTTGAACGTGTGGCGCAGGTGTAACGCGGCGAAGAGAGCGATGAGATGGTTTTCCAAGCCTCGGCCTGCCCTGCTCTTTCGGCGGTTGTGCAGGGAGAGGGAGACCTCGATGAAGCGGTCCAAGTCCACTCGCCCCTCGCTGTAGAGGCTTTCCAAGGTTTCGGCGGCGAGGTGGCGCTCCAGTGTCCTGAATAGGAGTTCTTCACGTTCCATCCAGGCCATGAGCACCGAATCTGGGTCATCGGCCGGGTGTAGTTCGGGGAGCGTGGAACGAGCAAAGGCTCCGAACTCAGCCGATGTTGGGAACCTGGGCCCGAACCGTTCCAGTACGCGATCCAGCCAGTCGTCGTTGGACGGTTCCACGGATATGCCGAGTGTGTCGAGCAGATACATGGCCGTCAGGGGAAGGCCGTCGTTCTCCAGACCGGAACGAACGGAAAATCCTGAATGCTCCAGGACCGCCGTCCCGAAGAGCCAATCGAGCTGGGCGGCAACGGTAGAGCCTTCTGGCGCAACGATGAAGAGCGCGCCGCCGTCCTTGCGCTTGGCTATGAAGACGATGTCGCCGGCTTGGGCCGTTCTCATCACATCCACTGACGCCGGGTAGTAGAGCCGATACTCGGACCGATTCGGAGTGTTGATTCTCGCGTCGTAGTAAGTCAGCGTGCCGTCTTCTGCCATGGGTTCGTCGGCCTCGTCGCTGACGCGGAGGAATCGAGTGGGGATTGTCAGCTTGTCTGATGGTCTTCCGAAGAGACCCTGAAGCGCCTTGACGCCGTCAAGCTCGTGCTGGTTTGAACTTCTTCCTACGGTTTCCACCGCACTGAGAACCTTGGCAGCGACACCGTCAAAGTGATCAGCCAAATTTCCGAAATCCACGCACTTGCCCCCAAATAAGAGTCGATGTCCGCATGCCGCAGACAACAATGTAGCGTGGCGCCGACTGAAGCCGGCGCCACGACACAGTATGTGGTCGCGTCAGGCGGACAAGCTCTGGTCCGCCTTCGACGCCTCTAGGATTTGGTGCACGTGCGGCGCCATGATTCGGGCGACCTCGCGCATGACTGGCGTCACGACGCTGTTTCCGAACTGCTTGTATGCCTGCGTATCACTGACCGGAATTCGGAAGGTATCTTCGTATCCCATGAGGCGGGCGCATTCTCGAGGGGTCAGCCGGCGTGGCCGGTTTCCCTCCTGTGACACGAGAATTTCGGAGCCGTCTTTGTAGTACCTGGCTGACAGCGTTCGAGTTGTGCCGGAGGGGTGGACGAGCCCGTAGCCGAATCCGTTTCCAGCGGCTTTGTGCTTCGCCGCGTAAGCCTGCAGATAGGACCAGAGGTTGGGAGTGAGTGTGAACTTCGGTTGAACCTCGCGGTTGTCATGATCGAAGTACCGGTCGCCGTCCCACTCAAGCACCGGCTCAGAACCGTCCATCCGGTGCAAAATCGTGTGCAATTTCGGGCCCACAGGAGGCAGTTCCAGATCATCCCAGCTGAAATCAGTGGGCTCGCGGAAGCCCACGATTATGATGCGTTCCCGGTGCTGCGGGGTGAAACCTATACCGTCGATAACCTTGAAGTGGACCTCGTATCCGAGTTCCTCCTGCAGAGTCTCCATGATGACGGCAAAGGTTCGTCCCTTGTCATGCGACCGCAGATTCTTAACATTCTCCAGCATGAACGCGGCGGGGCGTTTTTCATCGATGATCCTGGCCACGTCGAAGAAAAGGGTGCCCTGCGTTGCGTCTTCGAAGCCATGCAGTCTGCCTAGTGAGTTCTTCTTGCTGACGCCGGCGATGGAAAACGGCTGGCACGGGAATCCGCCGAGCAGGACGTCGTGGTCGGGTACCTCACTTGCCGGAAAAGGCTGGATGTCACCAACAAAAGTGTGAGCATCCTCCTGGTCATCCGGGAAGTTAGCCAGGTAGGTCTTCTGGGCGTAGCTATTCCATTCACTGGTCAGGACGCAGCGCCCACCGTGCGCTTCGAATCCCTTGCGTATCCCTCCGATGCCGGCGAAGAGATCGATAAACGTAAAATCTTGAGCGGTCGTGGCCGGCCGGAGTCCGAGCAGCTCCTTGAGGGCAGGCGCGAGCATCGTGGGACAGGGCGTTTCGCCATTCTCCCAACGGGCGACGGTCCGATGCGAGACGTGCAGTTGGTCGGCAAGTTGCCGTTGGGTATACCTTGCACGGGCTTGGGCGAGGAGAGTGTTTGCGTTGTCCATCTTGTCCTAACTGGGTTGTTCACCGGACATTCTGTCGTATATATGACCCGGGGGTGCGTCGCCACGCCGAGTGATCCGCCGTTTTGGAAGCGTTGACGGCCGTGCAGGCTAACGCGGCCGACACGGATGCCGATTAGTTTGGTCGAAGACAACACTGACATCCACCACCGACACTGATCCCAGACGGGTGTTCGTTGAGGCGGAAGTTGGGCCCTGCTACTGATCCGGGTTCCGTTGCGAGGTGGCGCCGGCTTCGCTACCCCTAGAGAATGCTCCGGGCGCCGTTCCGTGCGCTCGGAAGGCCACCCTGGAGCAAAATTCACACTAACCAGCCGCTTCTAGCGACACGAAGAGCATTTGGTGGCACAGATAGCTGCTTTCTCATCTATATTTCAGATATGTAGACACTCGGACGTCTCTGACCTACACTGGAATGGAATTGACTCCTAGGGAAAGAAGCTAGATGTCAGGTGAGACCAAGAACGAGAAGTTCCGAAGGCTAGCAGCGGCCAGGGGAGACAGGGTGCTCAAGGAAATTGCGCTCCTTGGGAATCTCTCCAATCAACGGAACTACGAGTACAGCGATGCAGAGGTCCAGAAACTTTTTGCCGCCATTGAGGCAGAACTGAAGGACTGTCGATCGAAATTTGCGCACAAGTCACGGCAACGGAGGATTGAGTTCTGAACATGACAGGCACACAGGAATACGATTTCTATTTTGAAAGGGCTGGACGCGCCGGCTATCAGGGTCCCAACGACCCTTCAGGCGAGTACTTCACCAATAAGGACCTCGAACAGTCCCTAACGCGTGAAATCATCCAGAACTCGATGGACGCCAAGGCAGAGCACTCATCCTGCGTCACTGTCGAGTTCGACCTGCGCACGGTTCCCACTGACGAAGTCCCGGGGATCGGGACCCTTCGGAATTCCATCACGGCAGCTCTCGCGGCGAGCCAGGATCTCCAAGGTCGGAAGTACCTCGCGGAAGCCCTCAACTCGGTTGAATCGGATGTGGTTCCAGTACTCCGTATCGGAGACTACGGAACAAAGGGTCTTACGGGCAGCGAATCCAAAGACATGCCGCTCACACCCTTGAGCACGCTCACCCGGAGCACAGGGGCATCCTCAAGTGAGGGTTCGCGGGGCGGGTCATTCGGTATCGGCTCGGCCGTCGGCCCCCTCGCCTCGAGGATGCGGACAGTTGCCTATACTTCGAAGCCCACGGACGAGGATGACGTTGTCTTCGCGGCTCTCAGCAAGCTGGCCAGCCATAGGGACGAGAGCAACGAATGGCGCCAAGGCACAGGCTATTACACTTCCTTGCTGGAAGATGACTTCAAGTACTTGCGCAATCCCGTGCCCTTCGGGCAGTTTCCCGACCGTTCGGCAGACGGCACCGACCTGTACATCTTTGACTATCGTGAGGCCGGGCGAGATTCCGGGCTGGCCGACGTCAAGCGTGCTGCAGTTGAGAACTTTATGGTAGCCATTCATCGCGGAGTTCTCGTCGTAAAGGGCCGCACTGAGGACCACGAGTGGATCCTGAACTCGGAAACACTTGCAAGCGCCATCGACGGAGACGACCACTTGGTGCGGACGGCAAGGCCTTTCTACCGGGCGCTTACCGAATCTCAGCCCGTCGTTCAGACGCTCAAGACTGTCGGCGAAGTCGAGCTCTATCTATTTGTTGATGACACCTTGGAGAAGAAGCTCGGAACTCAGGTGATGCGCAAGCCCCTTATGAAGGTGGACATCATGAACCACACCATTCATGTTCCGTACGCCGCAATCTTCATCTGCTCCAACGACGCGGGGAACAGCCGACTACGGGAGATCGAGCCCCCGACTCATGACCGCTGGAACGATCGGGGCCCGCGTTCAGACGGACCCGCAGTTCGAGAAATCCGGAAGTTCATCAGGGATGAGCTCATGCGGATGATTCCCCAGAAGCTGGGGAAGTCTGCATCGATTAAGGGGTTGGCTAAGTTTCTGCCGATCGACCTTGGATCAGACGAACAGAGCAGCGGCCGTGGCGGTACCAGGTCTTCTGATCGCGCTCCTTCAGAAACAGAGTCTCCACGACGACTTGGCCGGCCCGAGAAATACGATCACTTGGATTGGCAGGGCCAAGGCGCGGTTAGCGTAGCCGTCTCGCAGTCAGGAGCGGCGGACGGCGACTCGGACACCGCCGGTCGCCGAGGCAACCGCGACGGAGCCAAATCATCTGGCGACGGCAATCGCAAAGACACCGAATCCGGTGGTGTGGCCGGGGACGGTCGGAGCCGCATACTTTCGCGAAACATCAAGTTCCGGAGTTTCGCGGAGCAATCCGACGGACAAAGCACCATTGTTCTCACCGCATTGGACGACGTCGACGGGGATCTGGAATTGTCGGCATTCGGTGCAGGTAGTGCAGATGTTTATGACGTTCCCATCGAAAAGGTTCTAATGCGCACAACAGGCGGCTTGCAGGAACTTGATGTTCAAGGATCCACGATCCGGGGGCTCAAGATGGAACGAAACCAGAGAATCAATTTGCAAGTCACGTTTGGCCATGGCGGCCGGTATCGCCTAGGAGTAAAGAATGGCTAGAACCCGTGGTTCCTATCCCTATCCTGTTTTGGACCGGAGCGACGATGTCGGCTCCGAGTTCACCATGAGCAACACCAGGATGATGAGTTTTGTCGAATCCATGCAGTTCGATTTCGAAGTTCAGCTGACCGACGACGATCTACGAAAGCACCTGTTGCAAGGCAACGCCAAGCTCGTTATGAAATGGCGCTGTGCCGAGACTTTTCGCCTCGGGCAAGTGACGCCGCACCTCGTTCAGGAGCTGGCCCGGACGAAAAAGTACACGGTCGCGATCCCGCAGGACGAGATTGATGGGCCCGTAAATCTCGAGTTGCAGATTGTTGCGGCTGTTCCAATTCCCGAATACCAGCTCTCGAAGCAGAATGAAGACTACGGCGACATGTCTTTTAGCATCCAGCCAGGAGATGTCTTGGCGTTGGGCGGGTATACCACGGTGCAGGCCCGTAAGCTCTATGATCCGATGCAGCCCCCGCTGGAGTCGTGCTTCGAGTTCAAGGAGGACGAGCAGCTTCCTTCTGGTATTCAGTTGGAATTCTCCAACCAGGACCACGTCGTAGTCTGGATCGCGTCGGCGACTTTCCGAGACTTCGTCGCCCTACGGTCGAGGCCGGACTTCCAAATTGCCGCCGTGATGCTCCCCGCCCTGATGGCCACGCTCACTTACATGAAGCACGAGGCACAGCCGGAGGATCTCGCTGAAGAACGTGCTTGGCACAAGGCTCTTTCAAAGCTGATCGAGAAGCACAAAGTCGACAGCAAGTCCGTGGTTGAGCAGGCACAAGCAATTCTCGAGGATCCCATTGGCCGATCCGTCCGCGAGGAATCTTTGGATAGGGAGGAATACTGATGAGCGAGAACAGCCTTCTCACGCTTTTCACCGAAACGGCCGTGGACCGACACATTCTCCGCCTAAGGGATGCCGACAGTGCCGTGGATTATCTTCAGGCGATTTCCGGTATAGCTGACGACGCCGACTCTAAGTTCGAGGTCGAGTGGAACTTCAAAAGCGAGGTGCCGGAGCTCCGGTACGACCGTGCTGGTAACGCGCTGCCGCCCGGAGCGGAAGCTCAGAATGCCATCGACGTCTTTGGCTATTTGGGCAACATGACTCCCGTCGAAGCATCCGATCGGCGGCTCTGGACCTACTTGAGCACTGTGACGTTCCTCGACTACACGTCCCGCCGATGGTCTCTCGAACGGGAAAAATGGCAAAGCCGCGTACTTGACCGCTGGCTCATGCCGCGGGGCGGCAGAGCAGAACTCGTAAGGAACTCCGTCTCCAGATTGTGGTGGGTAGCCAACCTGACCCACGATCCCGAATGTCAACGGCCGCTGTCACTACACGCGAATGACCCGTTTGCATACACGAGGGTCGCCCTGGAAAAGGAGGACCGGTTCCTGGCTATCTTTGACCGCGACAGCGGGATGATCCCGGAGCTGCGGTTCGCCCTCTTGGAACATTTCCTTAAGGAGGACGCGTACACAAAAGAGGCCTACGTTCGCGACTTCATGAAAGAGGTCATTCTTATGACGGGTTACCGGGAGCTTGCCGGGCTTTCCGCGGAACAGATTCACGATGTCCTCGCATCGATAAGCGACCGTCTGGACCGCACCCTGGTAGACGCTTAGCCGGGCGCGCCCATTGGTGGGCCCCTTCGGAGGTCAACAATGGGCGCGTTTCGGTGCCATTAAGGCAGGAAGACAGTACTGAGTGGAGATCCGCCGACAAATTGCGGGCATCGGCCGAGATCCCTTCCCGCAGAGGCGAATCGCTCAAGTTTCGGCCGTCGTGGAGATCTGCCAACGTCATCCGCCCAGGAAATCACCGTAGAGTTCGATGTGGTCGTAAGCACAAAAATACTGGAAGCGATTTGCCGATCAGTAAAAATATATGGTCCTTGGGGCCGGAAATGAGAAGTTGATGGTTGCCGAAATCGGACTCCATTCGTTCGATATCGAGAAATTGCGAGCTGGATCGAGCTTCTCGCTATGACTGCATGGCTGGTCTTGGCGGCGGGTGATAACCGCGTTCATGGTGGAAATGGGGGATATGATGATCTTCCTGCGCAGCATTACTCTTGGGACTCGACGGTGCCGCGTCATGCGCTCCCGAAAGTCGGGGACATCGTCGTTCTGTGGAACAAGTTTGTTTTGTTGGGTGCTTCCAGAATCGAATCCATTGATAGCGAACAGCGCACCAATGTGTACTTCCACTGTCCTGAGTGTGGAGGTCAGACATTCAAGGCTCGATCCACGAAATCACCTAGATGGCGCTGCAACACGTGCTTCCACGAATTTGATGACCCGGACGAGACTTTCAAGGATGTGGTTGCCTATCGGTCCAACCACGCCGCTGCGTGGATCGACTTACAGGGGCTCCTGCCAGGTAGCGCACTGCGCGCTGCCTGCGTAAATCCCAAGGAACAGCTGAGTCTTCGTTATCTGAACTGGGACTCGTTCGTGGACGCTCTGGATCAAGCGTCACTCGGGACTGGTATTCGCCGGCTCGAAGATTGGCCAACGGCCTCAGAGCTCCCCGGCGGCTTTGTTGAGGCGACTGTTAGAGCGCGAGTGGGCCAAGCAGCCTTCCGTGCGAAGTTGCTGGGCATGTACGGGGAGAACTGCGCGATTTCAGGGCCAAACGTCCACGCGGGTCTCGAAGCTGCCCACCTCGTAAGTTTCTCTAAGCACGGATTGCATGACTTTAATGCCGGATTGTTGCTCAGGCGGGACCTGCATTCACTATTCGACCGAAAATTACTAGCGGTGAACCCGAAGACTTGGCGCGTGGAATTTTCAAGCCACCTCCTTCACGTGCCGGGCTACGTTGACCTCCAAGGTGCAGACTTGTTGGTGTCCCGGAAGCCGAAAATGGAGGGAATTCTGGCGCTGCATTACGAGGAGTTCCGCCGCTCTGTTCTCTAGCATCGCCGCGGCCTGGTTCATCTTGTCAGCAGGGGTCTTGCATCCCGCAATTGGGCTCGAATTCGTTCCACGTTGCTAGCGTCAACCCAGCTGCGTGGACCCTTTGCGGGTGCTCCGACGGTCTCCAGCAGACCAAGAACTGTCGAGCTCGTGATGCGGAATCTGGTTGCGATTTCGTGGACACGCAGGTCTCTGTGGGCCAGATGGTCCAGCTCACCGATGATGCGATCTAAATGTGACGGGTTAGAACGACTCTTACGGACGGTATTGAAGTACATCCATCCGCTTGAGTCCACCGACGAGCGCTCCAGCTGAAGCTGTCGCCGCCCAGTTGAACTGCTGAGCGCATTGCTATCTGCGAGGCCTATGATGACGTCCGGCTCCCCGTCTCTAAGCCCCCAACCTGAAACGCTTTCGCGGTAGTTGACGCTGGAAAAGATATTGAAGGTTTCGATTCCCGTCATCGGGGAGTCCCGCCCAGCCAAGGCACTTGGCGTCTTCCATGACCTGAACGACGGAGAAACGTTGAGTTGCGTAACGACCAAAGCTAGTTCATTCAGGACAAATACGAGAGCTGGCATTTCGTCAATCTCGAAATAGGTTCCGGCTTGCCGCCGCTGCTGAGCAGACGAACGCGCTGACAACGCGGTGGTGAAGGTTGCTGCGTTCGTCGAGTACTGATTGATCGTTGTGCTGTGCCATGCGTTCCGTCGGGCAGTGAGAAGATGCACGTCCGATCGCAGGACGCGAGTAACGTTGCCTACTAAAAGATCCATATCCCGAGGTAGCAATACAGGTCTAATGAGCATGGTTGGTCTCCAATAGCAGTGGGGTGCGCACGGCCCAGTACGCCAGATCATCCGGGTACAGGGTGCCCGAGTGGAATTCGATCAACGCGACGTAGATATTGTTGTCCGCTTTAGGTCAACCTGGATGCCAAGTAGAGCCATGAGATCGTCGGCTTCATCTCGGCGAATCCCCCGAAAGACGGATACTTGCCGCCCTAGGAGCTCGGAAATGGTTAGCAGTTTGTCATGGTCGCTGAAGATCCCCATTTTGTAGAGCACATTTGTGAGGGCGTCGAGTTGCGTGTTGGAAGCCGCCGCCCTTATCGGGGACGAGCCGGAATGCGGCCCCGAGTCCCAATGTCCGTATGCATCTTCCGGCACGCTGTCCCTCGTATTTTCTGACGTCGAAATCTGAATACCAGATTGTCGCACACCATCGGGGCGAAAGTGCATGAATTGCCGTGGCTAAAAGTGGGGCCGAACATGTTGCCGGGATCTCGTTGGGTCGGCCTCTGCAGCGTTGCCTGTCTCGGGGCGCAGGGGCAAAAGGGATTCGACAGGAGCGGCGCCTGATTCGGGTCCCGGCTACGGGACGTTGACCGGACGCAAGCGGCACGCTGTGCGGCAAGCCGGCCGACTCATCGTGGCCGCCCGGGGCGGGCGGACCACGACGAAGCATCGGAGTCCGGCTATTGCCCTGTCAGCTCCGCGTATCGGTCGAAGAGGCACTGCTGGCGCCGTTCCTCGCTCGGCTCGCCTGTGAGGCCAAAGAGGGGATCGACAACGGCGTCCAGGGCGTCATGCGCCTCCTGCAGGTCGAGAGGCATTTTCCGCGGATCGTAGAGGTCCGCCAGAGAGAGACGTGGATAGTTCTCTCGTGCGGCTACGATCTTCTGGCCGGCTTCGATCACTGCCGCTCTCTGAGTTCTTGTAGCGGTCCTGAGGGGGAAGTTGTTCCAAACAATTGTGCTCGAGAAGCGGTAGTCGGACTTCAGCCGTCCTCCTATGGTCTTCTGCCATGTGATGAACATCGATGAGGAGATCAGCCCGAACAGGAACCCGTCCGCATCGGGGGCCGTAAAGACGGCGTCACTGGCGATCACCTCTGGTGCGAGTCTTGCGGCGGTGACGTATTGGCGAGCTTCACTGACGACACGGGGAATGCAGAGATAAGGGACTCGGGGTTGACGGATTTCACCGAAGAGATGGGGCGTAGAAGCGAGCCGCTGAGTGGTTGCCCTCTTGCTGGCCAAGCGCAGATCTCGAACGGCATCACATCGGGACTTCAGCAGATGGGAAGCATCGATTTCATCTGCTGCCGCGTCAACCATCCAAAGGCACCAGCGTTCTTTGTTATTAACAAGCTCCTCAGCCCCTATAAAGCGGCGGAGATAGCTTGCTCCCAGTTCGTCGCGCAACGCTTCGTCCCGGTCTCCCTGTTTAAGGATAAAGTGCCCCCCATCGTTTGGCATAGAGCCGAAAGCGACAGATGGCAAGTGCGCCGAAAGCGGTCGACTCTCTCGCTCGACCAAGACGTTGCGTGCTGGAAGGAGGTACCCGTTGAGACTCTCGTGAGTGCTTGGCAATGGCTCCTTGCCCCCGTTACTGTGGTCCCACAAAGTTGCCGGAAGGTTGGAGAGCCTGTCAAAACCGACAATGACACAATGCACGGCGGCTTTGCCGGATGCTTCGGATTCCCACGGAAAGGTGTTGTGGGCGAATCGAATTCGCCATCCATCGGCGAAGACCGGTTTGAACAACAATGCCGGCTGCTCGCCTTGAACAATTGAATTGGTCGTCACAAAGGCAAAACGTGCTCCCTTGCAGTCCTTCAGGAAATCAAGCGCTCTTGCGTGCCAAGCTGTCACGAAGTCGCGAAGAGCGACCTTTGATGTCTTCCACGCCGCGATCATGTCCAGAGTCTGTTCGGGCGTCCGGGAAGCGTGCCCGAGGTAAGGAGGATTCCCCGCAACGATGGTGCTGTCATCCGGAACAAAGAGCGTCGACCAGTCCAACCGCAGGGCGTTGCCGCCTACTGGGTTACTCGGTGCCGAAGTCGCAATCGTTGCTTGCCTAGCGATCGGCAGACGGGTGGGAGCGTAGCCGAGTCGGTCCAGCATCCGCATATCGCATTGACGCTCGATAAGGAACATGGCCGTTTCCGCGATTTTGGCGGGCCATTCGTCGATTTCGATACCGAAGAAGTTGCTGAGTGTGACCTTGGGCGTCAGGAAGCTGGTTTGACCGATTCCCTCAACGGCCTCGTCAAGCCCCAAACCCATCTCTGTTTGGCCGCCGGCTATGTTGCCGCGTTGTGCCTCGCGGAACTTAAGCCGTTCCAGGATATCGATTTCCAAGTGCCGCAGCTCCCGGTAGGCGATCACAATGAAGTTTCCGCAGCCGCATGCGGGGTCGAGGAATTTGATCGACGCAATGTCGTTACGGAGCTTCACAAGGCCAGCGGATTCTTCGCGGTGACCCACCAATGCCATGAAACGAGCTCGCAGTTCATCGAGGAACAAAGGATCCAGAGTGCGGAGAATGTCTCGCTCGGACGTGTAGTGTTCCCCGAAATCTCGGCGCGTCTTGGCGTCCCGTACCGACTGAAACATGGAGCCGAAGATGGCCGGGGATACGTTTGACCAGTCCGGATTGGAGGCTTCCAAGACGGCATCACGGAAGGGCTTACCGATTGCCGTCGGCAGCGTGATGTCTTCGGCAAAAACGCCACCGTTGATGTACTTAAATCCTGTGAAGCGGTCGGGAATCGCCTTTCGCTGCACGTCGGCGGTGTTTAGGTAAGCAAAGAGCTCGTTGAGGCGGTTTGCCAGATCTGATCCGTCGGCCCGGGTGTGATTAACTATGAAGTCCCGGAAGAGGTCCTTCGGCCACATGTCCGTGTCGTCCCCAAATAGAAGGAACAACGCACGGGCGAGCGTGACTGATGTTTCGTGTTCAGTGACTTTCGCCTTCGTTAGGGCATCAAACATGGCGGCCATCAATTTGGACGCCCGCTTGGTTTCCTTTTCGGTCTCGACATCGAAGGCGATCCGAAGTTTCTCCAACACTTCGGCCACGCCGAGTTCCTCGGTCACCGGAAGGATTATGGTTTCCAGCCGCTGGACCAGTTTGGGATTCGCCTGGCCGTTGACGTGCAGATGAGACGAAAGTCGCTGGCTGACTGAACTTCCTTTGACGGTGCGGACTGGCCACCGCCAGACCTGCCGAGTCTTGTCGTGAAAGATCACCAACCGGTCCGTTGATTTGGCCGCTATGGCACGGTCCAGACGTACTTGTCCATCCGAGTCCGGGAGCTCGGCGCAAACCCAGACCCTAAGCCCCTTGTAGCTGGAGACGTTCTTCGCAGTAAGAGTCGAGCCGTCGTCAACGACGGCGCTCACGGCACCGATATCGGGCCTGGACCACCTGAGCTTGCTCAGGAAAAGCTTCTGGTACTCGTGGGATTCGACCAGCTGGAGCAGATCAGTAGCCATTAGTCGCGGACTCCTAGTGAACAAACGATCCGAACCGGATCCGATTCGGTGGTGCGGACAACGAGTCTTTCGTCCTCGTGGAGCTGCCTCAACAGAGCGAGCACGTCGTCGTCGGACATTCTATTTCGAAGTGCGGCCCGGAGGCGTTGCTCGGCGAACTGTTGCAACGGTCGGGCATGGAGTTCATTCAGTGCATCGCTGGCGAGCTTGGCCATGGGCGTGCCTCCGAAGCGTTCCCACACCCGTTTCCGGACCCCCTTGAGATTTCCTGCCGACACGACTTCGCTGGTCAGCGGGCCGCGAACGAGGTCCCGCAAGCGATCAAAGTGGTCGGCTCGGAGGTCGCACGTTGGTGTCTCGGGTTCTGCCTGGAACAACTTGAACGCCTCCAGCGGGGTGAGGAGTCTCTCACGTACCCGGAGGCCGTCCTGCCCGCCGGTGGCGACTGCGAAGGCGTCGACTCCGGACTCTGTATTGACGTAGCAGACGACGGCGCCGTCGTTTTCTCTTGTGTATTGGTTGCGTGTGGAGTGAACCATGTCCGGCAGGTTGAGGACGCGGTTGGCAATCTCCGGGTGTTTAGCCGCCGCGTTGGACCAGACAAGCCATGCTTCGCTGACCGTGTCGGCGCCTTCCTCCTCTCCCTCCTCGTCGGAGAGGCTGCCTTCATAGAAGTTGCCGAGAAGGGTGACTTCCTTGTCGGTGCCAAAGAATTGTTCATCCGAACCGAAGGCTTGGGCTGCCGACTCCAATCGCTCCTTGATTCGTTTGCGCAGGCTGATCTGCTGTTCCACTCTTTCGTGGGAGATCAAGTAGACATAGACGGTGTCGGACTTTTGGCCCACCCGATCCACACGGCCGGCCCGTTGGATGAGTTTGATGATCGCCCACGGAAGATCGTAGTTGACCACGATGTGGGCGTCCTGGAGGTTCTGGCCTTCGGAGAGGACGTCGGTAGCTACAAGTACGTCAATGCGGTCGGCCGCAACGGAATCAGGAGCGATGCCGCCAGGGAGCTTGTTGGAACCAGGGGAGAAGCGCCGGGCTATTGCAGCAGGATCCCCGGAGTCTCCGGTGGCAAGGCCGACCTTTGCCACACCTGCGTCCGCAAGGGTCTGAGCGACGTAGTCTGCGGTGTCCTTGTATTCGGTGAAGATTAGAACCTTCTCACCCGGATGCTGTTCGCGGATGAGGTCTACGAGGGCGTTGATTTTGGAGTCCTTGGCGGCGTCCCACACGCCGAACTTCTCTAACAGTCCTTCGAGAGTTTGGTTGTCTTGTTCGAGGTCCGCTCGGAGTTCGTCGGTGAACACAGTGGAATTGAGCCACTTGGTGGACTTCGGCAACGTCTGCTTCAGGTGGGCGTACCGCGCTTGCGCCGTACCTAGGGCGCCTTCCGCATCTTCGATGTCGCCGTCAGTCACGCCGAACTGTTGCTCAGTGAAGTTTCCGAGAGGCACCGGCAGGCGCTCGGCAATGGCGTAGAGGAAGAGTTCGTTTCTAGCCCGTTGCCGTTGCAAAGAGAGTATGAACGAATGTCCAGACGACGAAAGCCGCTTGAAGAGTCCGGTCCGCACGAATCCAGCCACGTTGCCTCGGCCGGTCCGAATGTCTTCCAGAGTGGCGAGGTCTTCCTTCGTGTGCGGACGACGCGGGGCGTCGTAGGCGGCAAGAGTGTAACGGGGGAGAAGCAGACCCTTGATCGCGTCGAGGGTTGAGTCGTCTTCCATAAACCGGGCAGCATCGTCGTCACCAAAGTCGTGGCTTATCGGGCGGGCAACCCTCTCGGGGAAGTAGAAAGCTGTGCCGTCGGAGAACTCCAAGTACTCTCGCTCGACTGTCCGGCCGTCGTCGAGTGTGACTGTCTTCTTTTTCGCGGTCCGTTTGATGAACGATCGAGTGCGGCGGACGAGGTGGTCACTCATCAACCGCTTCCAGTCCTCGGCCTCATTAGAGAGACGGAAGGCCGCAAGAGTGCTCGCCTTTCCGTCGACCTTGTCCACCAGTCCCGCATCAATTGCGATGGCCGCGCTGGGCTCGATGCCGAGGTCGTCGTCGTTCTCGATATAAAGGCCGATTTGGTTGGCGACGTCCTCGAAGGCCAAGTTGTACGGGGTTGCAGTTAGCAACAGTACTTTGGCGTCATTCGACCGAACATAGGTCTTGATCGCCTCGTAGTCCTTGCGGGTATTTGTCCGAAGGTTGTGCGACTCATCGCAAATCACGAGGTGGTGCCTCTTAAGGTCCGGCAACTGCTTTGCGGCCATGGAGTACGGAATCACGCGGCCGTTAATTTCGTAAGCGTCCAGGTGCTCCTGCCACATCTTTTCCAGGTTTTTGGGGCAGAGAACCAGAGTTGTGTAATCCTCGGCGTTTTGGAGCATCGCGGCAGTGGCCACTGCGGTCAACGTCTTGCCAAGGCCCACGACGTCCCCGAGCATGGTTCCGCCGCGGCGGATGATCCTCCGGGCCAAGATGCGAACCGCACTGTCCTGATAGTCGAGCAGCAGGTTCTGCAAGGAATCCGGTAGGACATACCCGTAGCCATCGCGGACGTCCTGAGACATGGCGTGGCACACCTTCAGGAACACTTCGTAGGGCGTGGCCTGTTGCTCATCCGCCCAGGACTCCTCGATCAGAGCGATGATTTCCGCTGTGACGGGCAGGGCGAAGTCGTCGTTCCAGAGAACCTCGAACCAGGTTGACAACTTGGCGGCAGCGTCCTGATCAAGGATGTCAACATTGAGTTCCAGATTGGTGAAGAGTCCAGCTCGGGTCAGGTTGGAAGAGCCCAGGTACCCCATGATGGGGATGGCGTAGTGACCATGATTGTGGAGGATGTAGGCCTTACCGTGCAGAGGGCGAGCGGTGAAGACTCTGATTTCGACTTTGCCTTCGGTGAGCTGGCGCTTCAGGGACTGAAGCGTCCTCTGACCCTCAGCTGAAGAAAGGCCACGCATGAGTTGTTCTCTGAGATGGGCGACGAGTTGAGCTTGGCGGAGCCGCGCGGTTTCGAAGTCTGCGGTGTCCGAGTGCTCGTCATCCGGGAGTACGTCTTTTTGAAGTGACTCCAGCATCTGGCGCGAATCAGAGGGAGCAACCATCCCCACCAGCACCCTCGCCACGGGGCCGTCGGCATCCGTCGGCTTCTCATCGACCAGGTCAGACAGCGAATCCCAGCCGCGCAGATCGAAGTAGCCCGTTGCAATGTCGATGCGGTCGTGTTCAGGGAACGTCGACCGGAGACTCGGACCTAGGTGGTGCTGTGTGTTGTCAAAAATCGTGGGCAAGATATCTCCAGTGTCTACATCGTCGTCGGCGTCCCCAGTATCGGCTGTAGCCGACAAGACACGTCTGATCGTATATAGGCGCAGTGACTTTTCTTGCGGTGACGCACAGTCGAGGACGTCGTTTCATTCTCGGAGCCGGAGCCCGGGCCGGAGCCTGGGCAGCTGAGTGGCGAAGCTTGCGGTCTCTTGGGAAGACTCTGGCGTCGAGCCTCCTAATGTCTACCTGCGACGGTGATAGTTTCATTCTGCGGTCTTGCTCCAAGGGGAGCCAGTACCTCGATACTGGTCCGCGTCACGGTTGTTAAGGGGAAACGTTGAAAGCCGAAGCTGTCACGCCACGGGATTTGTTTGACTCGAAGGTCCAGTACGAAATTCCTGCCTTCCAGAGGCCCTATGTTTGGACCGAGGAAGATCAGTGGTCGCCACTTTGGGCAGATGTCAAGCGCGTCGCAGAATCCTGCCTGGATGCCATGCCGCATCCAGAAGCATTGGAGAAGGTTAGCCCGCACTTCCTAGGTGCAGTCGTCATCAAGGAAATGTCTAACGTTGCCGGAGACCTCGCTCGGTCTTCCGTCATCGACGGCCAGCAGCGAATGACGACGCTCCAGCTGTTGCTTGACGCGGCGCAGGTCGTCGTCGACGATTTGGGGAACGAGGACGATGCGGAGGCGCTCCAGGAGCTCGTCCTCAATGATTCACGTAGGTTTCGGGCAACGAGCCGGCGCTTCAAGCTGTGGCCGTCAAGGACAGACCGCGAGCCATTCTCGTTGGCCATGGATGACGCAGCGGATCCCAGCGAACAATCGAGCCATAGAATCCGACAGGCGCACCGCTTCTTTCAACAGGAGATTCGCGAATGGTCCACAAACGCTGAGCGTCCTGAGTCCACGCCGACGCGACTGTCTGCGCTGACCTCAGTGTTGAGCGACAGGTTGTTCGTCGTCGCAATCAACTTGAGCCTCCTGGACGACGACCAGCTCATTTTTGAGACCCTGAATGATCGAGGGACTCCACTACTGGCTGCCGACTTGGTGAAGAACTGGATGTTCCAGCAGGGCGAGCTCCTACGTGCCGACGTCGACCTTTGGGCAGAGAAGTACTGGCTGGAATTCGACGAGGAGTGGTGGCGAGAACAGATCAGCCAGGGCCGGCTCCTGAGATCCAGAATCGACATTTTTCTTCAGTATTGGCTGACGATGCGGACCCAGGAAGAAGTGCCCACAGAGTTGGTCTTCAAGAGATTCCGTGAGCATGCCAAGTCGCGAATGCTCGAAGCTGAGGCCGCAACCGAGTTTGTCCAGGCTCTTCGACGGGACGCCGACACGTTTAGGTCCTTTGCTGAGATCGGTGACCAAACCGCGGAAGGTAAGTTCTATCGGAGGGTAATCGAAGCCCTCGAACTCGGTGCTACCACGCCTTTGCTCCTGTGGTTTGTCTCGGATAATCACAACGTTCCCCGGGATCAGGTTGAGACTGCTCTGGCTAGTCTTGAAAGCTGGGTGGTACGCCGCACACTTCTGCGCCGAACTACCAAAGACGTGAATAAGTTGATGGTCAGCTTGCTCAAGGAGCTGGACACAGCTGCTACCCAAAGAGCTGGAGCTTCCGTCAGAGACTTCTTGGCGGGTCAGACTTCTGATTCGCGCGAATGGCCGACGGATCAGCAAATGCTGGCCGAATTGCCTTCGGTGAAGCTGTATGGAAATGTCCGGCAGTCCCGCCTGCGAGTCATCCTCGCAGCTGTGGAGTTCGAGCTGCGCGATCGGCGCCTGGAGGATGTCAGCCTTCCGGACAGGCTGGAAGTCGAACACATCATGCCGCAAGGCTGGCGTAGCCATTGGCGGGCCTCTCTGCGTCTCGAGCCCGGTGCTGATCAGGAACGCGACCAACTCATCCACACACTTGGCAATCTCACGCTGACAACCCAGCGCCTCAACAGTGCGCTTTCCAACCGTCCATGGACTGATGATGAGGCAAGATTGGTTGCTCCGGCTGGAATCGATGCCGGAAAGGGCAAACGCTCCATGCTGAGCAAATTCAGCATCCTCGCCATCAACAAAGCAGTCGTCGATGAACATCCGGACGCGTGGTCAGAGGATGACATCCGTTCCCGGTCCGCGGAGATCTGCTCGCTAATTTGTCAAGTATGGCCCCGGGGATGAACCCGCGCCTTATCTATGCCGGGCTCGTCAGGTCTGAACGGCTGTTCTAAGCTCATATCCTTTATCGAAAGGCTCCACCTAGTGTCGTCAAATGAAGCAGTGGTCCAATCAGCGCTGCAAATGCTTGCAAAGAGCCTGGACCTGCACATCGAGAAAGTGCTGGCCCCGCATCTCGAACCGGCGTTGCACTGGACGGACGTACTGCACCAGCTCGACAAGATCAAAGGAAAATCGCCAAAGGTATACAGCCACACCGATGTGCAACCGCAACTGCGAATTGTTACCGAGCGTTTGGGGGCCCTGGGCTACCCGTTCAGTGTCAATGATCCCCAGCGGCTTCTGAGCATCTACGGGAACGAGCTTCGACTGATCAGAAACCGCTGGGCGCACGGCGATAGTTTCTCGGCGATGGAGGCCATGAGGGCGACTGACACGGTTTTCATAGTGCTCACGCACATCGGAGACAAGGAAGCTGCCGCCGCGGCAGCTGAGCTCCGGGGCTCGGTTATCAAGGAGCTCGTCTCTGTTCCCGGCGCTGAAACACCGGAGGACGACGAAACCGTCGACGTCGACGGGCCCTCCGCCGTCGAGAAGCCGGAACCGTCCGAGGAGCCGACGGCGGGCGAAGAGTACGAAGCCGCATCTCAGCGCTTTACCGGTGTCCGCACCACATTTGAGCCCTGGGACATCGTGGTCACGGGCAACGTTGAAACGTTGGATAATTTGCCAAAGAAGACCGCCAAGGAATCGGTGCGAGCCACCATCGAGGAGATCGTGGATCTCGAGGGCCCGATCCACCGTGACAGGCTCACCAAACTCGTCGGTTACACCTATGGGTTAGGAAAGGTCCACGAGTCTCGAGCGAAGAAGATTGTTTCGCAGATCAACGGCTCGGCTTGTGTTACGGACAAAGAGAAGTTCGTCTGGCCCGAGGATACGGATCCCAACGAATGGAAGATCTACCGGACTAGTCCCGTGGGCGACGCCCGGGTCTTCGTACAAATTAGCCCGCGTGAGATTGGCAACGCTGCAACCGACATTCTTAAACGAAAGGGCGGCACCATTCCCGCCCCCGAACTCCGGCGCTTGGTGCTCAGGACCTTCGGGCGAGTCAAGGCTACGAAGGGGCATTCCGCGCATTTCGAAAAGGCCTTGGAAGCGGCTACGGCCCTAGGCCTCTTGCTGACAGCGAACGGGACCGTGAGCCTAGGAGCGGCGGATATTTCCGAATAGAATCTTGAGGATCTCCGTTTCGAGGAAACGACCTGACTGCGGCGGTTGCCAGGGCTCTTGGGCCAAGAACTGAGATGGCGTCTGGACGCGCGGGGCGGCCAACAGGCCGACGAATGGGATTTCGAAGGGACACCTGCGTTGCAGTGGAGTCTGGCGGACAATGACACGGAAGCCTCACAGTCGAGCTGTATGAACACGGCAGGAAGATCGTGAACATCGCGGAGGCCATTCACGTTGACCAGAAGCAAGTGGCGACAAGGCTCTTCTGGACTCACAAAAGGTCCAACGAACGCCACTGAGTGTGAGCAGGAAGCTGTTGGAGATGCACCTGCCACCGGTGCCTACCGGACTGTGGCGCAATCTGCGGTCAATTTCTCGACCCGCTGGGCAGCGGCCTTAGATCAGTAACTTCCCAATACGCCCCCCCTGGTCCATCCATGCCCGACACGTAACGCACCTGGAGCCAGGAGCTTAATTGTCCCGGGTAGAGGCTACATTGAGATTTCTCACATTGCAGGGCCAGGGCGGCCTTCATCCAAGGGGCGAAATTGAGCACAGACACCGAAGTCCGGAACCTCGCGTATGAGGAAGAGCTGGCTGCTGAGCAGGAGTACTTTGACGCGGCACAAGAGGCCAGAGTCGCCGCCTCTGCGGAAGGGAGTACAAACGGCTTTGTGCCCACGAACAAGGTCGAGCAGCTAGCGTGGCTCAACTTCAAGGCGAAGTCGCAGACTGACAGCCTGGCCAAGTCCGTGGCAATTGGCCGGATCGATCCAGAGCACGAGTCGGAACTGTACATCGGCAGGCACGCAATCTGGAATGACGACAAGGACTTGTTGGTTGCGAGCTGGAAGTCCGAGGCAGCAGTTCCGTTCTACCAGGCCTCCACGGAAGAGACGCTGGGGTTGGCAAGGAAGCGGACGTTCGAATGCTCCAACAACACAATTCTTCAGTTTGATGATTTCGTATTTGCCGAGCTGTCAGAGGCTTTCCGTGAACTCGGCGGAAGCGCCGCCACCGACGACAGTCTTCTCTCCGCACTCGGTGCCGCCAGGAACGGCGAGATGGCCGACATCGTCAAGACCATTCAAGCGGCGCAGGACCGCATCGTGCGTGCCGAGAAGGATCAACTCCTAATCGTGCAGGGAGGGCCTGGAACGGGCAAGACAGCCGTGGCCTTGCACCGCGTTTCATGGCTGCTGTACACCTTCCAAGGGCAGCTAGCTCCTAGCGATGTCCTTGTGATTGGGCCGAATCCAACGTTCACCCGGTACATCAAGAAGGTCTTGCCAGATCTCGGCGACAACGACGTTGTGCAACGCTCGCTCCATGACTTTTTGGCGCCGGGCGTGTTGGCGGGCGGACACGATTCACGGGAGACGGCCGCCCTCAAGGGCTCCGGTCGTATGGCAGACGTTATTTCCGCGGCGCTCGACGCCCGCATTACCCTGCCGCGTGAGCCCGTCCGTTTACGCCGGACGTTGTCAGCCTCAGTCGTTACACTTTCGCCACAAAGCGTCGCGGCGGAGATCGCACGGCTGCGAGTCCAGCCATATGCCAAGGGCCGGGCGATGTTGCGTGAACGGCTTCAGGAGATGTCCTCGGCAGTCGTCAAGGGCCTTGGCGGGCTGACGACGGCAGTGCAACTTTCGCGTCAGTCCCTGGACTCCGAGTTGGAGCGACTCTGGCCGTCCACTACTGGCCCTCAGCTCATTCAGGAGCTACTCGGAAGCGCCGCCCAGCTGACCGCCGCCGGCAAGGGAATACTCAACCCCTCTGAGATCCAGGCACTGCACCGGGCGGCCAAGAAGAAACTTTCGGAGGAAAAATGGACTCTCGGTGACCTCGCCCTTATCGATGAAGCCATGGAGAGCATCGGTGCCGAGCTTCCGTTGTTCGGCCACATTGTCATCGATGAAGCTCAGGATCTCTCCGAAATGCAGCTGCGGGCTGTCAGACGCCGTTCGCGCAATGGCTCGATGACTGTCGTCGGCAACATCGCCCAGTCGACTGGGCCGCATGCTCGCGACTCCTGGGAGACAGTTCTTCAGCAGTTGAGGTCCAGGCTTCCACACAAGATCGAAGAATTGCAGGAAGGCTACCGCGTTCCGAAGGAAGTCTTTGACGTCGCACGCCCGATTCTTGCCGTCGCGGCGCCGGCGATCAACGCGCCCCGAATCGTGCGTTGGGCGGACGTCGAGCCAGTCTTCTCAGGATGTCGCCTGGATGAAATAGCGGTGGAAGTTGCCGCCGTTGCAAGTCACCACAGTGGAAAGGGGCGCTTCGTGGGCGTTGTAGCCCCGGAGGAGCTTTGGCCTCAGCTGCGCCAGCAGTTCAAGGCGGAGGACATGCAATGGCGGGAGTCGCTCGACGGGGAGCTAAGTCACAACATTAACCTGGTTACGCCTCAAGACTGCAAGGGCCTGGAATTCGACGTGGTTGTGGTAGTCGACCCGGCAGCAATTCTTGCAATGCCTTTGGGGGAGCGTCTTCTGTATATCGCGTTAACCCGAACAACAACGCGACTTGACGTGATTTACCCGGTCGGAAACCTTCCAGAGATGCTCGGGGGCCCTGATGAGACCACGGTCCCGAAACAGCCCACAGAGCCGGTGGTGCCGCCGCCATCCGCCGCCCCGGAGCGGTCCTTTGTCGACCACCAGCTTCGGCAGCCAGAAGACAAGGCTAATGGAACGAATGGGTTGTCTCTTCTTCTGCAGCAGTACAAAGCTCAAGAAGTTAAGGAGTCGGCCAGGACGATCGTCGGCTTCCTCGCGTCAATTTATCAGCCTGAAATGGTGGAGCTGATTCTCCGAGAGTCTAGAGAACTGACCACAAGAAGCCCGCACGATGATGGCGCCTCCGCTCAGGTTGCCGGTTCGTCCCCAACCGCAAGCTGAGGAATAAAAGATGCCAATCTCCTATCGTTCAATTCTGAGCGTGTCGCCGTCGTCGTCCCTGATTGAGGACGTTGACAGCGTCGTAGCCGCCTGGCTCGAGAGCAAGCAGCTGGTGCATCCCCTGCAGGCGGGAACCTCGATGAATGAGGGCCAGGAAGTCTCGCGAATTGATTGGTCCAATGCCGTCGTAGCAAGCCGGCGTTGGCAGCTGCGAGAACACTGGGACGAACCCAACTGGTTTACGGGAGAGCGCCGGCCTGAGCGGATTGCCGTAACTTCGATCACCGTCGTTCAAGGGCAGGATCAAGCGCGCATCTGGGTTGATATAGACGCGCCTATGCTTCGCTACACCAACAGGTTTGGCGAGGAGATCTCCGAAGCTCAAGAATCCGGGACGCCCCGCGTCATGAAAGCGCTGATCGCAGCGTTCGAGACCAACGATGGCGAGTCCCATCCTTTTTCGGATCCTCTAGTCATTCGAACGTCGAATCATGTCCAAGAGCTGATCGGAGTCCTCGCCGATGACCAAAGGATTGGCTCGTGCCTGGTGTCTTCACCGCCGCAAGGGCTTGCCACCGATCAGTGGGTCAAGATAGTCGCCGACATGACTCGGGGCATCGAAGGTATGGCTACTGCATACGTCGTTGATCCTGAGCGGCTCACCGAGTTCAATGCGCGCGTAGGCGCGGCCCTGTCCATCGGTCCGGGCAGTCTCCGGACACTTCAGCCGGGGGCAAAGCTTGGCCTGCCAGCCGATGCATTCCGACACCGCGTCTTGAGTGCACGGAAGATTAGGGAAACTCCGCTCAAAAAGATTGCTCGGATGCTGCGGAGCGCGGAAGTCCGGAGGCTTGCCGAGCTTCGCCTGCCTCCAATCCTGCGAGATGTCGACTACGGGTTGCTACGGAGCCAGCGCTACCAGCCGATGCAGGCGATTGAAGACCTGCAGGTTGAGACGGCCACAGCCGTGGATGAGCGCGACTTCGACCGCGTCTTGAAGCTGAATGAACTCTTGTCTGCGGAGCTAGAACGCCAGAAGCAAGACGCCTTGGATGCCCTTGAGCAGGCCATTAGCCTCATGATCCATGTTGATGACCTCAAAGAGACCATCGAGATCATGGAATTGGAAACGGCAGAAGTCGCCGGCCGCGCTGACGAATCGCAAGACACCGTGGAGGCCCTTCGCCGCAGGCTTATTGGCCTCAAAGCCATTGCCGAGGCCTATGCGCCGCTGGCAGCCGACGAGAAAACCGTCTACCCGGAGAGCTTTGATGACCTCATCGACCGCATCAACGAGTTCGACCGACTCTCCTTTGTCGGCGATCCTGAAAGCGCCCGAGCTCTGGACGACCACCCCAATATGACCGTTGCCGTGCACAAAGCTTGGGACGCCCTCGCCTCGCTGCAGGACTACGCAGTGCTGACGTCAGATGGCAGCTGGGCTGGCGGGGGTATTTATAGCTACGTCAACGATGGCGGTCACAGCGGGCGGTGCAGGCTCCTGGGGTTCCGCCCGACTGAGAGCGAGACGGTGCAGAGCAATCCAAGGATGATCGCCCAAAGAACCGTTTCCGTTCCGTCTGGGGTGCATCCGAGTGGACAGTTGGCTATGACAGCTCATGTCGCCCTATTGAATGGGCGAGCGGGAGCTCCGCGGATGTACGTCTACGACAACGTGGCCTCCGATGGGCGTGTTTATGTCGGCTACCTCGGGGAACATTTGCAAACAGCAAGGTACTAGCAGCCTTGGCACGCGCTTAGTCGTTTCGGTGAGAGTTGCCTTGAATGGCACTACTCTGAACTGAGTTAATGGTCGGCACACGTGCCGCAGAATGGGGGAACACAATGGGGCTTTCCAACCGCGAGTACGTTGGCCGTGCTCTGGATACCTTGGCAGCCAGCCTTGGTTCCTACATTGCTTCAGTTCTGGAGGGTGTTGCGCCGGGCATTTCTTGGCCGAAGCTTCTGGAGCACAAAGACTCCAGTGCCGGCAGACCGCCGATGACCTACTCGCCCACGGATCTGAGCGTGCAGCTGCGCGTCATGACCGAGTCTTTGGGCTCCCTAGGCTACCCGTTCAACCTGGGCCACGATGCCCGCAGCTACACTTCCGAGCTGCGCCAGACCCGCAACCTCTGGGCCCACAACGAGACCTTCAACGATGCGGACGCCTTCCGCGCACTGGATACGGCCGACCGGCTCGCCAAGCACCTGGGGCTGGATGGCGCGGCGCAAGCACTCACCGCCCTGCTCGATGAATACAGGTTGGGCGATACCTCAGAAAGCGCAAGCGAAACTTCGGAAATCGGCGTCGGGAGTGCAGCAGAAGAGAAACCAGAACCACCCCAGCCGTTCGAGCACGCGATCAAGCAGCATCCCGTCAGCGTTGAGATCACCGCGGCCGAGTCGCTCAGCTATGCGATGGTGCACAACGGCTTCAAGTTTGTACGGCAGATCAAGATCTCGAACCCGGGCACAGAGATCCGAGGTGCTGTGGTCCGCGTGGAGGTGTTTGCCAGCACGGGCAGGATTTCAGAGGACTTCCAGCAGTACGTGGACCTCGCGGCTGGGCAGGCAATCGTCTTGGACGATGTTGACGTGCACGTCTCGGCCGCCACGATGTATGAGCTTTCGGACAAGCAGCCTGGCAGAGTGGTTGTCACGATCGAGTCCAGTGCGGCCGGGCCGGCGGCAACGGAACTAGGCAAGGCCGAAGCGCGCCTTCAGCTCCTCCCGGCCCAGCTATGGATAGCCGGCAGAGGTCTAGTTTCGTACGAATTCTTGGCTGCCTTCGTGCAGCCTCATCACCCGGCCATTTCCAAGCTGGTCTCCGAGGCCGCCGACCTTCTGGAGAAAGCTACTGGCAGCAGCAGCCTCGACGGCTACATTGACAGCGCCGAGCGGGTGGACGAAATTGTCTTCGCGGTGGCCCAGGCAGCAAGCAAGCGCGACATCCGCTACAGCATGCCACCCGCCAGTTGGGGCGTTCAGGGCCAACAGATCCGCACTCCTGCGCAAGTTCTGGAAGACCGCCTCGGAACTTGCCTCGATACGACGATTGTCATGGCAGCCGCGCTGGAGTTCTGCGGCATCGCCCCGCTCCTGTGGCTCGTGAACGGGCACGCCTTCCTTGGGTACTGGCGGGAGGACACATCGCTTTCAACCGCAGCTTCCGACGATGTGCCCGAACTCATCAGCCTTGTTCAGCGTGGCTATATCGGTCTGATCGAAACCACTATGCTGACCGGCCGCCAGCTCATCACACCAGCGTCGCTACGCAGCAGCCCTGAGTCCGATTACATCGAAGCGGGACAAGAGAAGATTCAAGCGGTTACTGACATCCGGCGGGCCCGCTTTGATGGCATCCACCCCTTGCCTGCTCGGACCACTAGTGAATCCGGCGAGCACGTAGTCACCAACTACGTTCCGCAGGCCAAAGCTGGCCCCGTCGTGCCGGAGAAACAAGGTAAGGTCGCCCGGCATGATGGCACCGCCCCAAATGTTCCCCCACGCGTCACTCAGTGGAAGAACGCGTTGCTGGACCTCAGCCTCAGAAACAGGCTCATCAATTTCACCGACACGGCACGCTTCCCGCTAGCCGTTCCGAGCGCATGGATTGGCCCGTTCGAAGATCTCGTCAACAACGGCACCCCCATCAGCCTGATTCCGTCCAACCAGATCAGCGCCGTCTATCAGGAACGCGGCATCCGCTTCGGCCGGGACCTTCCGCAGGACGAACTGATTAGCATGCTCAGCTCGAAAAAAGCAGTCTTTGCCGAGGTGACCGAGGAGGCCTATAACTCCAAAATGCGCGGGCTGGCCTACAAGGCCAAGACCCAGACAGAAGAAACAGGCGCCAACAACCTATATCTGGCTCTCGGCTGCCTTCTGTGGGAGCTCGATGGCCGCACCCTACGCTCGCCGCTGGTGCTCGTCCCCGTCAACCTGACCTCGGCCGGAAAGAACGGGCTGTACCGGCTCACACTGGACGAGGCCGGGCAGTCAACGCCCAACTACTGCCTGCTGGAAAAGCTTGCCCAGACTCACGGGCTCCGGATTCCCGGTCTGGCCGAGCCTGTCGAAGACGGCTCCGGCATCGACCTCGACGCCGCTTTCCACGCGGTCAGGGAAGCCGTCTCCGCCAAGGGACTGGCATTCAGGGTGGAGAGCACCGTGGACCTGTCCATGCTGCAGTTCGCGAAATTCCGCCTCTGGAAGGACCTGGACGAGAGCTGGGAGCAGTTCGCCAAGAACCGCCTCGTGGACCACCTCATCAGCAGCCCGACGGAGCTCTTCAACGACCCGGTGAAGGCCGCAGAAGAGACTGACCTCGATGCTCTGTCTGCGCAGTGTCCCATTCCGGCCGACTCGTCGCAGCTACAAGCTGTCGCATCGGCGGTAGCTGGGCAGTCCTTCGTTCTCGAAGGACCTCCAGGTACGGGCAAGTCCCAGACCATCACCAACCTACTCACCCGCGCGATCGTTGAGGGTAAGCGTGTCTTGTTCGTTGCCGAGAAGCGCGCCGCTCTCGACGTTGTGCAGAAGCGCCTCGAAGAGGTGGGCATGGGCCCGTTCTCTCTTGATCTCCACGACAAGGGGAGTAAACCCGCGGCCGTCCGCGCCCAAATCAAGCATGCGCTGGAACTGCGTCTGGATTCCGACGCCCAGCAGCTGGACACCGCTTCGACTGACCTCGCCTCCGCGCGTCGCGGTCTCGTCCGCTATGCCAGCCGTCTGCACGAGGAAAATGGGGCGCAGCTCTCCCTCTACAGTGCCCGGACAAAAGCATTGACGTTCGATCCAGACAGCTCGGCGCTCCCACTGACTGTGGAGTTCACGGCTGCCGCGAATGAGACTGTGTTGGAGCCCGTCCGTGCAGTACTACGGGAGTTGCCCGAGTACACCGACCGGGCACGTCCTTCCACGAATCACCCCTGGCGGTTCGTCGCTTCCGCCGCCAGCGCTGACGCAAAAGATCAACTGACCGGCGCCGGACAGCGCATCGACACGGCGCTCGACGTCGTTCGTTCCGTCGAGGGGCTGACCGGCGTCATTTCGTCCGCCACGTCTCCTTCCGAACTCCGCATCCTTGCTGCGCTGCTCGAGGACCGCAGCGTGCCGGTGGAAACCCTCGACGTCGTGAGGTCTGGTCAGTGGTCCGCTGGAGCTCAGCACTTGGAACAGCTGGTCTCAGCCTTCGCGGCGGTGAACCATCCCGGTCTGGAAAAGGTTGGACCGGAGGCCATGGACCTCCCGCTCCAAGAAATCCTCGGGCGCGCAGAGCAAGCGGCGGTCAGCGGTTTCTTCGGACGTAAGAAGCGGATTTTGGCAGTAGTCGCGGAGCTTGACGCAGTGGTGCACCCGGGAGTGAGTGTCCGACCCAAAGAGCTGGTACCACTGCTGCACAACCTGTTTGCCGCGCAGCAGCAGATCCGCGGCCTTCAGACCGAAGCCCAAGCCGTACCCGGGATGGCAGTCCCTCAGGACTGGAACCCGCTGACTGAGGCCGGCCAGCAAGCACTCGAGCGCAGGCTCGGGTGGCTGCGCTGGGCCGCGCAGGCTGTCCAGCCCCACGTGGGCGACAACAAAGTCACCTTCCAAGCTGCAATGCGCGCCTTCCTCGACGGTGGCCAACCGGTTCATGAGAACGTGGTTGCCTGGCTGTACGAGCTCGCGTCAGCTTGGGAAGCCTTGACGGCGATCCGGGCTGTAGACGAATCCGATCTTGACCGCTGGAGGGGAGACACAGGATTCCTGGATGCTTGGGGCAGCACACGAGCAGTCCGCGGCCTCGACGCCACCGGGTCCCGCCCCCTGGAGCGCTGGCTGGAACTGCTGCGCCACTTGGAGCCGCTGCAATCCGTGGGCTTACACGGAGTTCGTACCACAATTCTCGACGGCGAACTTGACGCGGACGACGCCGCCACGGCTTTCGAACGCGGGCTGGCCGAAACCTCCCTGCTGGAACGCAGCCTGGCAACCGGGCTGCAGGATTTTGACGCCCAAGCCCACGAGCGAACCATTGACCGGTTCAGTACCCGGGCCACGCTGGTACGCGAGCTCCTCAAGCGCAACCTTGCCGCCGGCGTCGTGAGCTCACGGCGGGTATCGACGTCGTCGACCTCCGGACGGATGGGGGAGCTGCAGCGGCAGCTGACCAGGCAACGCGGCGGCCTCACCGTCCGCAAGCTGATGGAAAGCTACGCCGACCTCATCACCCAGATCATGCCGTGCACGCTCGTGAGCCCGGACTCCGTCGCACGGTTCTTCCCGGCACGGGCCGACCTGTTCGACATTGTGGTGTTCGACGAAGCTTCGCAGATCCGGGTGGCAGACGCCGTCGGTGCCATGGGCCGCGGCGCCTCGGTGGTGGTCGTGGGCGACAGCAAGCAGATGCCCCCGACGTCGTTTGCGGAATCGTCCAACGATTCCCTCGACGACGCGGAGAACGAAGTCACCGCCGTCGAGGACATGGAGTCCATCCTGTCCGAATGCGTCGAGGCGCGCGTGCCGCGGCAATGGCTGTCCTGGCACTACCGCAGCCAGGACGAATCGCTCATCGAGTTCAGCAACCAGCAGTACTACGAGAGCAAGCTGTCGTCCTTCCCCGGTCCCTCTCACGGCGCCCCGGATCCCGGGCTGCGGGGTCACGGCGTGAACTTCGTCCGCGTGGACGGCCAGTTCTACCGCTCAGGGATGTCTAAGGTGTTGCGGACCAACCCCATCGAAGCGAAGGCCGTGGTGGCGGAAGTGCGGCGGCGGTTCGACGGCGGCACTGAGTCGCCGTCCGTGGGAGTGGTGACGTTCAACCTGCAACAGCGGGCTTTGATCGAAAGCCTCCTGCGCGACACCGAGGATCCTCGCATCATCAAGGCCTTGGATGAAGACCATGAGGGGCTTTTTGTGAAGAACCTCGAAAACGTCCAGGGTGACGAGCGGGACGTCATCCTCTTCTCGACAGGCTTCAGCAAGAACGACAAGGGCTACCTGCCGCTGAACTTTGGCCCGTTGAACCGGGCCGGCGGCGAACGGCGGCTCAATGTGGCTGTGACTCGTGCGCGTCGGCAGGTCATCGTTTTCTCCAGCTTCAGCCCCTCCGAGTTGCGGGCCGAGGAGACGAGCTCCGTCGGGATCAAGCACCTGCGCTCGTACCTGGATCTTGCCGAGCACGGAACCGGTGCGCTGCCCTATGACGGGCGCCGCACTATTGCGGTGGACCTTCACCGTGAGGAGATCGCCGACGCGCTCCGGGACCGTGGTTACGCCGTTGCCACCGACGTCGGGCTGTCCGACTTCAAGGTCGACATCAGCCTGGCTTCGCTGGACGCCCCCGACCGGCCGTCCATGGCTATCCTGCTGGACAGCCCGGCCTGGGCCGCGCGGCGGACAGCGGGGGACCGCGACGGCCTGCCGGGGGATGTTCTTACCCGAATGATGCGGTGGCCGTCCGTCCAGCGGGTTTGGCTCCCCGCTTGGATCGCCGATCGAGAAGCAGTATTGGACAAGCTGGAGAAGGCTTTTGCTGGGGCGGCCTCAGGGCTGCCGAATCCGGGTTCGGAGCTGTTCGGCTCCGCAGAAGTTGACGGTTTGTACGATGTGCCTGCAATGGCAATTTCCGGTGCCTCTTCGAACACCGCATTGAGTCAAGCGTCTGCCGCCGTTCCAGCTCCGGTACTGGCTGCGGCGGGCGCCGGATCTAAGCTGGTGGCCGCCGTCGTCGAGCCGGAACGGCCCGAGTACACACCGTGGATCGTCCGGCGGTTCGGAGGCGGAGAGGTGCTAGACGCCCTGCCTTCCCGACGGTCCGTGCTCGCCGTCCGTGAGGTCCTTCGAACGATCGTCGAAGCGGAAGGCCCTGTACACCAGGAGCGCCTGGCCAAACTCGCCTGCGCGGCGTTCAACCTGAACAAAATGCACCCGGACCGAGCTAACTCCGTCTTGGATGCGTTGGACTCGTCGGTTCATTGTTGCGATCGTGATGAGTTCATCTGGGACGCATCCGTTGATCAGGAGGAATGGGCCGATTTCCGGACCAACGGGCCGGATGTCGATCGCAAGCCGGAACACATCAGCGTTGTGGAGCTTCGCAACGCGATGGTCGATATCGTCCGGCTTTCCGGCGGCATCTCTGTCAGTGAGCTGCACCGGGAGACGATCCGGCAATTCGGCGGGAAGCGGCGGACCGCAGGAGTTACCGCGCGGCTGAATGAAGGCCTGCAGTACGGCGTCGATACGAAGCGGCTGGAGCTGCGCGGTGATGTGGTCCACCTGGCCGTGTAGGCGTCCCGCTCCATCAACTAGCGTCTCTGCTCCGAGAGCACAGAATCGCTGAGGACCAGGATGGGGCCGACACCTGCTCAGTTCATCAGGTGCAATGAGGCCGCTTCGTCCCATTGATGTGGCAAGGTAGTTTCCGGTGTGAATTTCTTGGACTAGGGGGACGCCACATGATAAAGCTTTCAGAATTGACGAAGAGACAAAAATGGCTTTGGGGAGGTGGCATAATTCTGGCCCTGGCTGCCGTCGGTTCGATCGTGGACCCGGCTGATGACTCTCCCGGCGCTGCCACCAGCACCACCGCAAATCCGGCTTGGACGCCCGCTGCGCCGTCCCCCAGCCTCGTGGAAGCCCCAAGTCCGACTCAGAAGCAGCCAGCGAAGACTGTGGGCACGCCGCCGGCGCCGGCTGTGCCACAAAAATCTGATCTGGAGTTGGCTGCATGGGCGGATGAAATTGATCGGGACGCCCGCGCCCAGTTTGGTGTGAAGACGTGGCAGCAGTTGTGCACCGCCAGCATCGTGGGCGACAACTGGGGCTGTCTTGTCACGGATATGGATGCCGAGCAGGAAGGATCGCTGACGGTCTTACTCAACATCGACAAGAACGCGCCGGACGCTAAAAGACTCGGTGAGGGTGCCGCGCACGCGCTGTTCAAATTGCTCGGAGACCACCCAGAGCTGGAATGGATCCAAGCGGTTCATGCAACAGGGGGACCGTTGGCCACAGTACACCGCTCCACCGCCCTGCCGAACGAAAAATAAAGCACATGATGCCCTTGGAGAAGCCGGAGCGTTTGTTCCTTCCCCTCCTATGAGCCAACGGGCCGGAACTTCACCGACTGGGTTACTTTCTTCAAGACTGCGATGCAGTATTTGGTGTGTTAGCAAGGCGGCGTCCTGGCGTCCTGACCAGCAGGGGAACACCTGAAGAGTGAACCACTCACACTCTGCTCAATAGGTTCAGACAGGATTTGCGGCTCCACCACGAATCCGGTTGAGCTCGACCGCGCTACTTCCAGCCCCGGAGCCCCGTCCCGGATCGCGACGGACGCCTTCGGACTGACGGGCGCTAGGCGTCGTGACGTAGTGCAGCACCCGGAAGTCCGCGGTCATCGTGTCCTTGGTGATGAGGGTGTTCATCTAAGCGTGGTTGTCGTTGTAGAACTTCAGGCGCGGGTTCCAGGCCACGGTCGGGTCCGTGGTGGATCCGGAACCGTTACCCGTGGATGTGAAGGATGTGCACACCAGCTCGGAGCCCACCTGAGGCGACTCCGGATCCGTGTAGTCCACCTTGACGTCGTTGGCCCAGCCGCCATGCACGTCGCCGGTGAGAACCACCGTGTTGCGCACGTTCGCGTCCCCCAGCCCTGTGTCATGCGGCGGCGGGACGAGGTTTGGCCGTCCCACCTGTCCACGAGATTTCGTCGATCTCCGGCGCCCGGTCCCGGTCCCGCTCGGCGAAGAACACCTGCCGGCCCAGGACGTCCCAGTGCTGCATGGAGTTACGAAAGCCGTCCGGCAGCGATGCAAACGGAGTGTCTGCGCCCTTTGATCAAGGGTAGAAATGGCCGCGCTGCTCAGCGGGCCGGGAGCAGCGGCGCCGGAACCCCGCCTCCACTTCGCGCTGTTCACCCGCCGTGTCATGCCGTCCCGGCGCTGCTGACGGCTGAAGCGTCTTACCGGGTCCCGGCCTCGGAGGTCCTGAGGTTATGTGGACGGTGCCAGCAGGCCTGCCGCCACCAACAGACTCAGCAGAATCATGATGACCCCGATTGCTCCGAAGATCCAGATCCGGCTGGATTTCCCCTTGGGGGCCCGCCAGATGGCGATCACGGCAGCGAAGAGTAATCCAGCAGCGACCGGTATGAACGCGAGCTGCCTGGGTTCGGTGTTGAGGGGGAGAAGCCGGTCCGCGCCGTAGAGGGCCAGGACCAGGGCGGGGATGCCAAGGCCGAGGGAAGCCACCGCGGCTAGGGTGTTGAACGCAGCCTGCGAGTCAGCTTCCCGAGAGTTTGAAACACTGGCCGCCGCGGCCATGAGATCGCGGGCCGAACCCGACTCGGCATCAAGCTGTTTTCGCATCTCAAGGCACTGGCGGACCGCGGCATCGTGAAGCCTCATCCAGCTGCGTGTGGTGGGGGTCGCTACGGGGGCATCATTGATGATCGACGGGTCCTGAAGCCGGCGGTACGAGTGATAGGCCTCGGAGTCTGATAGGTGCAGCCAGAGGCCTTCCCGGACAGCTTCCCTGGCCTCATCCGCGGCGCGCCCACAAATGATGTTCAGCTCGAGCAGTGACGCGACGATGGGGGTGTTGCTGGTGGTCGAGTGGCCCTTGCTGCTGAAGTGGGCAAGCCGGTGCTCGAGGTCGTATCGAATCTCCCGGACGCTCGCGACAGCGTTGCGGGACAGCTCGGCCAAGGCCTTGGCATGTTTGGCGATGTGCATCTGCCGGTCCTCCGGGGAGACCGCATCGGGCCACACGGGGAGTTCGCGGTTGAATTCTGCCGTTGCCGCCTTGACCTGTTCATTCGTACTGGCTTCGGCGACGGTTACGCGCGCGAATTCGCCCTCCTCCGGGCCTTCGACCCACGCGTTGGTCACGAACGACTCGACAGCGACATGATCGACGTCCCGTACCGACAGGCGGCTGTGTCCCACCAGGACTACGCGCTGGCCCTTCTCCCCGGACACCCGCAGGAGTGGAACCACGCGGAGGATTCTGGGACCTTCTCCCTGATGTTGGGCTGACGCCTTGGCAACCATGTCGCTGTGGGTGAGGAGATGGTTCCTGTGCGCAGTCGTAACGATTGCCGCGTCTTGGACAGAGGGACCTGAGGCAGATGGTGCGCGCATGGGCTAATCGTATGGGCGGGGTAAACCCCCGGCGGGTATCGACAGGCCCAATCTTGGGGGGGCAGGCAGGTTCCAGGGGCTCCGGCCGCACGACCAGCGCGGAACCGTCTTGGACCGCGAAGGAGATCTTCGTGCTGACGGGGGGATCCCGGCGTGGGCACCTCAAGTCCGACGTCCCGCATTCCTAGATGAGCGCATCCTGACGAACGTGCGGCTAACTGCACCGTTCTCTCCGCGAATGCCAAGCATAGTGCTTGGTGGTTCTATGGTCCCAGCTACTTCTTCCGCGCCTTGTTGATGAATTCCGCTGCGTGACGGTAGGCCCGCTTGGCCTCGGGGCTTGTAGCTGCCCGATACATCTTCTTGACGTCCTCAAGCCGTTCCGCTGCCTTTGCCTGCATCTCGGGGTCCTTGGCGAGGTTGTAAAGCTTGGCGCAGGCGGCTCTTGCCTTGTCCCCTCCGTTCTTGAGTCGGGCTGCGGCTTTGTCTGCTTTTTCTGCCATAGTTTGCTCCGTATCGTCGGTGGTTCGTCAGTTATCGCCGCTGTAGCGGCGGTCGTGCGTGCGGAGTCCGGTTAGGCAGCGACTCCAGGAAACACTACGAGCGACCCGTCGCTGCTTCGTTCGATCTCGATCGCAACGTCAGCTTGGTGGATTCCCCCGTTGAGGCCATCGCCCAGGGCGCGAAGTCGATAAGCAGCTTGGAGCAGGTGGTCGACCTCGCCCGGTGTGAACGCGGGGATCCGGAAGCCGCCGTCACGCTTCAACTCGCGAGTTGACAGTCGAAGGAGAACTGAGCTGATGCCTGATTCCAACTCGTCGATGCCACGTTCGTCGTCCTGCAGTGATCCGATGAAGCTCTTGAATGGATTGTTCGTGTCCTGTTGAGCGTGTTCAACTGCTTGCAGCACGAGCACGCGGCGTTTGAGGGCAATGGCGAGTCGTGCAATCTCTAGGTGTGCGCGGAATGCGCCGCCCTCCTCGTCGATACCGGGGAATGATTTCGTCAATGCACCGACTTCGACTGGGCCGTCGGGCAATGTATCCAGCGCGGCTTGCCACTTCTTGAGCCGACGCTGGGCTTTTTCGATCGCCGTGCTGATCGCGTACGACGAGGAATCCAGTCCCAACGACAGGCCGATTCGGCCCTGGTCGAGGAGAACCGACGTCGCCTTGTCTATCGCGTCGCGACAACCGTCTAACAAGCTGCGTTCGTTCTCAAGGTTGTCTTCGTGTAACTGCTCCAGGAGGTCGGTGATTCGCTCGATCGCTTTCTGGCGTTCGTGATCGGCATAGGCGCTGGCGCTGACCGCGATGGCCATCAGCACGAGGGGTGCCGCCACTGTCAACGCTCCGGCACTGGCGACTGCCACACCAGCGGTTGCGGCCGATCCGGTTGCGGCACCTGCGACGGCGGCCCTGCCAGTAACGGGCACAAACGTGGCGTTAGCCACGACGCCGGTGGAGTCGCGCAGCGCGCTGTAAACACCCCCGGCAACCGCCTTCGAAGCCATGGGATTCACGAGTCCTTTACCGACCTGGGCAGCGACCTTTGCCGGTACGACCATTCGGTAGAGAACGTCACCGGTAGCGGCGACGTTCAGCGTCGGAGGCGCCGATTTCGCTGTCTCAGTCACAAGGTTCGATAACTGCTTTGCCAGCGGACTGGCCGCATGCAGCACAATCCCGCCGCTCCGATTGCTCTTCTTCGAAAGCGGATGCGCCTCCAGCGTGACAATGGGGGAATCCGCGAGCATAGCTAGGACTGTCCTCAGCTCAGCGAGCCGGGTCGGTGTCATGCCCTCATCGCCTAGTACGTCCGCCATGGTCGCGGCCTCCGTAGCGAGTGTCCATACCGGCACGAGTGCCTTGTTATCAGTGGTCACGTCTTGTCCCTCCCCAAACCGACTTCCACCATAAACGGTGGCAGCGACACCCATAGTAACCGCTGGCCGCAGACCGGAACCCTTGTCCGGATGGACATCGCAATTCGATTTCATCTCGAATGGCCGTGGGGACGTACGGGTCGCTGCTTACAGAGAAGCTACGGATAACTCGTAGGCCGATCAGGGCGTTCTGATTAGGGTGCAGATGTCAGCCAACTCTGACGACACGGCGAGCTCGGCATGCGCACGGCAGTCGAGTCGAGCACACGCGCTACACTCATCCTGGATTAGCCCGCCGGCACCCGCCGGACAGGCAAACTGAAGGAACGGCCCCAGGGCGTTTCAAGGGTTAGAAGGGGCCGATCATCGCCAAGTTTTTCAAGTTCATTGCGTTCGCAGTAGTGGGCACGACCGTCCTGGCGCTGGCCGTGTTTGGTGCCGGGAACATGTTTGGTTTCAACCCTTTCAAGTTGAGCCAGACCGACCGGAGCCAGCCCGCGCTGCTCAAGTCGGTCAAGGACATCAGCCAGTACCACGCCGCGGTCGGCAACTTTGAGGTGGTGCTCGACGTCGAGGACAACGTCGGGTGGATTCCCGCCGTCATCGCGGGACGGCGGACGCTGTTTGTCGCGGCGGGCACAGTCAACACCTATGTCGATCTGTCCGGCCTCGCCGACAAGGACCTGGCGCTGTCCGCGGACGGCAAATCGGTGACGGTGCGGCTGCCCGAGCCGCAGCTCGACAAGCCCAACCTCGACCAGGACCGGTCCTATATCTTTGGCCAGGACCGCGGCATCTTTGACCGGGTCGCCGACGCGATCGAGTCGCCCCAACAGGCGCAGTTCTTCAAACTCGCCGAGACGAAGATGACCACCGCTGCGGAAGAGTCGGAGCTGCGGAAGCAGGCTACCGAGAACACCAAAGCCATGCTGACCGGCATGTTCGGCTCGCTCGGAATCCAGGCTACCTTCCTCGATAGTTAGTCCTGCTGGACAGTGTTGATCGAGTCGGTTTTATCCACTCCGGCTCTGGGCGATGCGGCGGCGCGACGCGGCGTAGGCGTCCCACCCGTCCATGGAGACGTCTCGATCTCAGGTGCCGGGTTCTGGGGTCCTTAAGCACCCAAGGTCCGGTTCCCCCAAAAGTGCGGGACACTGGAAGTCCCGACCACGAAAGCGGGTCGCCATGATTAATCTCCAACATGATGCCGACGGCTTCGCCCGGCTAACTCCATGAGACTGAGCAGCGCCCGCGGCGCCGGCCATCTCGATCCGCTGCTGTATCCCTGGGACCTGCCCGTGGCCTCGGGCGTCATGGACGGCAATGAATTCCGGCCCCTTGAGCCTTCAGCCGGACTGGATGAGGCCCTCGCGCAAGCCGGCGCGGCACCGTTGGAAGCACGGTCCCTGGTGGTCGCCATCGGCTCGAATTCAAGCGCCGACGTGATGCGGCGAAAATTCGCCAACTACCGCGAGCCTGTCAGCGCGGTCCTGCCGCTGGTCCGGGGGCAGCTCCACAACATCGCCGTTGGCCACTCCGCCCACGTGAGCAAGGCCGGCTACATCGCCGCCGCCCCGTATCCGCTGATGGGAGAGTGCACAGCGGTCTGGCTATCGTGGCTGGACGACGTCCAACTGATGGCGCTCGACGAAACGGAGCCCAACTACCGGCGGATCCAGCTCGACGGCGAAGCCTGCCCGCTCGTGGTGGACCACGGGGAACCTCCGGAGGAGTTTTCGCTGTTCACCTCGTGCTGGGGCGTGCTGACCGACGGTGACGGCGGGAAGCTACCCTTCCTCGACCAGCCTGCGCTCTTCGGGCTCCTCGCCGGCAGCGGCACCGGGGACCTCCTGGAGGAGGGCAAGTCCGTGTTCGACGGGCCGCCGGAGCATGTTGCCGAGCAACTCGCGAAACCGTCGGTCCAGGCATGGGCGAGGAAATGGTTCAGCTCGGCCGGCCTCGCCGCGCCAGTGGACTTCGACGGGCCTTGCGCGCGGTAGCAACCGCTCTGGAACGTCGTCTTCACCGGGCGGCGGTGTTCCCGGCGATGTGTTGCGCAATGTATTCGGCATCGCGGCCCACGCCCGCCACGATGGACGAGCCGTGCCCGGTCAGCCACGGCAGCCCGACGGCGTACAAGCCCGGGTGTTCGGTGACGCCGCGGTGGTGCCGGGGGTAATTCCATTCGTCCAGCACCGGGATGTCCAAGACGCTGAAGTCCAGCCGGTAGCCCGTGGCCCAGAGGACCGACGTGACGTTGGCGGCCTCGAGGTTCAGCCGCGCCGGGTCCGAGGGAAGCCAGTCGTCCTTGCGCGGCGGTTCCGGCTCCGGTGTAGACATGCCGGTGGCGGCAATATAGCGGTCGAACATCGGCTTCATCCGCTGGTGGAACGCCGCCTCCACCAGGCCCAGACGTTCCGGAAGGTCATCACTGAAGACGAGGTCGCCGTCGTCGGCTGCTTCCAGATGGCCGTGCAGCCGGACTCCGCGGCGGCCGAGGTCCCGCAGGTGGATGTCGTGTCCGCCGTCGGCGCCGGACACCAGCGGGTTGCAGGCGAACCTCGCCGCGGGGGAGGGCAACTGCCCCACGGTGAGGCCGTTCAGTCCGTAGTCGGGGCCGAATTGTGCAAGCTGCATCATCCAATAGAGGAGGTCCTGGCCGCGGTACCGGCGCGGTGCTTCCGGGCACGTGGACACCGCCAGGTGGATTTCGCGGCCGACGGCGAGCAGTTCCTCGGTGATCTGGCCGCCGGACTGGCCGGTGCCAACGATGAGCACGGCACCGTCGGGCAGCTGGCCCGGGTTGCGGTAGCTGTCGGCGTGAAGTTGCAGGATGTGGCTGGGCAGTTGCGCCGACAGTGCGGGGATTTTCGGCTTCTGGTAGCCGCCGGTGGCGAGCACCACGTTCCGGGCCCGCCAGCTGCCCTGGGTTGTGGCCACGGTGAAGCCGCCGCCATCCGCGGGCGCGATACGCGTGACATCCGCACCCGTCCGGACAGGAGCGCCGATGCTCTCCGCATAGTGCCGGAAATAGCCGATGAGGTCATCTCGCAGCATGAATGCTTCCGGACGGGGCCTTCATACGGCATGCCGGGCAGCGCGAGCGATAAGTTCGGCGTGTTCAGGCAAAACCCGTCCCACCGGTCCTGCCACGCCCCGCCAAGCGTTTCGCGCCGTTCCAGCAACTGATGTTCGACGCCGGCCCGGCTCAGCCAGTAGCTCGTGGCCAGGCCAGCCTGCCCGGCCCCGATGACAAGGGTGTTGACGCTTTGCGGAGCCGCAGGTCGGGCGGCTGCTTCGGGGAACGGCACGTCGGTCACCGTCGGGGTCTCCATGGTTCTTCTCCCGTAGCCAAGGTGCAGGGCTGGCTTTGTTGGCAGGATATGTCCGCAGGGCCACCGCCTACAGCAGATTCTGGGCAGTCCTTTCCTGCACCTGCAGCCGGAATCCCTAGAGAAGTACGGCCTGAACGCGGAAACGGTAAGAGGACACGAATTGCGCGTCCTCTTAACGTTGCCGGGTCGCAGGGGTTGGACTGCGTCGGGGGTGCCGAATTTCTAGTGGAAGAAGATCCGCGTTAGTGCTGGATGCCGAGGACTGAATGCGCGATCAGCATGTCTAGGCGGCGCACATCCACCTTCTTACCCGTCTTAATTTTGATATGCCCGGCGCGGGTCCAAAGCTCCAGCTCTGCATCGAGATCAAATCTCCCGGCGTTCTCTGATGACCACATGTTGATGTGGGAATAGGGCAGCGAGTACACCTCCACCTTCTTGCCAGTCAGGCCCTGGGCGTCGCGGACGATCATGCGCTTGGTTGTAAAGATGGCGCTATCCCGGAACGTCTTGTACGCGGCCACCGGCTGCTCGCCCGGCACCATTAGTTCCGCGACGTCGTTGGGAATCGGACATTCGTCGACGAACATCCACGTGGTCACTGCTGCTGCTTCCAAGGGGGTGGCTCCTTTTCGTGTGGTCAAGCCTCGGAGTTCAGTGTTACAAAGGCATGCCGGGCCGTCGTGACCTGCAATCGGCGTGTCGCGATGGCGCCCTTCATATTCAGGAAGGGTTCGCGAAATTTTCGGTGAGGTCCCCCTTGTCAGCGGATCCGGGACATCTGGGACAGGCAGGGCGACAACACATACCGATGCTCGACGTATCGCCTACAACTTAGGCAAACGGCTGCCGTTCCCCGACGGCGACCGCATCCTCAAGCGTTACGTACGTCCGCCGTCGTCGTTCCAGTCTTTCCCGCTGGCCTGGCGACGGGATGTGGGCGCCTTTCGCGCGGTTGCACCTGCTGCACGAGGCGACGAAGTTCCGCAGGCTGGTAGATCCGCCCTTGGACCACGGGTAGAAATGGTCACCGTGTTCCGCATGGCGGGAACAGCGGCGGCGGAAGCCGGCCTCCAGCTCGCACTGGCCTTCTGCCCGTGACATGCCTTCGCGGCGCTGCTGGCGGCTGAAGCGCCGGACCGGATCGCGGCGCTTCATGTCCCTCGCCCGGATTACCGACGCGCTAATGGTCAGGACGACGGCGAGTACGCCTGGAAGCGCGACGGCCGCCAGCACGCCGTCGAACATCCCTGTAAAGATGGCTGTGACGGTCGTGGGGGGTCGTACCGCAGTTGCGTTCCCGGAACGCGTCACGAGCGACAGGACGGCTCCGGCGAAGATCCACACCATCAACGCGGCCATGGCCAACCGGAGTAATTGGCGCGTCCAGTAGATGCGTTTCAATTCAAGCATTTGGTCTCCCCCATAAAGACTCCGGCAAAATGAAGACGGGCGGCGTCGCGCTCGCTGTGAGAGATCGTACCTTCGCTGGCGATACGGGGAGGCGGTGCCTCTCCAAGCGTGGTGTTCGCCAAGGGTGTTCTGGTTCAGTGCCGACTGCGCTAGCTTTTTTCTATGGCCATGGGCAAGCAACGGTGCTCTGACCCCCTACAGGAATTTCTGCTCAGAAGGAGGGGGAACGGTCATGAATCAACGAACCAAAATATTCTTTGGCATGATCGTCCTGTTACTGGTTGGTGGCGGGGTGACATTATTTGCCTTCGACAACACAAAAAGGAACGGGGCCGCGGAGTACAACCCGCAGATCAACCCAGCAGATTTCACCACCGAAATCACCAACAAATACTTCGCGCTCCCTGTCGGCAAGAAACTGACGTACGAGACCACCGAGCAAGGAAGAGTCACCGAGAGGATCGAGATCGAAATCTTGCCGGAGACGAGGACCATAGACGGTGTTGAGACGGTGGTCTATCTGGACAAGGAGTACAAGAACGGGCAGCTCGTGGAGGAAACCCGCGATTATCTGGCGCAACACAAAAACGGCGACGTGTGGTACTTCGGCGAGGACGTGGACAACTACTCGAATGGAATGTTGGCGAACCACTCCGGCAGCTTTTTGCATGGAAAAGACGGCGCAAAAGCCGGCATCTGGATGAAGGCCGAGCAGCGCGTCGGCGATTCCTACAGGCAGGAGTTCTACGTTGGTAATGCGGAAGACATGCGGGACACCGTAGCTACCGGCGAGACAGTCTCCACCAAGTCAGGCACGTACACCGACTGCGTCAAGGTCTACGACTGGACGCCGCTTGAAAAGAACTCCCGGGAGTATAAGTATCACTGCCCGCAGATCGGTGCGCTGGCCCTTACCGAGGACCTGGAGACCGGCAGCCGGTCAGAACTGGTGAGTGTTGTCCTGCCCTAGTTTTCCACCCTTTTGGGCCGGGGCTTAGAAACCTTCGGCTCCTTGGGCGGCAGTCCGGCCACGTGCTCGAATGCTTTCTCCACCCAGGCTTTGGCCCGCGCCTCGTCGCCGTCGCCCTCGGCGTTCCAAATCTCCGGCAATCCGGTGTAGCCGCCCATCGGACGCTCGGCCGGCCCGAACGGGACGGTCCGCTCGGTGCTTTCGAGCATCTCCTTGTCCGCCTCGGCCAGCTTCACGCCGATGGTGGGGCCGAACAGGCCGGCGAACATGTTGCCGTGCACGAAGGCGCCCAAGTTCCCGAACATCGGCTTGACCACCACCTTGGGATGGTCCGGCAGCACCGAGCGGAAGTGTTCCTTGTCGGCGTCGGACGCTTTCGGCATTTCCATGGGTCTTCCTCCGGTACTGACGGTCGCGGGCTGGTCTTCCTGCAGGATATGCCCGCGGCCGGGCATGGGACAGGCGGTCGGCATAAATGTTGCGAGCCAGCTTTCGGCGGGCATGATTGAGGCATAACCCAGGAACAGCGACCTCCTGGTCCGTTATACGGGTTCCATGGGACGGCTTTTTTCACGGCAAATGCGGACGCAGTAAATTCCGACAATTTGCAGCTGTGCCTAGTTCGGAGTGCCTAGCCTAGTAACAGATAGTCAAAACTCACATGGCGGGTTACTATTTGCAAAGTCTGGCTCAGCAGACTTTGGTTGCTCAGCATTCGCTGACGCATGAACTTGGGGGAAATACATGCTCGCAATGACGAGTAGATTCCGCCTGCCTGCCTTTATCAGTGCAGTGCTGGCGATACTTATGATGCTGGGTTCGGTCCCGGCCACCGCAGCCGATACGTCGACGGCTTCCATTCAGGGGACCGTGACGGCTCCCGCCGGAGTGAACATTGTCGGCACATATGTTTACGCCTTATCGGCGGCATTCCAGCGCCACATGGGCGAGTCCAGCGTTGAAGCGGACGGCAGCTACAAGATCATGGGCCTTCCCGCGGGATCCTACAAGCTCCACTTCGCCGGCTGGAATACTGGCGCCCAGGATCAGTGGTACAAAAACGCCGCCTCCTATGACACTGCCACGCCCGTGGCCGTCACCGCCGGACAGGCCCTCACCGGCATTAACGACACACTGGTAAAAGGCGCCACGATCGGCGGAAAGATAACAATTCCGGCCGGCGTCGGTTCATCCAACCTGTCTGTAGTTGCTTTGTCGGCGACCACACATGACGGGGCAGGACAGTCCGACGTGGGAGCGGACGGCAGCTACAAGATCATGGGCCTGCCGGCAGGGTCCTACAAGCTCCACTTCACGGGCTGGGACACCGGCGCCTTGGACCAGTGGTACAAAAACGCCGCCTCCTTCGACACTGCCACGGCCGTGACCGTCACTGCCGGTCAAGACCTCGCCGGCGTCAATGCGACGCTGGTCAAGGGGGCCACGATCGGCGGAAAGGTCACCGCGCCGGCAGGCGTCACCCTCTCTAGCGTTTCAGTGAGTGTCTGGTTGGCGGCCTCACAAAGGCAGGTGGGTCAAACTTCCACTGTGGCCCCGGACGGCAGCTACAAGGTCATCGGCCTGCCGGCAGGATCCTACAAGGTGGAGTTCTCCGACTGGAACACCAGCGCTGCGGACCAGTGGTACAAGAACGCCGGGTCCTTTGAAACTGCGACTGCCGTGACTGTCACTGCCGGCCAGGACCTCACCGGCATCAACAGTACGCTCGTGAAGGCTGCCACAATCAGCGGAAAAGTCACCGCACCGGCGGGGGTCGATCTTTCGAACTCCTACGTCAGCGCCTCGCCCGCAGCGGAACAAGGCAGCCAAATGACTCGGTCCGCCGGCTTCGCCCCGGACGGCAGCTACAAAATCACTGGCCTGTCAGCGGGCTCGTACAAGCTCCAGTTCTCCGGCTGGAACACTGGCGCCCTCGACCAGTGGTACAAAAATGCCGCCTCCTTCGAGACGGCCACGGCCGTCACTGTGGCCACCAGCCAGGACCTCACCGGGATTAACGCCACCTTGGTCAAGGGCGCCACGATCAGCGGAAAAGTTACCGCTCCGGCAGGCGTCAACCTTTCCAACGTCCAGGTCTCAACCTGGTTGGCGTCCTCAATGACACCAGTGGGCCAGACCATCAACGTGGCGCCGGACGGCAGCTACAAGATCATCGGGCTGCCGGCGGGATCCTATCGACTCCAGTTCTCCGGCTGGGACACCGGCGCGATTGACCAGTGGTACCAGAAAGCCGACTCGCCCTACAAAGCCATTCCCGTGGCCGTGACGAACGGCCAGGACCTCACCGGTGTTGACGTCACCATGGTCAAGGGCGCCACGATCACCGGCAAAGTCACCGCCCCGGCAGGCATCAGCCCTTCCGGTATTTCCGTCACGGCCACTCCGGCAGCCCCGCAGGACCAGAACCCAAGTTATTACGGCCCGGTGGGGCCGGACGGCAGTTACAAGATCATTGGCCTTCCGGCTGGATCCTACAAGCTGGCATTCAGAGGAGGCTCCGGCGGCGCCGTCGACCAGTGGTACAAGAACGCGTCCTCCTTCGACACCGCCACTGCGGTGACCGTGGCTGCGGGACAGGACCTGGCCGGCATCAATGCCACCTTGGTGAAGGCCGCGACCATCAGCGGGAAAATCACTGCCCCTGCCGGTGTGGTGCTCAGCAAAGTAATTTATCCCGGCGTTACCGTGGCGATGACAACCGTGAAGGTCTTCGCCGCCGGCTCCTCTACACGGCAGATCGCGCAGGGCTATGTGAATCCGGACGGCAGCTACAAGGTAACGGGCTTGGCTGCCGGATCCTACAAGGTCTTCATTTTCGGTTGGAACACGGGCGCGGCCGACCAGTGGTTCGACAAGGCTGCCTCGTTCGACGCGGCCCGAACCCTGACGGTGGCGGCCGGGCAGGACCTGACCGGCATCAACCCGGCCCTGGTCAAGGGCTCCACCGTCAGCGGCAAGATCACCGGCGGAGGCACCACTGGCACCCCCGTCAGCGTCCTGAACTCCGCGGGGGCTGTGGTCAAGGACGGCTACGCAGACGCTGCCGGAACCTACAGCATTGGCGGTCTCGCGGCGGGATCCTACAAAGTGGCATTCAACCGTGCCAGCGGCTCCTCCCTCGCGGAGGCGCAGTTCTACAACAACAAGTCCGAATCCGCCGGGGCAGGTGCAGCCCAGACCGTGACCGTCGGCGCAAGCGCGTCGGTATCGAACATCAACGCCACCCTGGTCACGGGCGGCTCCATCGCCGGGACGCTAACGGACAAGGCGGGCAAGCCTCTGCCCACCGCCGGAGTGCAGGCCTACACCCGCGATGGAAGTCTCGTCACGCGTAGTGGGATTACCGACGCCAGCGGAAAGTTCAATATCACGGGGCTTAGTACCGGAAAGTACTTCGTCGTCGCGCACTCCGGTGCTGACGGATCGAAGATCTATTCCGGAAACGTCGCCACCGAGGCCAGCGCTGCGCCCGTGGCGGTCATCGTCGGCAAGCCGACCATCATGGGTGCACTGTCCTTCGGCACCCCGCCGGTGGCACTGACGGCTGCGCCGGTTCCGACGATCACCGGCCTTGCAGTGTCCGGGGAGAAGTTGACGGCGGTTCCTGGCACGTGGGGCCCGGCGCCGGTCACTCTGGCGTACCAGTGGAAACGGTCCGGGGCGGCCATCGCCGGGGCGACGGCCGCGACGTATGTCCTGACATCCGGTGATGTGGGCAAGACGATCACGGTCACGGTGACCGGGTCCAAGCCCGGCTACACGACGGCGGCCAAGACTAGTGCGGCGACCAAGGTCGTCACGGCGCCCGTGGCGTTGACGGCTGCGCCGGTGCCGACTGTCACGGGCACTACCGTGACCGGGCAGAAGCTGACCGCAGTTCCCGGCACGTGGGGCCCGGCCCCGGTCACCCTGGCGTATCAGTGGAAACGGTCCGGGGCGAACATATCCGGGGCGACGGCCGCGACGTATGTCCTGACGTCCGGTGATGTTGGGAAGACGATCACGGTCACGGTGACCGGGTCCAAGACCGGCTACACGACGGCGGCCAAGACCAGTGCGGCGACGAAGGTCGTCACGGCACCTGTGGCGTTGACGGCTTCGCCGGTCCCGACGGTCACGGGCACTACTGTGAGCGGACAGAAGCTGACCGCGGTTCCCGGCACGTGGGGTCCGGCGCCGGTCACCCTGGCCTACCAATGGAAGCGTTCCGGGGTGAACATCTCCGGGGCGACGGCCGCGACATATGTCCTGACCTCCGGTGACGTGGGCAAGACGATCACGGTCACGGTAACCGGCTCCAAACCTGGCTACACGACGGCGGCCAAGACCAGCGCGGCCACGAAGGCTGTAGCAGCCGTCTAGGACGCCAGGCGCAGCAGGCCGCCGTACCAGGCCGCCGCACCAGAGCGCATCACCAGCCCTGCAAAGCAAAATCACAAGGAGACCCGTGCCCTTCCCAATCCAAACGTTGGAAAGGGCACGGGTCTTCGCTCCCCGTGCCTGTGTGTGGCTGGTGGCCTGCTCGGTCCTGGTCTTCCAGCCGGGCGGGCTGTTCCGGTTCACCTGGATGAAGGTGGTCTGGCTCCTCGCCGCAGTCGGAATCGGAGCCCTTGCCCAGGCCGGAGGCCGGCTGCCGCAGGGCATCCGGCGGGCCCTGGGGGCCGCCGCCGTTGTGCTGGCCATTTCTACGGCGTTCTCCGCCAACCCGCTGGCCAGCATCCTGGGACGCTGGCCACGGTATGAAGGCGCCCTAGTCATCACGCTCTACATAGCCCTCTTTGCGCTCGGCGCCAAGGTCCTCGGCGGGCCGGGCAGAGCCAGGAATTGGGCCATGTTCCGCACCGCACTCACCCCGGCGGTGGTGATCGTGAGCTTTATTAGTGCTTTCGAGGCCGCAGGCTTGCGGCCCCTGGGCGGGTCCGCGGATCTGCGCCCCGGGGCCACCCTGGGCAACGCGACGGACCAGGGAATCATCGGAGTTCTGGCGGCCGCAGTGCTGGCACTGCCGGCACTGCGCGGCCGGGACTGGCCGGCCCGCATCGGCCTTGCAGCGGCGGCCCTGACCACGGTCCTGTCCGGTTCCCGTGCAGCGATCCTGGGCCTGGCCGCCGTCGTGCTTGTGTTGGTAGCGGCCGCAATCCGGACCCCCGGCCGCGCGCGCGTCGCGGCGGCTGGCGGTGCCTCGCTCGTGTTGCTTGGCGTTGCCGCAGTCGCCATTCCCGTGGCGCGGGAGCGGCTCTTCAGCGCCGACACGGTCAACGGCCGCTGGCTGCTGTGGGACGAGAGCCTGAAGCTGATCGCCGAGCACCCCTGGACCGGCGTCGGCCCGAACGGTTTTGTCGATGCCATCACGGGCTTCCACACCCTGGAGTGGGCCGTCCGGGTGGGCGGCACATTCCCGCCGGACTCGCCGCACTCCTGGCTTCTGCAGGCCGCCGCCGTGGGCGGACTTCCGCTGCTGCTGGCGGCGGCGGTGCTGGCCTTCCTCATTCTGCGCAGCGCTAGTGAAAGCATCCGCACCGCGGCACCGGGAGTTGACCGCGACAACCTGACCGGCGCCCTCGCTGCCGTGGCCGCTTACGGTCTGATGCTCCTCACCGCATTCACCTCGCCGGCCGCCACGCCCGTGGCGGCCTTCATCTGCGGGGGATTGGTGTCGACGTCGCGGGCTGCCGTGCAGCAGGTCCGGCCTCGCGCCAAGGCGGCTCCCGCGAAATCAGCTTCCGAGGTCCGGACCTGGAAGACCTTCCCGGCCGGTGCGGTGGCTACGGGGCTGCTCGTGGCCCTGGGGCTGGGCATCGCAGTGCCGGCGGCGATCGCCGAATGGCCGATGGCCGAGGGTGTAGCCGCCGTCGCGGCCGGAGACCTGACGACGGCGGAGAGCCAGTTCCAGCGCGCCTACGGGCTGCGGCCCTGGGACTCGGATACCGCGCTGCTGGCGGCCCAGGCCTTCACCGGGCCGGCCGCCGACGGGGACTCCATCGCCGCGAACCATGCCGTCGAATGGGCCCGCATCGCGCTGGACCGCACGCCCGGTTCATCCGAGGCGGGCCTGGCCCTCGCCATCGGCTTTATCAACATTGGGAAGCTCCAACAAGGCAAAGACACGTTGGACGAGATGATTCGGCGTTCCCCCTTCGACTCCGCTGCCTATCTCCAACGTGGCGTCGCCAACTTCGGCCTCGGCAACGTCCAGGACAGTCTGGCCGACCTCGCCGCCTCGGCGGAACGTGCGCCGGCCTCGGCGGAGCCCTGGACCATATTGGCCAGGATCTATGACCGGCTGGGAGATCCGGAAGCGGCGGGGCAGGCGCAGGCCCGTGCGGATGCGCTCGGCCCTCGCTGACCGTTCCAGATGGAGGTGTGGTAATTCACCCACCAAACGTCCTGTACAGTTGATCCTGTTGTTGTGTTTATGCAGTTCGTAGTTCAGGCAGTACGCATGGTCGAAAGCCCATGTTCTTCTGAAGCAGCGGTTTTGAGCACCCCAAACAGGAGGACCCGAAAGTCGGGACAGTTCCTCCACCTTCACGAAGGACAAAAATAATGGCTACTGGTACCGTCAAATGGTTTAACGCTGAAAAGGGCTTCGGCTTCATTTCCCCCGATGACTCCTCACAGGACGTTTTCGCACACTACTCTGCGATCAACTCCTCCGGCTTCCGCTCCCTCGAAGAGAACCAGAAGGTCTCCTTCGAAACCGAGCAGGGCCCCAAGGGTCCCCAGGCCACCAACATCCAGGCTATCTAATTTCCTTTTAGATACCCGGGACCGTTAGGTTTCGAGCAGGGCCCGTCTTCGGACGGGCCCTGCTTTTGTTTAACCCACCCGTGCTTCCAAGAGCAGTACGACGGCGGCGCGCCACCGCCGCGCGTCGCGCTCCTCATGCCGGCCAGGGCTTCCCGCGCCGGGTCCCGCACCACAAGTCTGCGGCTAGTCGTCCCGGGGGATGAGGATCCACAACGCGACGTAGACGAACTCACCCACGCCGAACAGGCCGAAGAACATAAACCCGAGCCGGACAAAAGCCCGGGGGACTTCGAAACGGTCGGCCAAGGCAGCGCACACGCCTGCGAAGATTTTGCCGCGTCTGGGGCGAACCAAGGTTGCTGACATTTCGCTACCGTAGCACCACGCGCCCGTCGAGTCAGCAGTGTCTTTCGCCCCTGCCGCCCAGCGCCACAGCCCCGCGGCCTAGCCCGTCGTCAGAGCTGCCCGCGCCGGGCCAGGTAGGTGTTGAGCGCCGGGTTGTCGATGTCCTTGGCCAGCCACGGGATGGTCTCCGCGGCGGCGGCATCGCCCAGGAGTGCCCGGTGCGAGTGCGCCCGGACCACGAGTTCACGCAGGGCGCCGCGGCTGGCCATGGTGCCCAGCCGGTCGGCATAGTCCCCGGCGGCGGGGGAGCCGGCGTCGATGGCGACCTCGGCGGCGGTGTCCAGCAGCCGCGCCCGGTACCAGAGATACCAGGGGGTGGTGTCGAGCCCGCGCTTCAGCCAGGATTCGGCCGCAGCCTGATCATTCAGCGCCATGCTGAGCCTCGCCTTGGCCCCCGCGGCCAGGGTCAGGTAGCAATGGTCGCCGGCGACGTCGGCCATCACCCACGAGCGGTCGATCAGGGGAGCGGCGTCCTCCAGCCGGCCGGCGGCGAGGAACGTCTCGCCGCGGAGGCCGGCGACAAAGGGTTCGAACGCCGTCCAGTGTTCGGCCGCGATCAGTTCCTGGGCCCGGTCCAGGCATTCAGCAGCAGGCTCCAGATCCCCACGCAGCAGATGCACCCGGCCGGCCAAGGCCTGGCTGAACGCCAGAAGACGGCGGCCGCCCGCGGCGGTGGCGAGCCGGGTCGATTCGGCCAGAGCCGCCAGCGCCTCAACGTAGTGCGCGGTGTCCGAGGCCGCCATGCCCTGGATGGCCAGGATCCTGGAGCGTTCGTCGTCGAACCCGTCCGCCGCCCGGGCCGCCTGCTCCAGCCAGCCGGCCGCACGGTCCGGAATGCCCCGCTGCACGGACAGGTACCCCAGCTCCCGGTACGCGGCCGCCGCCACCCGCGACGCCGGCCGCGCGGGGTTCCGTCCCCCCGACGCCAGCGACTCCGGGTCCAACCCTTCCGATTTCAAAGCCCGGTGCAGGAGGTCGGCCACCTCGGCGCCGCGGCCGCCGGCCTGATGGATCAGCGCCCCGGACAAGGTGACCAGGGATTCGGCGAGCAGATGATGGTCGCCGGTCCGTTGCGCGATCTCGGCGGCGAGGCGCAACTGCTCCAGCCCGCGGTCCACGGAGCCTGCCGAGAGCGAGGCCTCGGCGGCGTCGAGGTAGGACCGCACCGCGGCCGAACTGGCCGGCAGACCGGGCTCGGCCGGGGGCGCCGCGTCTGCCAGCGCCCGGCGCACCTCGGCCGGCACGCCGAGCCCGAGCTCCCGGCGGTAGAGTTCGCGGCACTTGTCGGCCTGCTCCCGCGCCCGCCGGTAGTCACCCAGGGCGAGCAGGGCCTTGATCAGCACGGCGTGGCAGTCGGCGTTGAAGGGGTCCAGGTGCAGCGCGCGGGTGGCGAGGTCGACGGCGTCGTCCGCCCTTCCGGCCGCCAGCGCGGCGAGCGAGGCCTCGTAGAGCAGCGTCAGGACAGCGTTCTCGAGCCGGTGCCGCTGGTCCTCCAGCCAGGACTCGAATGCCGGGCATTCTTCGAAGGTGAGACCCTCCAGGAGGTCGCCGTCGAAGGTGCGGGGGTCGGTGTCGCCGGCTGGCTGCAGGGCCGCCAGCACGTCGCAGTTCCAGCCGGCCGGCAGCACCAGCCGCAGCGGGTCGCCGCCCACCGATTCCGCGCCGAGGGTCCGGCGCAGCTCGGAAAGGTTCCAGCGCAGGGCACCGAGCGGGTCCTCGGCGTCGGGAAACAGGAGGGCCGCCGTCCGGGCCCGGCCCGTGCCGCCCGGTTGCAGCGCGAGGTAGGCCAGCACAGCCCACGCCTTGAGGCCCCGGGGCTGCCGGGGTGCGGTGCCAGCGGACTCGATCCGGGGCGGACCGAGGAGCCGAATCCAAGTCTCGGCCATATCAGTCATGCTACGCCGCTGATGGGGGAGCGGGAGCGGCAGACGGCGAGCGTGCGCCGGGGGAGCGACGGCGCCTGACCGGCGCCTGATCGAAGCCGAAGGGAGCCGGAAGCGGGCGGAAAACCACAGCGGAAAATGCTCACACGGTGGCTCACACGGTGGGTGCGGAAACTGGACATGTCCCCACAAAAGGACCGGAAACCTGAACCCCAGCCGCAAACTAAACCCGCACCGATCGCCCGGGATTCCGGCCCAACAACCTGATCCATCATCAGCCCCAACAACCAGCTCCATCACTCGCCCGAGGTGCTCTTCACATGGAATTTGCCGCTATCCTGCTCGCCGGACTCCTGGTCTTCGCAGCCGTCGCCACCATCGTCGCGGTCGTCCGCGACGGCCGGGGCCACACCCCTCCCATCCGGTCCACCCGCCCCTGGATGGCAGGCAACCTGCCCAGCGAACCGTACGCATCCCTGCGGTCCCTGCAGGGCTGACTGAATCCAGCAACCGCACGCCAGCAACCGCACGCCAGCAACCGCACGGGCCTGACCCCCACCTCCAGCATGGGAGGCGGGGGTCAGGCCCGACGTCGTGCGGTGCCTTTGCGGAGTTCAGCGCTGGCGGCGTTCGGTAATCGCCAGGTGTCACTCAAGTGGGCTTGAGGTTGGCTTACGTCCATGGGACGAAGGTTCCAGGGACGTTGCTGGTGCTCTTGAAATCTGAAGAGTGCCGGATGTCAGATGGTCTCAGACAATCACACCGGAGGAGGTCGCCATGACGGTCGCTTTCAACCACACCATCGTCTACGCAACGGATATGCGTCGGTCGGCGAAGTTCCTGGCCAACGTGCTCGGACTGCCGGAACCCCAAGCCATGTGGTCCTTCATGACCGTGCCCCTTGACCACGGGGTGGCCCTCGATTTCGCCACGGCGGACCGGCCCATCGCCGCGCAGCACTACGCCTTCCTGGTCAGCGAGGAGGACTTCGACGGTATCTTCGCAAGGATCCAGGCCGAGGGCATCCCCTACTGGGCGGACCCGGGACGGTCCCGCCCACAGCAGATCAACCACAACGACGGCGGACGCGGCGTCTACTTCGCGGATCCTGACGGGCATTTCCTTGAGGCGATCACGCGTCCTTACGGATCGGGTGGCGCATGACGTCCCACGATCTGCGTCACGGCCATCGGGACCGCCTGAATCCTTGCGCGGCGCGAGGGCATCGGCGAGGATGAACGCGATTCACCGTGCTGCAAACCGAGCTGCAAACAAGGAGTCGACGCGAATGACCAAATATTTGATCTCGTTTCCGAGTGCCGCCATGGTCTTCCCCGAGGAAGAGCTGCAGGCTGTTTCGGATGCGTCGCACGCGGTCGTCCAGGAGGCGAAGGACGCCGGCGTCTGGGTGTTCGGCGGCGGCATTGATGAGGGCATCCCGCCCGTCATGGTGGATGGCGATGGGACCGTGAGCGAGGGCACTTACCCGCAGACGACGCAGCTCGAAGGCGGCTACTCGGTGCTGGAGCTGCCCTCCTACGATGCGGCCTTGGAGTGGGCCGCGAAGATCGCGGTCGCCTGCCGTTGCGCGCAGGAGGTGCGCGCTTTCCAATACGACCCCGCCAGCTAGGTGACTGCGCGGCGGGGGTGGCTTACACTGACCTCGGCTGGTGGGCGCCGGGGGAGGGCACATGTCAAGACGACATCTTTGTGGGGCAGTAGTGGTGGCTATCGGGCTGGCCTTGGCCGGGTGCTCTGGATCCACACAACCCGGTCTGGCCTTCACGTCGCCCACCATGCGTGCGGCACCCTCAACCCCGAGTCCTCAGCCGAGCTCGTCCATCGCCCACGACGGCAACGTGAAGGGAAGCAGCGCGGTGAGCGTAACCGTGGCACCTGACATCTTCGACCAGCAGGGCGAGAGGTACGAGGAAGGACTGGGTGACGGATGGGAAACGTCACCCGGGTTCCTTGTCGAGACTGACGACCGGGACAAGGCTGCCGCGGCATTGTATGCCGCGGGAGGGCGCTTTATGTCGGTGGACCAGAACGGCAAGGAACTGAGCCCCGCCGAAATGACTGGCGACTACCCCCAGTACACGCCAAACTACGTCTCCGATGTCTATCTGACCGAACTTGGCCCCATGATTTGGACTGACACTAAAGGCGAACTCTCGATAGGCATGGCGGAGAGGATGCTGCTCATACTGGAGGCCGAACTCCGGTCCCAGGGGATCACGGCCCATGTGACTGCTCCACCGGCTGACCTCTCACTCGACGGCACGCCCATCTGGCGGCCTCCCACCGAGACCGCCGTGCACGCGGGAGCTGACGTGAAGGCGCCGACGAACGAATAGCGGCGGCGGGAGAACCTCGGGGCACCGTTCCCCGCCCGGACCGGCGGGGAACGCCGACGTCGTCGGTCAAGTGTCTAGACACCCGCAGTGGCGCGGGAGCATCCTAAACGTGTGCGCGTTTCGGGAGGAGAGCGGCCAAGGGGCAGGGAGATCCCGTCCCGGCTGGGGAATCCTGGGGAACCGGTGGCAGTCCCACTTTCCAGGCGTGCGGACACGATCGGCGAGGGAACCGGGGACCAGATCATGGACGAAACATCCGATACGCGGCAAAGGCTGTCCAACCGCATCGACCAGAAGCAACGGGACCTTCAGTCCTACCTCGGCAGGGAACGACCACGGCGCTCCCGGCTGGCCGGCATCAGCATCGTGGGCAGTGCGCTGGCCGCCGCGTTCACGGTCGGCCCCGCCGCCGGTGGCACGGGGTTCACCGAAGCGGTGGCGAACATCTTCAACCTGGCGGACGACTCGATTGTGTGGCGGGGACTGTGTCTGCTGGCGGTGATCTGCTCCGTTGCCGCGGCGCTGGCCACGAACTTTGCCACGTCCCGTTCCGTGGCGGACCGTGTGAGCGCAGCCGAGACCGCCAGTGCCCAGCTGGAGGGGCTGCAGGTCGCGCTGAACTTCGGCCACATCGAGATCGACGAGGCCGTCAAGCTGTACCAGCAATACGCCACGCAGGTGGCGTTCGTGGAGGCCTCTCCGGCGGGGTGAACTGTTCCTTCAAGCAGCGGCTCAACAGAGAGCACAAGCGCTCGGGTCGCCCTGCAGCTACCCCTGCAATCCAGTCCCTGTTGTCAGCCCTCAAGAATCAGTTCGACTTCCACGTCCACCTCATCGCCGGCGTGGATGCCGGCTGCGGTTCTGATGGCCTTCTTGACGGGGAGGAGGTACGAGTTGGTCCTGCTGTCCGGGAAGAGCGACGTCGACCACCGCTGCCCGGCGATGCAAGCTTTCACCTTCACCGAACCGAAGCCCTTCCGGAACGGGGCGGCCTGGTCCTTGAGCTGCTCCGCCAGGTCCGGCGGCAAGGTGATGAAGTGCCAGCCTGCCTGCTCGGGGTAGTGCCACAGCTCGGCACGGAACGTGTACGACGTCGTCACGCTCTGAGTATGGCACCGGGAGCGAAGCCTCGTGATGTGCGCGTGTGACCCACTCCATAGAAGCCCGACGCCGGGCCGCCGGCCTCTGGGGGCGGCCGCGGCTGCCGAAATCCGCGCGGTTCCGGGAATGTGACGCCATGGAACCCCCTCAGGGGGCCGATTTGTGCAGGGTCCTCCCGGCGTGTAAAGTAATTCGAGTCGCCGCCGCTGATGCGGAAAGAAAGCGACCGACCCCCTTCTAAACAGCCTGAAAATGGTTCGCAAATTTGCGTGCTAAATAACGGCGGGGACCTTCTTGGATGAATGTAAATCGCAGAAATGCGAATTTGCAAAGACTTCCGAGATCGGGTAAGTTTGAAAAGTTGCTCCGGAGCGATCCTTGACTGTTTGTTGGTTGTGGTGGTGCCGGGTGTGTCTGTTGTTTGAGAACTCAATAGTGTGCCAAGTTTGTTGATACCAATTTATTGTATTGAATTGGTTGAATTTGCCGGGC
>NZ_JBFTHT010000013.1:0-141468 GCF_056394385.1 Arthrobacter sp. 10N44_2 | reverse complement strand
CACCCCGATCCGGGCAGAGGCTTCCTTGACCGACACCCCCTGCCGGACCAGGGAGAAAAACTCATCCTTCAGCGCATCGGGCGCCCGATAACCACTCGGCATCGCAACCTCCAAAACCAGAATGTTGCAACGACCGTATGACTTTGCGCCCCGGACATGGGCGCTAGGTGACCCCGCGTTGGTCTGGGCCGGGCTGCCCTGGTCCGGAGGATTCGGCAGGCGCCGGGGCGTCGGCGGGTTCCTCACCGCCGGCGGGCTCCTCACCGCCGGTGAGGGGGTGGGCCAGTTCATCGGCCGGCATCCGCGCCACGACCATCGCGACAACGGCCATCGCCGGGCACACGGTCCCGGCGACGAGGAAGATCAGCCACACCGGCAGCGCCTCGGCGGCCGGCCCGGCGAGTGCCATGGAGACCGGCATGAGGGCCAGGGATACAAAGAAGTCCAGGCTCGAGACGCGGCCCAGCAGATGCGGCGGCACCCGGCGCTGGAGCAAGGTTCCCCAGATCACCATGCCCACGCCGCCGGTGGCGCCGAAGATGAAGAGGGCGGCGGCCACGGCCCAGAAACTGTCCATGATTCCGACGGCGGCGATTGGCAGGCTTCCCGCTCCCCAGGACACCATCATCACGGTGAGGTAGCGGCGCGGGAGGGGAAAAGAAGCCGTGGCCAGCGAGGCTGCGGCACCGCCCACGCCCATGATGGCGAGCAGGAAGCCGAACATGCGCGCGTCCCCGCCGAGCTGGTCCCGGACCACGAAGGGGATCAGGACCTCGATGGGGCCGATCAGGAACAGCACCGAAATGCAGGCCCAGAGCAGGGTCCACAGCAGCCAGGGCGTCCGGACGGTGTAGCTGACGCCCTCGCGGAGGTCGTGGCGCAGGGACGTCTTGGCCCGCGGCTGGCCAGATTCGGTAGCCCCACCGCTGTCCGGGACCCCTGCCGCGGGCTGGCGGTGGAGGAGGTTCAGGATGCAGAAGGCCACCAGATGGCAGGCCGCCACTCCGGTGACGGCGTAGGCGGGGGACAGGGCCGCCACCAGGATGCCCGCGACGGCCGGTCCGGCGGCCTGCTGCAACAGCGGCCGCATGGTGCCTTCCAGGCCGTTGGCCGCCAGCAGGTCCTCAGGCGGCAGGATCCGCGGCAGGATGGCGGAGTAGGCGGGGAAGAAGAACGCAGCCCCGACGCCGAGCACGAAGGCCCCCAGCGCGAGATGCCACAGCTCGAGCAAGCCGGCCAGGGCCAGCCCGCTGACAGTGGCAACGACGGCGAGGTTGGCGCCCTCGACCGCGATGATCAGGAGCCGCTGGGGCACGCGGTCCGCGGCGATGCCGCCGGCCAGCAGAAACGTCACCAGCCCGACGCTGCCCGCCGCGGCCACGACCGAAAGCTCCAGCGGTCCGCCGCCCAGGTGGATCACCTCGTAGACCATCGCGACGGCCCACATCCCGGAACCGAAGATGGAGATGGCCAGCGCCGTGATCAGCACGCGGTACTCCCGGTGCGCGAAGGGGCGGAGGGCTCGCAGGGCGGGCATGGGCCCAGTCTAGTAGCCAGCCGCGCGGCCGGGCTGAGACCCCTCCGGGGCGCAGCGGCGACCCCGCCTTCCTGCCCGTGTGTAGTGTTAAGTGCACTTAGTTTTATGGTTCCGACGAGAGGCGATCATGGCCAAGCGCAGCAACCCTGCAATGAAGATTGCCCAGGAAACGGCCCACAGCGCGATGTTCGACGCCGCCGGCCAGCCCCGGCCCGGTCTGCACAAGGTGCTCCTGCGGGCGGTTGAAGTCCAGCGGCCGCTGGTGCTGGCCAATATCCGCAGGCTTCAGCGCAGGCACCCGCAGGCCACCGCGGCGCAGCTCGCCGCCATCCTGGAGCGCGACTACCTGCTGGCCGTCACCGGCGGCGGTGCGCTGGTCGGCGGGGCTGCCGTGATTCCGGGCGTCGGAACTGCGGCCGCACTCGGTCTCTCGGCCGCCGCAGCAGTCGGGTTCCTCGAAGCCACCGCACTGTATTCCACGGCTCTTGCTGAACTGCACGGCATCCGGATGGTGGACCCGGACAGAGCCAGCACCCTGGTCATGGCGGTCATGCTGGGCGAGGAAGGCACCCAGCTGCTGAGCTCGCTGAGCGGACAGGCGGCGGGCCGGGGCAAGGGGCCCACCCAGGCCTGGACCGCGGCCTTCACCCGCCGCGTCCCCCTCGCCGGCTTCGGTACAGTGCGGGCCAAGATCCAGACGATGTTCCTGCGCTCCCTGCTCAAGACCCAGGGCACAGCCTGGCTGGGCCGTGCCCTGCCCTTCGGTATCGGCGCCGTCGTAGGCGGAGTGGGCAACCGGGTGATGGGCCATGCGGTCGTGGCGAACGCCAGGGAAGCATTCGGGCCCATCCCGGACACGATTCCGGGAGAACTGCAAGCCCTTGCGGAAACCACCGGGCCGGCCGCGCTCTTCGAAACTTCCCTGGACGCGCAGCCGGACGGCGGCGCCCCGGGCGGCGGCACCCAGGGCGGCGGCACTCAGGGCAGCGGCGCCCCGAAGACTTCAACGAAGGACGGCGGCACGTTTTGGATCTGAACACTGACCTGGGGGAGTCCTTCGGGACCTGGACCAAGGGCGCCGACGCCGCGATGTTTCCGCTGGTCACGAGCGCCAGCGTGGCCTGCGGGATGCACGCCGGGGACCCCGTGACCATGCTGGACACCTGCCGGGCGGCGTACGAGCTCGACGTCAACGTCGGTGCCCACATCGGCTACCCGGACCTGGCCGGCTTTGGCCTGCGCTCGCTGGACATGACCTTTGACGATCTCTTCGGCGCGGTCCTTTACCAGCTCGGGGCGCTCGACGGCGTGGCCCATGCCGTGGGCGCCTCGGTGGACTACGTCAAGCTGCACGGGGCGCTCTACGACCGCACCGTGCACGACGGCGAGCAGGCCTCCGCCGTGATCGCCGCCATCCAGGCCTACGATCCCGGACTGCCCGTCCTCGGCTTCCCCGGCTCAGCCCTGCTGGAAATCGCCAAGGAAGCCGGGCACCCCGTCTTCTCCGAGGCCTTCGCCGACCGCGCCTACTTCCCCGACGGCACCCTCGTGCCGCGCACCGAGGTGGGGGCGGTGATGCTCGACGCCGGACAGGTTGCCGAGCGGGCGGTCAGGCTCGCCACGAAGGGCGAAATCGAGGCCGTCGACGGCACCGAGCTCCGGATCGAGCCGCAGTCGCTGTGCCTCCACGGCGACACCGCCGGCTCCGTTGCCGCGGCGACCGCGATCCGTGCGGCGCTGGAGGCTGCCGGCGTCGAGCTGGAGAGCTTCGCCTGAACCGCGAGCCCCGACCCGCGGGGCCGGCCGGTGGCCCTGAACTGCGGGGCCGGCCGGGCAGCTCCCGGGCCGCCCGGACCCGGGCCCGCCACAGTGTCCTAAGGCCCTGTTCCGGCCAGAAGGGGCACCCTAGCTTGAAGGAATGACTGCCGGAGACGCGGCGGGGCTGGACGGGCCCGCCTCGGATGCAATGTTGAAGCTGGGCCGATTCTTTACGAAATGGGACCAGACCGACGACGGCAGGGCGGTGTTCCGCGAGGGTGGCCGCAAGGGCGACATCTTTTACCGGGACCGCTGGAGCCACGACAAGGTGGTCCGGTCCACACACGGGGTGAACTGCACCGGCTCCTGCTCCTGGAAGGTGTACGTCAAGGACGGCATCATCACCTGGGAATCCCAGCAGACCGACTACCCCTCCGTGGGCCCGGACAGCCCGGAATACGAGCCGCGGGGCTGCCCGCGCGGCGCGGCCTTCTCCTGGTACACCTATTCACCCACCAGGGTGCGTTTTCCGTATGCGCGGGGCGTTCTCGTCGAGATGTACCGCGAGGCCAAGGCCCGGCTGGGTGACCCGGTGCTGGCCTTTGCCGACGTCGTGGGCGACCCCGAGCGGCGCCGCCGCTACCAGCAGGCCCGCGGCAAGGGCGGCCTGGTGCGGGTCTCATGGCAGGAGGCGATCGAAATCGCCGCCGCCGCGCACGTGAACACCATCAAGGCCTACGGCCCGGACCGCTGCGCCGGCTTCTCGCCCATCCCGGCGATGTCCATGGTCTCGCACGCCGTGGGGACCCGCTTCATCCAGCTGATCGGCGGGGTGATGACGTCCTTCTACGACTGGTACGCCGACCTCCCCGTGGCCAGCCCGCAGGTTTTCGGGGACCAGACCGACGTCCCGGAATCGGGGGACTGGTGGGACGCCCGGTATCTGATGATGTGGGGCTCCAACGTCCCCGTCACCCGCACCCCGGACGCACACTGGATGGCCGAGGTGCGGTACCGCGGCACCAAAGTGGTCACGGTCAGCCCGGACTATGCGGACAACACGAAGTTCGCCGACGAATGGCTCCCCGCACAGGCCGGAACCGACGCCGCGCTGGCCATGGCGATGGGGCACGTCATGCTCAAGGAATTCTTCGTCGACCGTGAGGTGCCGTTCTTCGCTGACTACGTCCGCCGGTACACCGACCTGCCGTTCCTTGTCCGTCTCGAACGGCGCGACGACGGCTCCCTCACCCCGGCCAAGTTCCTCACCGCCAAGGACCTTCCCGCCGAGTCGCTGACCGAGGACGCGGCGTTCCGCACCGTCCTGTTCGACAAGAAGACCGGGCTGCCGGCGGTCCCCAACGGCTCAATGGGCTTCCGCTACTCAGAGAGCGGCGAGGGCAAGTGGAACCTGGATCTCGGAGCGATCGAACCGGCGCTGTCCCTCCGGGAGGTCTCCGCGGAGAGCGCCGAGATCCTGCTGCCGTGCTTCGAGGATGCCGGCGGGGACGGCAGCGTGCTCCGCCGCGGCGTGCCCGTCCTGGCGGTGGAAGGCCAGCTGGTCACCACCGTCTTCGACCTCATGCTGGCCCAGTACGGGGTCGGCCGCGACGGGCTTCCGGGGGACTGGGCCGCCGGCTACCAGGACGCAGCGACACCCTACACGCCGGCCTGGCAGGAGGAGATCACCTCCGTCCCGGCGCAGGCCTGCATCCGGGTGGCCCGCGAATTCGCCCGCAACGCCGAACAGTCCAAGGGCCGGTCCATGATCATCATGGGCGCCGGGATCTGCCAGTGGTTTCACGGCGACACCACCTACCGGGCGGTGCTGGCCCTGGTGATGCTGACCGGCTGCATGGGCCGCAACGGCGGCGGCTGGGCGCACTACGTCGGCCAGGAAAAGACCCGGCCGGTCACCGGCTGGCTGTCGCTGGCCAACGCCCTTGACTGGTCCCGGCCGCCGCGGACCATGATCGGCACAGGCTACTGGTACATGCACACGGACCAGTGGCGGCAGGACGGCTACTCCGCGGATGCGCTGAAGTCCCCGCTCTCCACCGGGGCCCTGGACGGCATGCACACCGCGGATGCCCTCGCCCAGTCCGCCCGGCTCGGCTGGATGCCGTTTTACCCGCAGTTCGACCGTAACCCGCTGGACCTCGCGGACGAGGCCGGGGCGGCCGTCGCCGCCGGCACCGCGACGGACACCGCCGGCTACATCGCCGATGCCCTGAAGAGCCGCACCCTGAACCCGGCGATCGAGGACGTGGACGCCCCGGAAAACTGGCCGCGGACCCTCGTGCTGTGGCGCTCCAACCTGTTCGGCTCCTCGGCCAAGGGCAACGAGTACTTCCTGCGGAACCTGCTGGGAACCCACAACAATGTCCTGGGCCAGGACCATGCCGAGGGGCTCAAGCCCAAGGATGTGAAATGGCATGAGCAGGCGCCCGAAGGGAAGCTCGACCTGCTGGTTTCCGCGGACTTCCGGATGACCTCCACCACCCTGCTGTCCGACGTCGTGTTCCCGGCCGCCACCTGGTACGAAAAACACGACCTGTCCTCCACCGACATGCATCCGTTCGTGCACGCCTTCACCCCCGCGATTGACCCGCCGTGGGAGACCAAGACGGACTTCGACACCTTCCACCTGCTGGCCCAGGAGTTCTCCCGGCAGGCCAAAACCCACCTCGGCGTCCGCCGGGACCTGGTGAGCGTGCCGCTGCAGCACGACACGCCCGGCCAGTTGGCCCAGCCCGGCGGGATTGTGCGGGACTGGCGGGACATGTCCGTCCCGGCGGTCCCGGGTCAGAACATGCCCATTTTTTCCATCGTCGAGCGGGACTACACCGCCATCGCGGACAAGCTCGCCGCCGTCGGGCCGCTGGCGGACAAACTGGGCTTCACGGTCAAGAACGTCACGTACAAACTTGCCGGCCCGTTGGACCGGCTCAGCCGTTCCAACGGGGTGATGCTTGGCGGCGCCGCGGACGGCCGTCCCGCGATCGATACGGACGCGAAGATGGCCGAGGCCATCCTGGCGTTCTCCGGCACCACCAACGGGGCGCTGGCCGTGCAGGGCTTCAAGGACCTGGAAATCCGCACCGGGAGGAAACTGGCGGACCTGGCCGAGGGCTCCGAAGAAAAATACATCACTTTCGCCCAGACCCAGGCCGGCCCGGTTCCGGTGATCACCTCGCCGGAATGGTCCGGCTCAGAGACCGGCGGCCGGCGCTACGCACCCTTCACCATCAACGTCGAGCGGCTCAAGCCCTTCCACACCCTGACCGGCCGGATGCACTTCTTCCTGGACCACGACTGGATCCGGGACATCGGCGAGGCGCTGCCGATCTACCGGCCGCCGCTGGACATGCACCGGCTCTTCGGCGAACCCAGGCTCGGCCAGGACGGGTCCATGGAGGTGGTGGTCCGCTACCTGACGCCACATTCCAAGTGGTCCATCCACTCCGAATACCAGGACAACCTGCTGATGCTCTCGCTCTCCCGCGGCGGGCCCACGGTCTGGATGAGCCCCGCCGACGCGGCGGCCATCGAGGTCAAGGACAACGACTGGGTGGAGTGCCTGAACATCAACGGCGTCCTGGTGGCCCGGGCGATCGTCAGCCACCGGATGCCGGCCGGTGTGGTCTACGTCCACCACGCGCAGGAACGCACCATCGATGTGCCGAAGTCCGAGGCCACCGGGCGGCGCGGCGGCATCCACAACTCCGTGACCCGGCTGCTGGTCAAGCCCTCGCACCTGATCGGCGGCTACGCCCAGCTCGCCTACGCGTTCAACTACCTTGGCCCAACCGGAAACCAGCGCGACATGGTGGCCACCGTCCGGCGTCGTTCCCAGGAGGTGCAGTACTGATGCGTGTCATGGCCCAAATGGGCATGGTCATGAACCTGGACAAATGCATCGGCTGCCACACCTGTTCCGTAACCTGCAAGCAGGCCTGGACCAACCGTGCCGGCACCGAATACGTTTGGTTCAACAACGTCGAAACCCGGCCCGGGCAGGGCTATCCGCGCCGCTACGAGGACCAGGAGAAGTGGCACGGAGGCTGGGCGCTGAACAAGCGCGGGAAGCTGGTGCTCAAGGCCGGCGGCCGGGTCAAGAAGCTCTTCGGGATCTTCGCCAGCCCGGTCCAGCCCGAGCTCAAGGACTACTACGAGCCCTGGACCTACGACTACAAGACCCTCGTTGACGCGCCGCTGGGCGACGACTTCCCGGTGGCCCGGCCCAAGTCCCTGATCACCGGGGAGGACACCAAGATCACCTGGTCCGCGAACTGGGACGATGACCTCGGCGGCTCCGCCGAGAACGGCCACCTGGACCCGATCGTGGAGAAGGTCCGGCGGGAATCCGAGGACAAGATCAAGTTCGCGTACGAACAAACCTTCATGTTCTACCTGCCGCGGATCTGCGAGCACTGCCTGAACCCGTCCTGCATGGCCTCCTGCCCCTCCGGCGCGATCTACAAGCGGGTGGAAGACGGGATTGTGCTGGTGGACCAGGACAAATGCCGCGGCTGGCGCCAGTGCGTCACCGGCTGCCCCTACAAGAAGATCTACTTCAACCACAAGACCGGCAAGGCCGAGAAGTGCACCTTCTGCTACCCGCGGGTGGAGGTGGGGCTCCCGACAGTCTGCTCCGAGACCTGCGTGGGCCGGTTGCGGTACCTGGGGCTGTTCCTGTACGACGCCGACGCCGTCACCGCGGCGGCCTCCGTCACGGACCCCCGGGAACTCTACGACGCCCAGATGGACGTGCTGCTGGACCCGAACGACCCCGCCGTCCAGGCCGAGGCCCGGGCCCAGGGCATCCCCGAAGACTGGATCGACGCCGCCGGGCGCTCGCCGGTCTACGCCCTCGCCAAGGTCTACAAGGTGGCGCTGCCGCTGCACCCGGAATACCGGACCATGCCGATGGTCTGGTACGTGCCGCCGCTCTCACCCGTGGTGGACCTGCTGCGCGACCAGGGCCACGACGGCGAGGACACCGGCAACCTTTTCGGCGCCATCGACGCGCTGCGCATCCCGGTGGAATACCTCGCTGAACTCTTCACCGCCGGCGACGCGGACCGGGTGACCGCGGTGCTGAAGAAGCTCGCCGCCATGCGCTCCTTCATGCGCGGCATCAGCCTCGGCGACGACCCGGACGACGCCATCCCGGAGGCCGTGGGGATGGACAGCCAGAGCATGTACGAGATGTACCGGCTGATGGCGATCGCGAAATACGAGGAGCGCTACGTTATCCCGAAGGCCCACGTGGAGCAGGCCCACGACCTCGAGGAAATGGGCTGCTCGCTCGACTTCGAGGGCGGCCCGGGCATGCAGGATACCGCCCACTTCGGCGAAGCCAGCGGCCGGCCCGTCCCCGTGGCGGTGGAAACCTTCAACGCCCTCCGGGACCGGCAGACCTCCGGCTCCGCGCCCGGGGAAACCACCCTGCGCGGCAGGGTGAACCTGCTGAACTGGGACGGCACCGGAGCGCCCTCCGGGCTTTTTCCGGAAAAGGCGTTACTTCCGGAAAAACCGCCTCCGGCGAAACCGCCGCCGCCGAAACCGGCGGGCCCCGCGGAATCCCCTCCGGCGGGGGAGCAGCCATGACCCGCCGCCAGCAGGTCCTCTACCTCGCCGCGGCCTGGTGCCTGTCCTACCCTGACGAGGAACTGACCGGCCGGGTCCCGCTGATGCGGGCCGCGCTGGCCGAGTTCCCCGGCGCCACGGCGGACTTCGTTGCGGTCCTGGACCACCTGGAGTCCACGCCGCCGATCCAGCTCCAGTCCCAATACGTGCGCGAGTTCGACCTCGGAAAGCGCCACGCCCTGCACCTGTCCTACTGGACTGACGGGGACACCCGGCGCCGCGGCGAAGTTCTGGGCAACTTCAAGAAGACCTACCGGCAAAGCGACACCCTGGTGGACACCCACGGCGAACTGCCCGACTACCTCCCGATGGTCCTCGAATACGCCGCGCTGGTGGACCTCGAGGCCGGCCGCGAGCTGCTGACGCGCTTCCGGGCGAGCCTGGAGATGCTCCGCTTCGGGCTGCTCAGGGACCAGCTGCCGCACGCCCGGATCCTGCAGGCCGTCTGCGCCACGCTGCCCGGGAAATCCCCGGCGGACGAGCAGGCCGTCATGCGGATGGCCGGCTACGGCCCGCCCACGGAGGCCGTGGGCCTGGACCCGTACGATCCGCGCCTGCTGCCCGTGAAGGGGGCCTGAGCATGCTGGCATTCGAAGCGGAACCCGGATCCGCCGTCGGACTCACCGCACTGGACATCGTGCTGTGGGGCGTGCTGCCGTACGTCATGGTGGTGGTTTTGGTCGGCGGACTTCTCTGGCGCTACAAGTACGACCAGTTCGGCTGGACCACGAGGTCTTCCCAGCTCTATGAGTCCAGGCTGTTGAGGATTGCGTCCCCGTTGTTTCACTTTGGCCTGCTCGCCGTGATCGCCGGTCACTTCTTCGGCCTGGTCATTCCGATGGCGTGGACCCAGGCGGCCGGGATGAGCCAGGAGTTCTACCATTTCAACGCCCTGCTGGTCGGCGGGATCGCCGGGGTCGGAACGCTGGGCGGGATCCTCCTGCTGATCTACCGCCGCCGGACCACCGGGCCGGTCTTCATGGCCACCACCGGCAATGACAAGACCATGTACGTGGTGCTCACCGCGGCCATCGTGTTCGGGCTGTGGACCACCTTGGCGAGTGTCTTCGAGGGCGAGCACGGGCACAATTACCGCGAGACCGTGGCCCCGTGGTTCCGCTCGCTGTTCATCTTCCAGCCCGACATCGCGGCGATGGCCGCGGCCCCGTTCTCCTTCCACCTGCACACCCTGGTAGGCATGGCGCTGTTCGTGATCTGGCCGTTCACGCGCCTGGTCCACGCCTTCACGGCCCCGTTCCACTACCTCTTCCGCCCCTACATCGTCTACCGCTCCCGGGATCGGGACACCGGCGGCGCCGGGGCCAAAGGCACAGCCGGCGCTGCCGGCGCCCGGAGCTCCACGGCCGGCGCCCGGCGGGGCTGGTCCGCCGTCGGAACCCGGGACCGGGACACCAGGAACCGGTGACCCGGTGCCATCGCTGAAGCTGCTTTGCTGAACCGCTTTGCTGAACCGCTTTGCTGAACCAGGAAGGAGACCACCGTGGCCGGAGCAGTGTCCCCGCCCGTCGCCGCCCCTGCGGGCCGGGCGCTCAATCTGACGCTCGCCACCTCGACCTCCGTGGTGTGCTTCTGGGCCTGGAACTCCATCGCCACACTGAGCGCGTTCTACACCCAGCATCTGCACCTCAATCCGGCCACCACCGGTGTGCTCGTGGCCATGCCCGTCTTCGTCGGCTCGCTGGGGCGGATCGTCGTCGGCGCCTTGACGGACAAGTACGGCGGCCGCGCCATGTTCACTTTTGTCCTGCTGGCCTCCATCGTCCCGATCCTGCTGGTGGCCGTCGGCGGCAGCCTCGACTCCTTCGCCCTGGTGCTGGCTGCCGGCGTGCTGCTGGGGGTCGCCGGAACCGTCTTCGCCGTCGGGATCCCCTTTGTCAGCGCTTGGTACGAGCCCGCCCGGCGGGGTTTCGCCACCGGCGTCTTCGGCGCGGGCATGGGCGGAACGGCCCTGGCCGCTTTCCTGAACCCCCGGCTTGTCGCCGCCATCGGCTACGTTCCCACCCACCTGCTGATCGCCGCGATTCTGGCGGTCATGGCCGCCATCATCTGGTTCCGCTTGAAGGAGGCGCCGGGCTGGACCCGCAGCAACGCGCCCGTGATGCCCAAGCTGATCGACGCCGCGAAGACCCCGGTCACGTGGAAGCTGTGCTTCCTCTACGCAGTCCTCTTCGGTGGCTTCGTTTCCTTCGCCACGTATCTGCCCACGTACCTCCGGGATGTCTACAGCTTCGATCCCAGCGCGGCCGGCGCCCGTACCGCGGGGTTTGCGCTCGCAGCCGTGCTGGCGCGGCCGGTGGGCGGCGTACTCGCCGACAAGATCGGTCCCAAGCCAGTGGTGATCGCTTCCCTCGCCGGCGTCGCCGTCCTTGCCTGGGTGGTGAACCTGCAACCCGACGGCGACGTCCCCGCCGGCCTGACGTTCGTCGCCATGGCGGCGGCGCTGGGCCTGGGCACGGGCGGGGTATTCGCCTGGGTGGGGGTCCTCGCGCCGGAGGGCAAGGTCGGCAGCATAAGCGGGGTGGTCAGCGCGGCCGGCGGCTTGGGCGGCTATTTCCCGCCGCTGATCATGGGCGCCACCTATGACGCCGCGGCGCACAGCTACGCGATCGGGCTGCTGCTGCTAGTCGCCACAGCGCTCGCGGCGCTGATCTTCACCATCTTCGCCATGCACGGCAGGACCAAGGCCAAGGTCGCGGCCGCCTAGCCGGTGCCGCGGAGCGGGGCCCAGCTAGCCGAACAGCAGGGTGGCCAGCGTAAAGATGGCCAGCCCGGCCAGTGCGCCCACCACCGTGCCGTTGATCCGGATGAACTGCAGGTCCCTGCCGACCTGCAGTTCGATCTTCTGCGACGTCTCTTCGGCATCCCAGCGGGCCACGGTGTCCGTGATGACCCCCGCGATGTCCGAGCGGTAGGTCTTCACGAGGTAGCCGGCCGCGTCGCCGATCCAGGCGTTCACCTTGCCGGCGAGCTCGGGATCGACCAGGAGCCGGGTGCCGAAGTCATGCACGGCCGCCTTGAACTTGACGGTCAGTTCGCTGTGCGGGTCATCGACGGCGGTGAGCAGGGCCGTCTTGATGGTGTCCCAGGTGCGGGAGGCGAGCTCGCGGACCTCCGGGTCGCCGAGCACTTGGGCCTTGATGCCCTCGGCGCGGGCGATCATGACAGGATCATGCTGCAGGTCCTGCGCGAGTTCCTTGAGGTACTTGTCGATCGAGAGGCGGACCTGGTGGTGCGGGTCGGACTGCACGGCGCGGGTGAACTTGAGGATCTCCACGTACACCTTGTCGCCCACCAGCCCGTCCACGAACGAGGGCACCCACGTCGGGGACCGGTCGGTGACCAGCCTGTTGACCGTCTCCTGGTTGTCCCGCACCCAGTCCACGGTGCGGTCCACCATTAGGTCCACCAGCGCATGGTGGTGCCCGTCGTCGAAAATCCGCTCGGCGAGGCGGCCCACCGGCGGCCCCCACGGCGGGGTGAGCAGGTGCTTGCGGACCATGGACTCGATCACGGCCTGGACGTCGTCGTCGTTGAGGACCTTGAACGCGCCGCGGATGACGGCGGCACCCTCCTTGGCGACCCGGTCCGGGCCGCCGGGGCTGGACAGCCAGGCGCCGGCCTTGCGCGCAATGTCTGCGGACGCCAGCTTCTCCTGGACCACCTGTTCGGAGAGGAAATTGGTTTCCACGAATTCGCCCAGCGAGGCGCCGATCTGGTCCTTGCGGCGGGGGATGATCGCGGTGTGCGGGATCTTGATGCCCATGGGGTACTTGAACAGGGCCGTGACGGCGAACCAGTCCGCGAGGGCCCCGACCATGCCGCCCTCGGCCGCGGCGCGGACGTATTCGAGCCCCGGATACTGCTTCTGCAGGGCGAACGCGACGATGAAGATCACCGCCATGACGGCCAGCAGCGAGAGGGCGAGGAGCTTCATCCGGCGCAGCGCCGCGGCCTTCTCGACGTCGCTGGAGGCAGCGGAACGCTGCCCGGGGGGACCGTCCGGCCGGGCGCCGCCCGGACGTCCCGCGGCGCCGGTCAGGGAGGTTGACTCAGTATTCACCTGCATGAGCCCAGCCTAGCCCGCCACGGAAACGGACGGTCCGCTAACGTGGCACCATGACCACTGATGAGCCTGCCGCCGCCCGGCCTTTGGTCTATGCCCACCGCGGCGCCAGCGGAACATTCGCCGAGCACACCCGGGCCGCGTACCTGCAGGCAATCGCCGACGGCGCCGACGGCGTCGAATGCGATGTCCACCTGACCCGGGACCAGCACGTGGTGCTCCTGCACGATGCCACCCTGGACCGCACCTCGGACGGCACCGGCCAGGTGGCCGACCGGACCCTGCAAGAACTCCAGGAACTGGACTTCTCCTCCTGGAAGGGAGCCCGGATCCCGGAGGCCTACGGCGCCAAGTCCGGGCAGTTCCTGACCCTGCCGGACCTGCTCGACATCCTGCGTGCGGCCGGCCGCGGGATCGGGCTGGCGATCGAGTTCAAACACCCGAGCCCGTACCAGCTCAGACTCGAGTACCGGGCCCTCGAGGTCCTGAGGGCCCAGGGCTGGGATCCGCGGACGTCGATGCTGGAGAACATCACGGTTTCCTTCATGAGCTTTAGCCCCGACTCCGTAAAACACCTCCTGGAGTCCGTACCGGCCGCGGCTGTCTGCCAGCTCGTGGATGAGGTCAATGTGGCGGACATCCGGGAGGAACTGGGCCTCGGTGCCCTGACCGGCGGGGCGCTGGCCAACGTGATGAAGGCCGCCCAGGCTGAGGGGGAACGGATCCTGGCGGCGGCCGAGGCCGGCATTGCCGGCCCCGGCATCGGGTACGTCCGCACGCACGCCCCGGCCGTTCAGCGCTGGCTCGCCTCGGGGCTGCGGTGCCGGGTGTGGACGGTCGACACCGAGGACGACGTCGAACGGTGCCGGAAACTCGGGATCCAGGAGATCACCACCAACTGGCCCGCCCAGGTCCTCTCCCAGCTCATGGCGGACAGCCGGCCCCCACGGTAGCCGTCTGGCTGCCACACGGATCTTGGGCTGACATCTTCACATCCCCCGAGTCCCGGGCGGATTACGGCCGGCGTGGCCGCTGTGGTTGAGTTGTTGCATGCCATTTCGCCGGCCCGTCCCGGACCTCCAGACGCTGTCCGCGGCAGCGATGAGCGCGCTGCTGCTCACCAGTGCCGCCAAGCACTTCCGCGAGCCTGAATTTTTCCACCCGGTGGTACCCGACTTCCTGTGCCGGGACGACTCCGGCGAGCAGCCGAACGGGCCCCTGGCCGTCCTGTCCCGTGAGGAATGGGTGGCAGTGAGCGGGCTGCTGGAAGCCGCCGCCGCCGTCGGGCTCCTGGTCCCGGCCACCCGGAGGGCCGCCGCGGGCTGCGTCACGGCGATGTTCGCCGCCTTCCTCGCCGGCCACGTGGATGCCCTGCGCAAAGCCTACGGGCCGGAGGGCTCGCCGCGCCGGCGACGCATGCACACCCTGCGGCTCCCGCTCCAGGCGCCCCTCATCGCATGGGCCTGGACTTTGACGCGGCGGAACCGGCGCCCGTGAAAATCCTGCAGTCACCGGCGGTGCGGATCGGTTTGTCGATCAGCATCGCCACCGGTCTCTACGGCGTCTCCTTCGGCGCGCTGTCCGTAACCTCGGGCCTGGATTTCTGGCAGACCATGGCACTGAGCCTGCTGCTGTTCAGCGGCGGCTCGCAGTTCGCCTTCATCGGTGTGGTGGCCGGAGGCGGGTCCGGCGTCGCCGCGATGGGCGCCGCGACGCTGCTGGGCATGCGCAACGGCATCTACGGCATGCAGATCAATGCCCTCCTGCAGCCGCGCGGGTGGCGGAAGTTTGCCGCGGCCCAGCTGACCATCGACGAGTCCACCGCCACCAGCACAGGGCAGACGGACCCCGACGAGCAGAAACGCGGCTTCTGGACCGCCGGAATCGGCGTCTTTGTCCTCTGGAACCTGTTCACCGCCCTCGGCGCACTGGCCGGCGGGGCGCTCGGGGATCCCAAACAGTGGGGACTGGACGGCGCCGCCGTGGCCGCCTTCCTGGGCCTGCTCTGGCCGCGGCTGAAAGGCAGGGAACCTGTGGCCATCGCGGTGGTCTGCGCGCTGGCCACCGTGCTGGCCGTGCCGTTCGTGCCCCCGGGAGTGCCGATCCTCGTCGCCGCCGTGGTCGCGGCAGGGATCGGCTGGTTCAGCCACGGCCGCAGCGACGAGGGCCTGGAACCGGACGTCGATCCGTACGCGGAGGACCACGCGCACCACCACCACGACCCGGCCCGCGAATCCCGCGGTGACCGCCCCGGAGACGACGCATGAATCTTTGGATGTGGCTGCTGCTCTCCTGCCTGCTCGCCTACGCCTGGAAGCTGCTCGGTTACCTGGTGCCGGCCAGCCTGCTCCGCAACCCGCGGATGTCCAGGATTGCCGGGACCATGACAATCGGGCTGCTGGCGTCCCTGACGGTGGTCAATGCTGTCGCCTCCGGCCAGTCGCTCGTCCTGGACGCCCGGCTGGGCGCATTGGCGGCGGCGGGCATCGCCTTGTGGTTGCGCGCGCCGTTCCTGGTGGTGGTGATCGCCGGCGCGGCCGCGGCCGCTGGGCTCCGGCTGCTCGGCTGGGACTGACCCGCCAGTGGAACGCCTGACCGCGCTGGAGCGCGGATGGGCTGTGGGTGCCGCCGGAACGGTCTTTAGTCCCTACTTGGTGCCGGGATCGCATGGGAGCATTCGAACATGACTGAACACGACGGCGAGCTGCCGGCTGCCGGCCGGGAGGCTGCCGACGAGCAGGCCGCGGAGCAGCAGGCCGCGGAGCCGCGCAAGGATCAGCGCACCAAGCAGCACGAGCCGTATGTTTCCGGCGGGGCTGAGTCCACCCGGGAAATGCGCGAAATGTCCCGCCGCCGTCGGGAAGCCGAAGAGAAGCTTCAGCAACACCTTCTCGAAGCCAAGGAAAAGCCGGCCGAAGACTAGCGCCGGGCACCGGACTGTCGGGGCACCTGCAGGATCCGGCGCTTATGGGTGCTAGCCGAGAACGGCGTCGAACGCGGTGCCCGTCAGCGGGGCCTGCGGCGGCAACGCCCGGTCCGGCCGCTCCGTCCGGATGGCGTCCTCAACCAGCGCCACGGGCCGGCGCCACGCGTCGGAGCCCGGCTCCATGGTGTCCACGACGCCGATCAGCATGGCCAGCAGGCGGATCATGTCCGTCATGGAAATATCGCTGCGCAGGGTGCCCTGCCCCTGGCCCCGGCCCAGCAGCACGGCGATGGATTCAATCAGGCCACCCGTAATCCCGGTCAGCAGCCCGCGCCGGCCCGCGACGGCTCCCAGCAGGTTGGCCTCTTCGCTGGCGACATGCATCGTGGCATCGATGACCCGAAAGAGCCCTGCGGCGGCGTCAGGATCGGCCAGGGCCTCATCGATGGCCGGATCCACCTGCAGCCGGAGCTGCTGGTTCAGGGCAGCGAGCACCAGCTCTTCCTTGTCGGCGAAATTCCGGAAAAGGGTGGCGGGACCCACGCCGGCGGTGACGGCAATGGTCTGCAGCGGCACCTCGGGGCCGTGCTCGCGGAAGCACTGGCGGGCCGCGGCGATGATTTTGTCCACGTTGCGCGCGGCATCTGCGCGGAGCGGCCTGCGGTCTACTGCCCGGTTCATTTGCCTAGGGTAGCAACGCGAAGGGTGCGCGAACCTGTTACCGGCGGGTAGTGACTTATGTGACGGTGGCGGAGGTGTGCCCGGCCGCTGCCGGGCTTGAATCGCGTGAAAGACTGGTGCCGGACAGCCCGGAAGTTTTCGCCCCCGGTGTCCTGACTGAGTGAAGGGAACCACCACATGCTGGTCGCATTCTCCGTAGCACCCTCCGGTGACCCCGCCAACGGGCAAGCGCCCGGCGACGCGTCGGTCCACGACGCCGTCGCGGCCGCGGTGCGGATCGTCCGGGAGTCGGGCCTGCCCAACCGGACGAGTTCCATGTTCACCGAGATCGAGGGCGAGTGGGACCAGGTCATGGACGTCGTCAAGCGGGCCACGGACGCGGTGGGCGCCTACGGTTCGCGCGTCTCGCTGGTCCTCAAGGCGGACATCCGGCCGGGCTACAGCGGCGAGCTGACCGGCAAGGTGGAACGGCTGGAAAACGCCATCGACGGGCAGGGCGCCGGCGGGACCGGCCCGCAGATTCCTGCCCGGCCGGGAAACTAGGTGTACTGAGTCGGGCCGCACGCCGAAACCCGGGCGGGAAAGGCGCGCCCGCAGGGGTACCGCCGGGCGCGGGCGGCTGGAACACTGGGGGCATGATCGAGCATCAGTCCGCCCCCGGCTGGGTCGCCGTCGAGAACTTCCTCTCCGACGCGGTGGTCCGCCCGGACCGTTCACTCAAGCGCGCCGTGACCAGCGCGCTTGAGGCAGGCATGCCGGCCATCGAAGTGGCCCCCAACGCCGGCAAACTCCTGAAACTGCTGGTCCAGCTCTCCGGTGCCCGCCACGTCCTGGAGATCGGCACGCTGGCCGGCTTCAGCACCATCTGGATGGCCCAGGGACTGCCCGACGACGGCCGGCTGGTCACCTGTGAATACCTCCCCCTGCACGCCCGCGTCGCGCGGACCAACGTTGACGATGCCGGGCTGGGCCACAAGGTGGACATCCGGGTCGGCGCGGCGCTGGACACCCTGCCCGAGCTGGAAAACGAGGCCGGGCCGCCCTTCGATTTCGTGTTCATCGATGCCGACAAGGAAAACAACCCGCACTACCTGGACTGGGCCATCCGGCTTGGCCGGCCCGGCACCACCATCGTGGTGGACAACGTCGTGTGGGAGGGTGCGGTGCTGGACGCGTCGATGGACCCGGTCAACGCCCCCGGAATCATCAGCACCCTCCAGATGATGGGCGATGACCCGCGGCTGGACGGCACCGTGATCCAGACCGTGGGTTCGAAAGGCTGGGACGGCTTCGCCCTCGCGATCGTCCGCTAGGCGCAAGAGACTGTCCGCCGGGGCGAACGCGCCGGTGGCAGCCGACCCCGTGAAGCCCCGGCCACCCCCAAGTGCTAAGTATGCTTAGATTACTTGTCGACGGCGCCAGTGATGGCGGCGCGGCCGCGGACGCGCAGGACTTCAGCCACGTGGCCGGGCCCAGCCCGAATCCGCCCAGCCCGAATCCGTCCAGCCCGAAGGAACACAGGCAGCCGAAATGAACGGGATCCCCATCTCCGACCACCCCCTACCCGTCCGGATCAGCTCCGCGGCCGCAGACCTGGAGACGATCAGCCCCCTGCTGTCCGAGGCGCAGGACGCCGTCCGCGATGTGCCGGGGCTGCTGGAGCTGGCCAAGGCGGCCGCGGCGGCGGCGCCCAAACCCGGGGACGGCCGGACCGCGTTCCTGTGGGAGATTCTGGCCTCCGTAACCGCCGTCGATGTCGCCGCCGGACGGGTGCTGGAACCACACCTGGATGCCGTGGCGATCCTGGCCCAGGCCGGCGACGAGGCGGCACGGCACGGCCGGGACTGCCCGGACCCCGACGATGCCAACTTCGAGGGGGCCTGGGGTGTGTTCGCCGCCGAGGCGCCCGGCCTGCGGCTTGAAGCCAAGGAATCCGCAGACGGCTGGATCCTGCAGGGATCCAAGCCCTGGTGCTCGCTCGCCGCCCAACTGGACCATGCCGTACTGACGGCCCATCTGGAGGCCGGAGGCCGGGCCGCCTTCGCCGTCGACCTCCACGCGAACGGCGTGGGCTTCGCGAATCCGGAGTGGACCAGCCGGGGACTGCGCGAGATTCCCAGCGGCACAGTCCACTTCGAGGCCGTTCCCGCCGTGCCCCTCGGCGGCGCCGGCTGGTATTACCAGCGCCCGGGTTTCGCGTGGGGCGGCATGGGCGTGGCCGCCTGCTGGCTCGGCGGCGCCGTCGCCGTGGCACGCAGCTTCGCCGACTCCCTGCGGCACGCCGCTGACGGCGGACGGGAACCGGACCAGATTGCGCTGGCCCACCTCGGCGAGATTGACCGCACGCTGGCCGCCCTCACCGCCTACCTGGCCGGCACGGCCGCAAGGATCGACGCCGGCGAACTCTCGGACCGCGGTGCGTGGCAGGAAGCCCTGCGTGTGCGCGGCAGCGTGGCCGCCGCCGTCGAACGCGTCCAGACGCTCGTGAGCCAAAATCTCGGTCCGGCCCCCCTCGCCTTTGACGAGCGCTACGGAAAACGGATGGCCGATCTCGCCCTGTACATCCGCCAGCACCACGCGATGCGCGACGACGCGCAGTTGGGCGCCCTGGCACTGGCCGAAAGCAACCCATGGTGACTTTCACACACAACGACGCCGGGACGTCCGAGGCCGCCTGGGCCGGCAGCCCCGCCGCCAGGCTGCCGGACCTGCCGCTGGATGACGCGGCGCTCGCCGGCCGGGCCTTCATTGTCCTGGCCGCGCACCCGGACGACGAATCGCTCGGGGCTGGCGGGCTGCTGGCCCGGCTGCACGCCGTCGGCGCCACGGTCCGCGTGCTGCTGTGCACGGCGGGGGAAGGATCCCACCCCGGCTCGCCAACGACGACGCCGGAACAGCTCGCCGCGGTCCGGCTGCAGGAGTTCGGCGACGCCCTGAAACGCCTTTCCGGAGCCGGGAACGGGGCCGGGAACGTGGCGTGGCAGTGCCTGGGCCTGCCCGACGGTCACCTCGCCGGGCACCGGGAAGAGATCCGGGCCGCCGTCCGGGACGCGGTCCGGGAGGCAGCGGCCGTGTGCGGTCGCGCCGCCGACGAGGTGGTTCTCGTGGCGCCCTACCGCTCCGATGGACACACCGACCACGACGTCCTCGGATCCGTTGCCGCCGGGCTCAGCGCCGCGGCGGGCCACGCACTCCTCGAATACCCCATCTGGTACTGGTTATGGGCGGCACCAGGCGCGCCGGACGCCGGCGGCGGCCCGGCCGGGGCGGCCGGCCTGACCGGACCCGGCGACCCGGACGGCGGGGCATGGCGCGGCTGGTTCCGGCTGCCGCTGCGCCCGGCAGAGCTTGAGGCCAAGGCCGCCGCGATGGCGGCACATGTGTCCCAGGTGCGCCCGCTCTCCGGGCTGCCGGGCGACGAGGTGCTCCTGCCTCCGGCCTTCCTGACACACTTTGAGCGGACCTGGGAGACGTTTGCCTGGCACCCCGCGGTCGTCCCGGCGGATGGCTCGGGCGATGGCGGGGCGGATGGAGGGTCCCGGCGGCCCTTCGCCGCGGGCGACGCGGAGCGCGTGTTCGATGGCGTCCACGCCCGGGAGGAGGACCCCTGGCAGTACACCTCGAGCTGGTACGAGCAGCGCAAACGCACCCTCACGCTCGCCGCGCTGCCCGGCAGCAGCTACACGTCCGGGTTGGAGATCGGCTGCTCCATCGGGACCCTGAGCGTGGAACTCGCGCCGCGGTGCGGAAGCTTCCTCGCCGTCGATGCCAGCGGCACCGCCCTGGACCGTGCCGCCAGGCGGCTCTCGCACCTGCCCGCGGCGACGACGCGACACCTGACCGTCCCGAACGAGTGGCCGGACGGATCGTTCGACCTGATCGTGGTTTCAGAGGTGGGCTACTACCTCTCGCCGGCAGAGCTCGCCGGACTGTTCGACCGGATTCAAGGCTCGCTCATGCCTGGCGGGACCCTCGCGCTGTGCCACTGGCGGCACCCCATTTCCGGCTGGGAACTCGACGGCGACGCGGTCCATGCCGCGGCCCGGCGGCACCTGGGCTGGGCCGGCGGCGGGACCTACCAGGAGCGCGACTTTGTGCTCGAGGTGTTCCTTGCCCCGGACGCTGTACCGGGTGCCGCGCCGGGCCTGGGCGGCCCGGAACGGATGCGGTGACCCCGATGACGGCGCTGCCGTTGCCGCGCGGGCACCGCATCGACCGGGTCGCCGTCGTCATGCCCGCAAACAACGAAGAAGACCACCTGGAACTGGCGTTGGAGGCCGTTCAGCGGTCCGCGGACGCACTGCGCAGGGTCCGGTCCGACGTCGAGACCCGGGTGACGGTGGTGCTGGACAGCTGCACGGACGGTTCCGCCGCCGTCATGGCCGGCTTCGCAGCCTCGGACCCGCGTTTCAGCGCATTGGAGGTCAGCTACCACAGCGCCGGCGCCAGCCGGGCCGCTGGCGTCCGGGCCTCCGGCATCGGCGTGACCCGGCGGCGGCCGCCCGGCCAGCGCTGGACGCCGCCGCCCTGGGCCGGCCGGACCTGGCTGGCCAACACCGACGCCGATTCCCGGGTGCCGGAGAACTGGCTGGTGCGCCAACTGGAGTTCGCCGAGGCCGGGGCCGACGCCGTGCTGGGTTCCGTGGAACCCGACCCCGCCGGGATGGACCCTGAGCTGCTCCGGCGCTGGCACGAACGCCACCCCTTCCGCGAGGACCACCCCCATATCTATGGCGCGAATTTCGGGGTCCGGGCTTCCGCCTATCTTGCCGCCGGAGGGTTCGCCCGGGTCACGTCCGAAGAAGACCGGACCCTGGTGCACAGCCTCCGCAGCCGCGCCTTTACGGTCACCGCGACGGACAGCATCAGGGTCATGACCTCCGGCCGGACCCATGCCCGGGCGCCCCACGGCTTTGGCACCTACCTGCGGAGCCTGGGCCACCTGCTGCCGCCTGCCAGCTGAAGATTCATTGACGCCGGGACCAGGCCGCTCCACACTGAAGAAGTGAGGGACGATGCGAAAGAACCCAGCATTGATCAGGTTGTCGAGCGTCTGGCTGCCAGGTTTCCGCACGTACCGCGGAGGCACATCGCCGGGATCGTCGGCGAGGAATTCGATGCCCTGAACGCAGGCCGGATCCGGACCTACATACCCACACTGGTTGAGCGCGGCGCCCGCGTGCGGCTCAAGAGCGAGTTCGGGATCAGCGCCGCCGAAGACTAACGCACGTGACGCCGCCCCCTACCCCCGAGTTCGCCGGATCCGCGCCACACCGCCGGAAAGTTCCGGCGATCCCGCAGCTGTCCGGCGATTTCGACGGCGGCGGCCGGCGGTCTGCAGTGCCCGTGAGGGGCGGAGCGCGGGGGTGAATCCCGGGCCGGGGCAGGACTCGCTGTCAGCCGTCGCCGGACTCAGCGCCGACGAAGCTGCCCGGCGGTTGAAGCAATTCGGTGCCAACAAACTGCCCGAGCCCCGTCCGGTCCCCGGCTGGCGGAGGCTCTTGGCTGAGCTGACCCATTTCTTCGCGATCATGCTCTGGGTGGCGGCCCTCTTCGCGATCATTGCCGGCATGCCGGAACTGGGCATCGCCATCGTGGCGGTGATCCTGGTCAACGGGGTGTTCGCCTACATCCAGCAGGAGCGGGCCCAGCATGCCGCCGCCAAGCTCCGCGAACTGCTCCCGGCCATGGTGTCAGTCCGCCGGGACGGCCGCGTCATCAAGGTCCACTCCACCGAACTGGTGCCGGACGACGTCGTGGTGCTGGTGGCCGGCGACCGCGTTCCGGCGGACCTCCGGCTGGCCCTGGCCACCGGCTGCGAGGTGGACGAGTCCATGCTCACGGGCGAAAGCGAGGCAGTCGCCAAAACCCCCGGCGACACCGCCTTCGGCGGGACCTTCCTGGTCAACGGCCACGCCGAAGGCGTGGTCTCGGTGACGGGCGGCCAGACCCGGCTCGCGGAGATCGCATCCCTGACAGGTAAAGTCGAAGCCCCCACCAGCCCGCTGTCGCTGGAACTGCAAAGAATCGTCCGCATCACCGCCACCATGGCCCTGGGCATCGGCGCCCTGTTCTTCGTCCTCTCGCTCGTGATTGGCATTTCCTGGCGCGACGCCTTCCTGTTCGCCATCGGGGTGGCCGTCGCGCTGGTCCCCGAGGGCCTGCTGCCGACCGTCACGCTCTCCCTGGCCGTCGGCGCGCAGCGCATGTCCAGGCGCAACGCCCTCGTGCGCAACCTCCAAGCCGTGGAGACCCTCGGCTCCACGACCTTCATCTGCACCGACAAGACCGGAACCCTGACGCAGAACCGGATGAACGTCGTCGAGGTCTGGACCCCGGCCGGGCTGCTGACCATCAATGGCCAGGGCTACGGCCCCGAAGCCGAGATGACGGGCGGCGGCCTTCAAGAAGCCCGGCGGCTCAGTGTCGCTGCCCGCGCCGCCTCGGTGGGGCGCGCCGTCCTCCACGAAGACCGCTGGATAGCCGAGGGGGACCCGATGGAGGCGGCCATCGACGCGCTCGCCGTCCGCCTCGCCCTTCCGGGTGAGCAGCCGGAATGGCCGACGCCGTCGCACCGGTTCGCGTTCGACTCCCGCCGGCTGCGGGAGTCGGCAATCGTCGGCACCGCCCTCTTCGTGAAGGGGGCCCCGGAGTCCGTGATTCCGCTGTGTCTGGCCACCGGAGGCGGGGCTTCTGATCCCGGCCCGAACCGCGCAATGGACATGGTTGACGAGATGGCCGCCCGTGGCCTGCGGGTACTCGCCGTCGCCCAGCGCAGCCTGCCCGGGCCGCCCGGCGCCGCGTTCAAGCTGGAGGACGTCGAGGCCGGGCTGACGCTGCTGGGCCTGATGGGCCTGCACGATCCTCCCCGGACCGAGGTGAAAGTGGCACTCCAAGCGGCCCGCGACGCAGGAATCAAAGTGGCGATGGTGACAGGCGACCACGCCTTCACCGCCGCCGCCATCGCCCGGGAGACGGGGCTGCTCGGCCCCACGGAAACCGTGCTGCAGGGAGGGGACCTGCCCGGCGATGACGCCGTCCTGGCCGCACTGCTGGACTGCGACGGAGTGGTGGTAAGCCGGGTGACGCCGGAACAGAAGCTCCGCGTGGCCCGGCTCCTGCAGGGCCGCGGGCATGTCCTGGCGATGACCGGCGACGGCGTCAACGACGGCCCGGCGCTGCAGCAGGCCGACATCGGGGTCGCGATGGGACGCAGCGGCACCGACGTCGCCCGTGAGGCCGCCGACCTCGTGCTGCTGGACGACGACTTCGCCACGATCATGGCCGCGGTGGAGCAGGGCCGTGCCACCTACGCGAACATCCGGCGCTTCCTGACGTACCACCTGACGGACAACGTCGCCGAGCTCACGCCCTTCGTTATCTGGGCCTTGTCCGGCGGCCACTTCCCACTGGCGCTGGGCGTGCTGCAGATCCTCGCCCTGGACATCGGCACGGACCTGCTGCCCGCCCTGGCCCTGGGCAGCGAGGCGCCAAGCAAGGGGACGCTGAAGCGGCCGCCCGAGCGCCGGCACCTGATGGACCGCGCCCTCATGTTTCGGGTGTTTGGGCTGCTGGGACCGGTCGAGGCGCTGATGGAGATGACGGCGTTTACGGTGGTTCTGCTCGGTGCGGGGTGGCGGCCCGGCGCCGAGCTGCCGGCTAGCGACGTGCTCCTGGCGGCGTCCGGCGCGGCCTTCACCACGGTTGTCCTGGCCCAGCTGGCGAACGCCTTCGCCTGCCGCAGCGCCACCGTCCCGCCCTGGCGGCTGGGCTGGTTTACCAACAGGCTGCTGCTGTGGGCCGTGCTGGCCGAGCTGGGGCTGCTGTGCGTGTTCCTGTTCCTCGGGCCGTTGGCGGCGCTGCTGGGCCACGCGCCGCCGACGCCGGGAGGCCTGGCGGTGGCGCTGGCCGCCGTCCCTGCCGTCCTGCTCGCCGACTGGCTGTACAAGACCGTCCGCCGCCGCCGGGCTGGTTCCGCCGGCGGCGCCGGGCCCGGCGCGGGAACAGGAGGCTTTCCGCCAGGCGGCACAGTAGCCGGCGGCGGCGCGCGGGTCCAAAGCCCCTGACCCCGGGACACCGGTCCCGCGCAGTATGGGTCCACCGACAATCCGCAGGAGTGCTGACATGGCTGAATCGCCCGTGATGTGGTTTGACGAGATCGGCATGGCCGACGTCCCGCGGGTCGGCGGGAAGAACGCCTCGCTCGGCGAGCTCATCCGGACCCTCCAACGCGAGGGGATACGGGTTCCTGACGGGTTCGCCACCACAGCCGCCGCGTACCGCTCGTTCGTCGCGGCCAACGGGATCGACGCCGCCATGCGATCGCGTATTGCCGCCTACCGGGCCGGGGACGCCACGCTGCGCGCCACCGGCGAGGCCATCCGGGACCTGTTCCTGGCCAGCGAGTTCCCCGGCGACATCGCCGAAGCCATCCGCGCCCACTACCGGACGCTGGGGGACCGGGCCGGCCTGGACGGGCTCGCCGTGGCGGTGCGCAGCAGCGCGACGGCGGAGGATCTCCCGGACGCGAGCTTCGCCGGGCAGCAGGAGACCTTCCTGAACATTGCGGGTGAGCGGGAACTGCTGGACGCCTGCCGCCGCTGTTACGCCTCACTCTTCACGGACCGGGCCATCAGCTACCGCGAGGTCAAGGGCTTCGACCACATGGACGTCGCCCTCTCGATCGGCGTCCAGCGGATGGTGCGCTCCGACGTCGGGGCGTCCGGGGTGATGTTCTCCATCGATACCGACTCGGGCTTTCCCCGCGCCGCCGTCATCAGCGCGGCCTGGGGCCTCGGCGAAACCGTCGTCCAGGGCACCATCAATCCGGACAAGTACCTGGTCTTCAAGCCGCTCCTGACAGAGTCCGCGGCCGCGGAGGGCATCACCCCGATCATCGAGAAATCCCTCGGCTCCAAGGCCCGGAAGATGGTCTACAGCCGCGGCGGGAGCGCCCGCACCCGGATGGTGGACACCTCGGAGGCCGAGCGCCGGGCCTTCGTGCTGGGCGACGCCGAGATCCTCGCCCTCGCCCGCTGGGCCGTCACGGTCGAAAACCACTACGGCCGGCCCATGGACATGGAATGGGCCCGGGACGGCGAGACCGGGGAACTCTTCATGGTCCAGGCCCGGCCCGAGACGGTCCAGTCACGCCGGACCGGGCCGCAGTTCACCATCCACCACCTGCGGGAACAGGGGCCCGTGCTCGCCACCGGATCGGCCATCGGCGACTCGATTGCGCACGGCACGGCCTGCGTCATCCGGACCGCGGCGGACATCGCGGCGTTCCGCGACGGCGCCATCCTCGTGACCGAAATGACCGACCCGGACTGGGTGCCCATCATGAAACGGGCAGCCGGGATCGTCACGGACCACGGCGGCCCCACGAGCCACGCGGCGATTGTCAGCCGAGAGCTGGGTGTCCCCGCCGTCGTCGGAACCGGCAACGCCACGGCAGTCCTGGCCGAGGGCCGGTCCGTGACGATCTCCTGCGCCGAAGGTGATCTGGGCCGGGTCTACGACGGCACCCTGGCGTTCGAAACCGAAGATGTGGACCTCGGTGCGCTGCCTGCGACGCGCACGGCCGTCATGGTCAACATCGCCAGCCCGGCCGCGGCCTTCCAGTGGTGGCGGCTGCCGGCGGACGGCGTCGGGCTTGCCCGGATGGAATTCATCATCAGCAGCCTGATCCGTGTCCATCCCATGGCGCTTGTCCACCCGGAACGGGTCACGGATCCCGCCGAGGCGCGCCAGATCCGGGAGCTGGCGCAGGGGTATGCGGACCCGGCCGAGTACTTCGTGGACGCCCTGTCGCTGGGGGTCGCCAAGATCGCCGCGCCGTATTATCCGCGCCCCGTGATTGTCCGGCTCAGCGACTTCAAGACCAACGAATACGCCCACCTGCTCGGCGGTGGCGCCTTCGAGGAACCGGAAGAGAATCCCATGCTCGGGTTCCGCGGCGCCTCGCGCTACTACGACCCCCGTTACCGTGAGGGGTTCGCGCTCGAATGCGCCGCGCTCAAACGGGTCCGCGAGAAGCTCGGGTTCACCAACGTGATTGTCATGGTGCCGTTTTGCCGCACGCCGCAGGAGGCGGACAAGGTCCTGGCCGTGATGGCCGAGCATGGTTTGGTCCGCGGCAGCAACGGGCTGCAGGTGTACATGATGTGCGAAATCCCGTCCAACGTGGTCCTGGCCGAGAAGTTCGCGACGCGCTTCGACGGGTTCTCGATCGGCTCCAACGACCTCACCCAGCTGGTCCTGGGTGTGGACCGTGACTCCGGCCAGCTCGCGGCGCTCTTCGATGAGCGGGACGAGGCCGTGATGGCGATGATCAGCGAGGCCATCCGCAAGGCCCACGCCGCCGGGATCAAGATCGGCATTTGCGGGCAGGGACCGAGCAACCACCCGGAGTTCGCCGCGTTCCTGGTGCGCGAAGGGATCGACTCGATCTCCCTGAACCCGGACAGCTACCTCAAGACGGTGCCGCGGATCGCGGCAGCGGAGACTGAGTCAGCCAGGAAATAGTCATCCCGGTAGCGGGGCCTGCCGCGCGCTTTCCCGGGACCGCACCGGGCTGGCGGCGCCGTGGCGGCCGGGGCCGAGTGAACGCAGGGCATTGAGGATCGTGGCGAGGTCCACCAGTTCCTGGGACAGGGCGCCGGCGATGGCCGGCACGTAGCCCGCGGCCGCGGCCAGCATGAGGGCCACGCTCAGGCCGATGCCGATCCAGATGCTCTGCAGGGCCACCTGCACGGTGCGTTGACCGATCCGGACGGCGGTCCCCACCTTGGAGAGGTCATCGAGGATGATCACGACGTCGGCCGACTCGCCGGCCGCCGTCGAGCCGCGGGCGCCCATGGCGATTCCGACGTCGGCGACCGCCAGGACGGGGGCATCGTTGACGCCGTCGCCGACCATCATGACCGGACGGTCCGGCAGCGACCTGATGGCCTCGACCTTGTCCCGCGGCAGGCATTCGGCGCGGACGTCGGTGAGCCCTGCCTCGTCCGCGATGTGCCGGGCCGTGGCGAGCGCGTCACCGGTCAGCATGACCGTTCGGCGTACGCCCAGGGCTTTGAGGTCGGCGAGGGTGCGGCGGGTCTCTTTGCGGATGGGATCGCTCATCACCAGGGCGCCCACGAATTTTCCGCCGGCACCGACGTAGATGGCGAGCTCTCCGCTGGCCAGCCCCGCCTCCACCACGCCGGACGCCCACTCTGCGACGAACGCGGGCTTGCCCACCACCACGTCCTGGCCGTCGAACCTGGCGCGGACCCCGTGGGTGGCGAATTCGGTGGCTTCGGTGGCGGCCGCGAAGGGCAGGGCCCGGTTCCGGGCGGCCTCCATCACCGAGGCGGCCAGGACATGTGAGGAATACTGTTCCGCGGACGCCGCCAACTGCAGGACCTCGTCCTCTGCGAGGGGCCCGGCGGTCCGGATACGCAGCAGGGACGGGCGGCCGTACGTGAGGGTTCCTGTCTTGTCGAAGGCGGCCGTCTTGATCCGGCTCAGCTGTTCCAGCACCCCGGCGTACTTGACGATGACACCGGAGTGCGCGGCGCGGCTCATGCCGCCGAGGAACGCCACCGGCGCGGCGATCAGCAGGGGGCACGGCGTGGCCACCACGAGGACCTCCGCGAAGCGTTCCGGGCTGCCGCTGATGATCCAGCCCACGGCGCCGAGCACGTACGCGAGGGCCGTGAACGGCACGGCATAGCGGTCAGCGAGCCGGACCATGGGCGCCTTGCTGTCCGCCGCCTCCTGCACGAGGGCGACGATCCGGCTGTACTGCGAATCCTCCATGCGCGCCGTGACCCGCATCCGGACCGCGGCCTCACCGTTCAGCGAACCGCTCATGAGCCCGTCCCCGGCGGACCGCTCCACCGGCAGGCTCTCCCCGGTGAGCGATGACTCATCGAAAGAGCCGGACTCGGAGAGCAGGACGCCGTCCAGCGGGACCACCTCGCCGGGCCTGACCAGCAGGACGTCCCCGATCTCGACGTCGGCGGCCGCCACGTCCTCGTGTTGGCTCTCCGTTGGGGTTCCGGCTGTGTGGGTTCCGGCGGCGGCAGAGCCGTTGCGCTCCCGATGGGCCGTCTGCGGGACGCGTTCAAGCAATGCGGTGAGTTCGCCCTTGGCCCTGCCGGCGGCGTAGTCCTCAAGGGCAGTGCCGCCCGCGAGCATGAGTACGACGATCATCGAGGCGACGTACTCGCCCACCAGCACGGTGCTGACGATTGCGGTGACGGCCAGGATGTCGATGCCGAACTGGCCGCCTGCGAGCCGGCGCGCCATCCCGACGGCGAGGTAGGCCGCCACGGCCAGGGCATAGACGCTCGCAGCGGCCCGGGCTATGCCTTCCTGCCCGGAGAACAGCAAGACCAGCACCGCCAGCAGGACGACGAGGGTCCCGGCCACGAGCGGATACCGGAGTACGAATTTCACGGATGTTCCGCCTTAGCTTCGTATCAGTTTTGGCGTCTCCCTGAATCCTACTGCGCGGCCGCGCCCGGCTTGCCGGGGACGGCCTCCCGGACCGTCCCCGGACGCCGGCATGAGAGGCTGGAAGAGCATCCGTCCCGATCAAGCGGGCCGGCGCGCAGGGACCCGATACATGCAATGGGCGCGGCGCAGCACAAGCGATGCCAGGAGGAATGACGTGCGAAGCAGTTCAGAGACCGTCGACACCCGGACCGCCCTGGTGGTGGGGGCAAGCGGAATTGCCGGATCCGCCTTGGTGGACAGGCTCGCCGAGGAGGGCTGGGACGTGGTGGGGCTCTCCCGCAATCCCCTTCGCCGCCGTGACGTGCGCCATGTGAGCGCGGACCTGACATCCGTGGAGAACCTGCGCGAGGCCCTGGCAGGTGTTTCGCCCACCCATGTGTTCTACACCGCCTGGTCCAGGCGGAAGACCGAGCAAGAGAACATCGACACAAACGCGGGCATGCTGCGGGACGTCCTCGCCAGCCTCAACGGCAAGCCTGTGAAGCACGTGGCCCTCATGACCGGGCTGAAGCACTATCTGGGCCCGTTTGAGGCGTATGCGGCCGGGGAAATGCCGGACACCCCCTTTCGGGAGAGCGAGCCGAGGCTGCCGACGCCGAACTTCTACTACGCCCAGGAAGACGAGTTGTGGGCTGCGGCCGCGAAGCAGGGCTTTGGCTGGTCCGTGCACCGGGCGCATACGGTGATCGGACATGCGGTCGGGAACGCCATGAACATGGGGCTCACCCTCGCCGTTCAGGCATCCATCTGTAAGGACCTGGGCCAACCGTTCATCTTCCCGGGCTCCGAGACGCAGTGGAACAGCCTCACGGACATGACCGACAGCGGACTGCTGGCGGACCACATGATCTGGGCGGCCACAGCGGACAACGTTGGCGACCAGGCCTACAACATCGTCAACGGCGATGTCTTCCGCTGGCGGCGCATGTGGCCTGCGCTGGCCGACTACTTCGGGGTCGAGCCGGTAGGTTACAGCAACGAACCGCGGCCGTTGGGGCAGCAAATGCGCGGCATGGAAGGCGTGTGGTCGGCCATCGCCGCCCGCCATGGGCTGGCCGAACCCGACCTCGCGCAGGTCGCCTCCTGGTGGCACACGGACGGCGACCTGGGCCGGAATCTCGAGGTGGTCACGGACATGAGCAAGAGCCGGCTTGCCGGTTTCACCGGGTACCGCCGCACGGAAGACGCATTCCTGCAGCTGTTCGACCGGTACCGTGCGGACGGCCTGATTCCGGCGGCCTCCTAGGCTGCGGCACGGGCGGGGCCTTTGAGCCCTAGCCTGCCGTAGTGCGTGGTGCCAAGGTGAAACATGGGGTCCATGACCGCGGGCCGCCGCCGGCTGTTGGTGATCGCGGCCGTGGTGGTTGCGCTGCTTCTGGCCGCCGGTGCCGCGGTCGTGCTGCTTCAGGCGGCGCCGACGGCGTCACCGCCCCCATCTGCGCCCGTCACCGCACCGGTATCCGGACCCGTCAGCGCAAGTGCCTCCGGGGCCGCGCCCCCTGCCTCCCCGTCCCCTGAACCGACCTCGGCATCGCCGGCCCCGGACACCAGCGGGCCAGTTCCGGCCGAGCCGGTTCCCGTCCCCCCGCCGAGCCGGGCACCGACGGCTCCCGCTCCCGTGCCCCCCGCGGCGCGGTTCCCCGCCGCGCTCGCCGGCCACGACGTCGAGACCATCCCGGGCGCCGGGACCGTAGTGGCCCTGACCTTCGACGCCGGCGCCAACGCTGCCGGACTGCCGAGCATCCTGCAGAGTCTCGCAGCCGCGGACGTACGGGCCACGTTCTTCCTTACCGGCAGCTGGGCCGCCGCGAACCCCGGAAGCGTGGCGGCGATCGTCGCCGGCGGGCACCGGGTGGGCAACCATTCCATGACCCATCCGGCCTTCACCGGGCTGCCCGACGCCGGCATCAAGGACCAGGTCCGATCGGCCGAACAGGCCATCCGGGCGGCCGGGGCTGACCCGCGGCCGCTCTTCCGGTTTCCCCTCGGCGACCGCGACGCCAGGACCATCGCCACCGTCAACAACCTCGGCTACCTTCCGGTGCGCTGGAGCGTCGACACCCTGGGCTGGAAAGGCACCAGCGGCGGAGCGACGGCGCAGCTCGTCGCGGACCGCGTCCTGGCGGGCCTGCAGCCGGGGGAAATTGTCCTGATGCACATCGGCTCCAACCCCGACGACGGCACCACGCTGGACGCCGCTGCCCTGCCCCAGCTGATCAGCCGCATCCGCCAGGCCGGCTATGGCTTCACCACCCTCGACGCACTCCTGGGCTAAGGGCGGGCCCAACGCCACTGTCGCGGCGCACCGATCGCTGATAGGACAGGGCCATGACGGAGTCGCCCACAGTTGCCGCCGCGCTGGCTCCCGTCGATGCCGTGATCTTTGACCTCGACGGCGTCGTGACCGATACCGGCGAGCTCCGCGCGGCAGCCTGGAAACAACTCTTTGACGACGTCATGACGGACCCCCGGCTTCCCGCGGACGCGAGGCGCGCGCCCTTCACGGACGATGACTTCGCACGCTGGATCGAGGGCCGGACCTGGGAGGACGGCGTGGCCGCATTCCTGGCCTCGCGCGGGGTCCCCATTCCCCGCGGCTCGCCCGCGGACGGCCCGGACGAGTGGACGGCGTTCGGACTCGCGCAGCGCCAGAACGGAATTTTCGAAGCCATGCTCGCGGGCCGGCCCGTGCCCGTTTTCCCCGGCACCGTGGCGCTGCTCGAGCGGCTCCGGGCCGGGCGGATCCCCGTGGTCCTCGCCACCTCCAGCCGGAACGCCGCCGCGATCGTGGCCGCCGCGGGCCTTGGCGAGGTCTTTGACCACATCGTGGATGGCCAGACGGCCCTGGACCACGATGTCGCCGGAATGCCGGCGCCGGCTTTGGTCCTCGAAGCCGTGCGCCGGCTGGAGATCACCCCCGCCCGGGCCATGGTGATCGCCGACGCCGCAGCCGGCGTGGAAGCCGGGCGACGTGGGGGATTCGGGCTCGTGGTCGGCCTCGACCGGGCCGGGCGGCGGGCTGCGCTGGAAGCCGCAGGCGCCGACGTCGTGGTTGAAGACGTCAGCGAACTGGACATCGGGCTGGTCATTACGCACCCGTGGCTGCTGGTGTACGAGGGTTTCGATCCCGCCCACGAAGGGCACCGGGAGGCGCTGACCACGCTCGGCAACGGCTACCTCGCCACCCGCGGCGCCGCCCCGGAACACCGCGCGGGGGACGCCCACTATCCCGGCAGCTACCTTGCGGGCGTCTACAACAGCCTTGCGAGCGTCGTCCAGGGCGTAGAAACCGTGGATGAGCACATGGTTAACATCCCGGACTGGCTGCCGCTGGATGTCCGGGTGGGCGACGGTGCGTGGTGGTCCGGCGGCGGCCTGACGCTCCGCAGCGAGCGGCGCACCCTGGACCTCAAGCGGGCCCTGCTGAGCCGGGAAGCACTCGTGGCGGACGACGCCGGACGGCAGCTTCAGGTACTCCAGCGCCGGCTCGTGTCCATGGCCGAGCCCCACCTGGCCGCACTGGAAACCACGCTGACCGCCGTCGGGTGGAGCGGGTCCATCAGCATCCGCAGCGGCTGCGACACCGGCGTCACCAACTCCAACGTGCCCGAGGACGCCCAACTGGCCAACCGGCACCTGACAGGGGTGGCGGTGTCCTCGTCGGAGGACGGTTCGGACGCTGCTGAGCTGACGGTTCAGGTGCAGACGTCCGGGAGCAGGATCGGGATCGCCCTGGCACTGCGGACCCGGATTTCCGGCGGCGGGGTGCCCGTCGGGGCCGGCGCAATTCCCGAGGTGGCAGGAGGGATGTACAGCCACCGCTTCGAGCTGCAGGTCACTGACGGTATCCCCGTCACGGTCACCAAGGCAGCGGCCGTCGCCACCTCCCGGGACCACGCCGTCGCCTCGCCACTCTCAGGGGCGCTCGCGGTGCTGTCGCGCGCACCCCAGGAGTTCGACGCGCTGCTGGCGGACCACGACGCGGCATGGCGCCTGCTGCTGGCACCGTTCATCATCGAATCCGATGCCACGTCCCAGGCCCAGCTGATACTGAACCTTCACGTTTTCCATCTGCTGCAGACACTCACCACCCACACAGCCGAGCTCGATGCCGGGGTCCCGGCCCGGGGGCTCCACGGGGAAGGCTACCGGGGGCACATCTTCTGGGATGAACTCTTCGTCTTGCCGGTCCTGAACTCCCGGCTGCCCGCGGTGGCCCGCGAGCTGATTGACTACCGCTGGCGGCGGCTGGGAACCGCGCGGGACGCGGCCCGGAAGGCCGGGCTGCGCGGCGCGCTTTTTCCGTGGCAGAGCGGCAGCGACGGCACCGAGCAGACACCCAAGTTCCTGTTCAACAAGCTCTCCGGGCACTGGATGCCGGACTACTCACGCCTGCAGCGGCATGTCGGACTGGCGGTCGCCTACAACGCCTGGCAGTACTTCGAAGCAACCCAGGACCGGGGCTGGCTGACCCGGCACGGCGCCGAGATTGTGGTGGACGTCGCCAGGCTGTTCGTCTCCCTGGCGGAGCACGACGCCGCCCAGGACCGGTTCCACATCAAGGGCGTCATGGGCCCGGATGAATACCACACCGGCCCCCCGGGCAACCCCGGCGGCGGCCTGGACGATAACGCCTACACCAACATCATGGCGGCCTGGGTATTTGACCAGGCGGTCTGGATCATGCATTCAGTACAGGGTTTCGACATGGAGGAACTCCGGGCACGGCTGGGGATCACGGGCACGGAAATCGACGCCTGGGCGCACCTGAGCCGGCGCATGTTCGTTCCCTTCCACGACGGCGGCATCATCAGCCAGTTCGACGGTTACGGCGCACTGCGGGAACTCGACTGGAATCACTACCGCCGCGCCTACCGCAACATCGAACGGCTGGACCTGATTCTCGAAGCCGAAGGGGACACCACCAACCACTATCGGCTGGCCAAACAGGCGGACGTCCTGATGCTCCTGTATGTCCTGGGCGAAGACCAGCTCCTGGGGTTTCTGCGCCGGATGGGCTACGACGTCGAGCCGGCGCAGATCGCGGCCACCGTGGACTTTTACCTGGCCCGGACCGCGCACGGCTCCACCCTTAGCCGGGTCACCCATGCCTCGGTGCTGGCGCAGCACGATCCGGAGCGGGCGTGGGCGACATTCCGGGAAGCCTTGGACACGGACCTGGACGATACCCAGGGCGGCACCACGCGCGCGGGCATCCATTTGGGCGCCATGGCAGGCTCGATCGACGTGGTCCAGCGCAGCTTCGCCGGGCTACGGATCACCCGGGACGCCTTGGACTTCACCCCGCGGCTGCCGGCCGAGCTGTCCCGGGTGGAGTTCCAGGTCCGCTACCGTGACCAGTTGCTGTCCGTGCACCTCGGGCCGGACCTGCTGCGGGTGTCCGCCGCCCCGGGGGACGCGGCTCCGGTGCTGGTGCGGGTGGGCGTCGAGAAGGTGCTGCTCCGGGCGGGCCAGGAGCACGAGTTCCGCCGGGACGCCGGGACGCCCGGCTGACGCGCCGAAGCGTGTCCCCGGCGTTGTCGTGGTGACTTGCTTGCGATGGTTCCGGGCTATGTCGTGTCCATGTGCAGCACGGCCGCTCCGGTGATCCGGTCCTCCGCCAGGTCCCGCAGGGCCCGGTCCGCGGCCTCGAACGGGTAGGCCACAGTGGTCGGGCGGAGCGGGATCTCGGCGGCGATCCGGAAGAACTCCTCGCCGTCGGCCCTGGTGTTGGCTGTGACACTGCGCAGCTGGCGCTCTTCGAAGAGCTCGTCGGCGTAGTGCAGCGGCGGAATATCGCTCAGGTGGATGCCCGCGACGGCGAGCGTCCCGCCGCGGTCCAGGGCCCGGAGCGCAACCGGCACCAGCCCGCCCGCGGGGGCGAAGAGGATCGCGGCATCCAGGGGATCGGGCGGTTGTTCCTCGGCCCCGCCCGCGAACGTCGCGCCGAGGTCCAGGGCCAGCGCGCGAGCCTGCGCGGACCGGGTCATGACGTACACGCGGGCACCCCGGTAGAGGGCGATTTGGGCCGCCAGATGCGCGGAGCCGCCGAACCCATAGATGCCCAGCCGTCCGCCGATTGGCAATTCGGCCCGGGTCAGGGCCCGGTAGCCGATGATGCCTGCACACAGGAGCGGCGCAGCCTCCTCATCGCTGAACGTCTCCGGGATCCGGTAGGCGAAGTTCTCCGCCACGGTGATGAGCTCGGCGTACCCGCCGTCGCGGTCCCAGCCGGTAAACGTGGGGGACAGACAGAGGTTTTCCTGGCCGCGCAGGCAGAACCGGCAGGCGCCACAGGTGCCGCCCAGCCAGGCCACGCCCACCCGTTCGCCGATGCCGAACCTGGCGGCCCCCGGTCCCTGCCCGATCACCTCACCCACTACCTCGTGGCCCGGGATGACCCCGGCGTGCCGCGGCGTGAGGTCGCCCTCGGCCAGGTGCAAGTCCGTGCGGCACACACCGCAGACCCGCACTTTCAGCAGGACTTCACCGCGTCCCGGCACAGGATCCGGGCGGTCGGTGGCCACGAGGGGGCCGCTGGACATGGGCCCCGGAAGTCCAACTTGCCATGCTCGCACCGCGGCCTCCTTCTTTGCAGCGTCTGCAGGTCCGAATCGGTTGCGCTCGCGGCGGCTAGCGGGTGACCAGCACGTTGCAGCGCGCCTTGTGCAGCACGGCGGAGACCGTGTTGCCGGCTCCGGCCGCAGGGTTGTGGGTCCCGAGCACCAGGACGTCGGCGTCGTCCGCGGCGTCGAGGAGCTCCCGGGCCCCATGGCCCTCACGCAGGGCGCCGGTAACCTCCAGCCCGGGCGCCATCCCGCGGGCCTCGTCGATGGCGCGGTCGAGCAGCTCCTGGCCGTGGAGCAGGGCATGGCGGCCGTGCTCTTCCCGTGCCCCGCCGCGCAATGGATCGACGTGGACGAGGTGCAGCGGGGCGCCGAGGACTTTGGCCAACCGGATGGCCTCGGCCACCGTGGCGGGGCTGCGGGGCGAGGCATCGACTCCCACCACGACGGGGTGGGCCCGTCGGCGCGGGCGCCGGATTATCATTACCGGGCAGGGTGCCGAGCCGGCCAGATCGATGCAGACCGAGCCGGCCACCTGGCCCAGGACGGCGCCGAGGCCCCGGCTGCCCACTACCAGCAGCCGTGCGTCCCGGGAGGCGTCGCGCAGCACGGGTGCCGGGAGCCCGGCCTCCATGACGCCGTCGACGGCGGGGCCCGGACGTTCCGGCTCCTGCCCGGTAACGGCGCGCTCGGCCCCCAGCGGTGCGCCGCCGGCCGCTTCGCGGGCGGCGCCGCGTGCCAGCTCGATGCCCTCGGCGAGGACGGCTTCCGCGGAATGCCGCAGCCCGCTGCCGGCCACGCCCTTGACAGGGCCCAGGTTCTTGGTGAAAACCGGCCAGACCCAGGCGTGGATCACCAGGAGGTCCAGCCCGGCCGCGGCCGCGTATTCGGCCGCCCAGCGAACGGCGAGTTGGGCGGCCCCGGACCCGCCGTAACCGACCGCCACGGTGCCGCCCTGCTGCCCTGTGGGTGCCGACATTATTCCTCCCGGCTCGTCGGACGCACCCCTTCGCCCGGCACTATGTGCAGCCCCAGTAGAACCCTGCGGCCCGGGAATGTGTAGGGGCTTTGGTCCCGCGGGCTGGCCGCGCCCGGGGCCGCCGGTGGGGCCGCCGGTGAACTAGGGTTGAAACATGCACAATGCGGGGGATAGCTGATGGCCAAGCGGGGCAAAGGGCGGGGCGCCCAAACCGCCGGGCCGGGAGTGGTGGAAGTGCCCAAGGGTTCCCGCCCGGCCGGTCCTTTGGCCGGGGTGTACTACATCGATACCGGGGACTGCGAGCTGATCCCGGACCAGGACAATTCCACCGGCTGGCTCCTGCGCATCAACGGCGTCATGAGCTCGCACATTGACCTCGCGGACCCGTTGTTCCTCGACTTCGAGTACATGCGCTGGATGGCAGCCCTGGTGGAGTCGCGCTGGCCGCGGGAGCCTGGGCCCAAGCTGCGCGCCCTGCACCTTGGCGGGGGAGCGTGCTCACTGGCGCGCTATTTCCACGCCGCCTACCCGGACGCCCGCCAGGTGGTGGTGGAGCTGGACGGCAAGCTGGCCGACTACGTCCGGGGCTGGTTCGACCTGCCCAAGGCGCCGTTGCTGCGCCTGCGCGTGGGAGAGGCCCGCGAGGTCACCGAGAGCCTGACCCCGCAGACCCGGGACCTGATCATCCGCGACGTCTTCGCCGGCTCGCTGACCCCGCGGCCGCTGACCACCAGGGAATTCATCGAGCACGCCAAGCGCGTCCTGGCCCCCGGCGGGATATATGTGGTCAACTCCGGCGACGCCCCGGACCTCAAGAATGCCCGCGAGGACGCCGCCACCATCGCCGACGCCTTTGCCTACACCGTGATCATCGCGGATCCGGCCATGCTGAAGGGCCGGCGCTACGGCAACATGGTCATGGCCGGCAGCGATGTCCCGTTCGACGACGACCCCGGCCTCGCGCGGCGCCTGCTCGGCGGTGCGGTGCCGGCCCACATCTGGAACGACGAAAAGGTGCGGGCGTTCGCGGCCGGCGCCGTCGTCCGGCATGACCCGAAGTCGCCCGTTCTCGCTGAGCCGGCCGCGGAACCGCCCGTTCTCGCTCAGCCGCCCGCCGAGCCCCCGGCTGGGCCCCGCGCAGGGACGCCGACTGCTCCGTAGCAGCCCTTTTGCGGCACTATATTTGCGGCACTATAGAGGCGGCTACGGAGCAATCGATGGGGCTGCTCCCCGGCCCAGCAGGGCATCGCGGTGCGCCGCGGTCTGCTCCCGCAGCGCCTGCACGAGCGCGGCCACCGCCGGCCGGCGCATCGAATCGGGCCGGAGCACCATCCAGTAGGGCAGCAGCTCCGCGAATTCCTCCGGCAGGAGCCGGACCAGGTCCGGATGCAGGTCGGCCGCGAAACAGGGCAGGAACCCAATCCCGGCGCCGGCCCGGGTGGCCTCCACGTGGACGAAGACGTTGGTGGAGCTCAGCCCGTCCCGCATGGTGGGCACCAGCCGCCGCGGGGCGTCCAGATCGTCCACCTGCAGCATCGAATCGACGAAGTAGACCAGCGAGTGGGCCGTCAGTTCCTCCACGGTGGCCGGGGTGCCGTACTCGGCGAGGTAGCCGCGGGAGGCGTACATTCCCAGCATGTACTCGCCGAGCCGCGCGGCCTCTGCCCGGTGCACCTGCGGCTCGCCGACCACCACCTCGATGTCCAGGCCGGACCGCTGCTGGAGCGCCCGGCGCGTCACGGTGATGATCTCGACGCTGAGGCCGGGATGGTCGCGGCGGAGCCGGGCCACGGCCGGGGCGGCGATGTAGGCGCTGAATCCATCCGTCGCGGTCATCCGTACGACGCCGGTGATGGGGTCCGGGGTGTGCCCGGGCTGCTCCAGGGTGCGCACGGCGCTCTCGACCTGCTCGGCCACCCGAACGGCCTCGGCACCGAGCTCGGTGAGCTCCCAGCCTCCCGAGGCGCGGGAGAGCACGCGGCCGCCCAGCGCCTTCTCCAGCGCCGCGATCCGGCGGGAAACGGTGGTGTGGTTCAGTCCGAGCGTCTGTGCCGCCGTCGTGAATTTCGCCGAACGGGAGACTGCGAGCAGGACCAGCAGGTCATCGGGATTGGCGTTCATATCTGCAATTCTGCACATAGCGGGTGCTGGTTTGGCCATTGAATCGCCGTGGATGTGCGGTAATACTCAATGAAGCCATTTCAGTGCTGTGCGTCACAGCGCGTGTCACCGTGGACACTAAGGAGAATCAGATGAGCGTAAACGAACGCTCTGCAACAACCGCCGCAGCACCCGCATCCAAGGGTTCCGGGCTCAAGAAAATCGTCGCCGCATCGATGGTGGGAACCGTCGTCGAGTGGTACGAATTCTTCCTCTACGCCACCGCCGCCACCCTGGTGTTCGGCAAGTACTTCTTCCCCGCCACGGGCAACGAACTGGACGGCATCATCCAGGCGTTCCTGACCTACGCCGTCGGTTTCGTGGCCCGCCCCCTGGGCGGCATTGTCTTCGGCCAGATCGGCGACAAGCTCGGCCGCAAGCCCACCCTGCAGCTCACCATCATCATCATCGGTGTCTCCACCTTCCTGATGGGCTGCCTCCCGGGCTTCGCCACCCTCGGCTACCTGGCGCCGGCGCTGCTGGTCCTCCTGCGCTTCATCCAGGGCTTTGCCCTCGGCGGCGAATGGGGCGGCGCAGTCCTGCTCGTCGCCGAGCACAGCCCCAACAAGTCCCGTGGCTTCTGGTCCAGCTGGCCCCAGGCCGCCGTTCCCGTCGGCAACCTGCTGGCCACCCTGGTCCTGTTCATCATGTCCAACGTGCTCAGCTCCGCCGACTTCCTCAGCTGGGGCTGGCGGGTGGCGTTCTGGCTTTCCGCCGTGATCGTGTTCGTCGGTTACTACATCCGCACCCACGTCTCCGAATCGCCCATCTTCCTCGAGGCCAAGGCCCAGCTGGAAGAGGATCAGTCCGCCAGCTACGGCGTCCGCGAAGTCATCCGCAAGTACCCCAAGGGCATCCTGCAGGCCATGGGGCTCCGGTTCGCGGAAAACATCATGTACTACCTCGTGGTCAGCTTCGCGATCGTCTACCTGAAGTCCGTGCACAAGTACGACACCTCCTCGCTGCTGCTGGCCCTGCTGATCGCCCACGTCGTCCACTTCCTGGTCATCCCGCAGGTCGGGCGCCTCGTGGACAGCTGGGGCCGGAAGCCGGTCTACCTCATCGGTGCCGTCACCGGTGCCACCTGGCCGTTCTTTGCCTTCCCGATGTTCGATACCCGCAACCCGGTGATCATCGTCTTGGCCGTCACGATCGGCCTGTGCCTGCACGCCTTCATGTATGCCGGCCAGCCGGCCCTCATGTCGGAGCTGTTCCCGACCCGGATGCGCTACGCCGGGGTCTCCCTTGGCTCGCAGGTCACCTCGATCTTCGCCGGTTCGCTGGCGCCGCTCCTGGCCACCCAGTGGCTCAAGGACACCGGCTCCTGGCTGCCCACCGCGATCTACCTGCTGGTCGCCTGCGCCATCACCACCGTCGCAGTGCTGAGCCTGAAGGAAACCAAGGGCATCGCGTTGGAGGACGTGGACCGGGCCGACGCCGAACGCGAAGGCCTGCCCGTAGCAGCCACCCGCTGAGCTGCTTGAGTTTTGGGCCGGCTCCAGCCACGCTGGAGCCGGCCGCCTCATCGAATTTTTGACACGGAAGGCTGAGTTATGGAAAACACGCTGAACGGACGCAAGGCCCTGGTCACCGGCGGCGCCGGCGGGATCGGCGCGGCGAGCGTCCGGGCCCTGGCGGCACGCGGGGCCAAAGTGGTGATCGCGGATAGGGACGAGGCCGCCGCCGCCGCGCTCGCCGACGAAATCGGCGGCACCGCGTGGGCCGTCAACCTGCTCGACGTCGAATCCCTCCAGACGCTCAGCCTGGACTGCGACATCCTGGTGAACAACGCCGGAATCCAGCGCATCAGCCCCATCGAGGAGTTCGATCCGGCCGACTTCCGCCGCATCATCACCCTCATGCTGGAGGCCCCGTTCCTGCTGATCCGGGCCGCGTTGCCGCACATGTACGCCAACAACTTCGGCCGCATCATCAACCTGTCCTCCGTGCACGGGCTCCGGGCCTCGCCGTTCAAGAGCGCCTATGTCTCGGCCAAGCACGGGCTCGAGGGCCTGAGCAAGGTGACGGCCCTCGAAGGCGGGGCGCACGGGGTCACCTCCAACTGCATCAACCCCGGCTACGTCCGCACGCCCCTGGTTGAATCGCAGATCGCGGACCAGGCCAAGGTGCACGGCATCCCGGAGTCCGAGGTGCTCGCCAAGATCATGCTGACCGAATCAGCGGTCAAGCGGCTCGTGGAGCCCGAGGAAGTGGCGTCCCTGGTGGCGTGGCTGGCATCCGACGACGCCGGCATGGTCACCGGCGCCAGCTACACGATGGACGGCGGCTGGTCCGCGCGGTAGCCCGTCGCCGCTCAAACCAACGCGGGGTCAGCTACGGCCCATTCGGAGGGCATTAATGGGCGCTAATTGACCCCGCGTTGTGCTGCTGGAGTTGAGCGGCTGGAGCAGCGCGCTAGTCCTTGGTGCCTGTCAGGGCCAGCGTGCCGCCCAGCCCGATCATCATCACGCCGCCGGTGGTGCTGAGAGCGGCGATCCGCCGGGGGGAGCGGGCAAACCAGTGCCGGGCCGTCCCGGCCGCGAGGGACCACGTGCTGTCCGAGACCAGGGCAATGAGCAGGAAGACCGCACCCAAGGTGGCGAGCTGCACAGGAATCGCTCCGGCCGAGTAGTCCACGAACTGGGGAAGCACGGCCACGAAGAACACAATCGACTTGGGGTTGGTCGCGCCGACGATGAAGCCCTCCCGGAGCACGCGGGCGGTCGAGGCCGGGTTCGAGGTCGACGCCGTCGCCGCGCCGCCGCCGCGGTGCCGGATCGCCTGGATCCCGAGGTAGACCAGATAGGCGGCGCCGGCGAATTTCACCACGCTGAACAGCAGCAGGGACTGGGCCAGCACCCCGCCGACGCCCAGGGCCACGGCGGCGATCTGCACCACCTCTCCGGCCGCGTTTCCCAGAACGCTCAACAGCCCGCCCCTGCGTCCCAGGGCCAACGTCCGTCCGATCACGAACAGCACGCTGGGCCCCGGGATGGCGATGAGCACCAGGGCGGCAAGGGCAAAGGCCAAGAGGTTGGTGGCGGGGACCATGCCTGATCCTAACCCCGTGAGGGCCCGCCCGGGAGCGTCTTAATCCCTTGGGGGCGAGGCACCATCACCGCCCGGCGGGAACCTGCGGGAGCTGGGCGGTTTCGTCGACCAGTTCCGCCCGCGCCCGGCCGTGGCCGCGGACCCAGAGGCGGTAAGCGAGCACCAGGACGCCCAGCCAGGCGGCGCCCACGTACAGCGCCACCCGGGTGTCCTCGAAGGCACCCAGAATCACGATCACCAGGGCCATGAACGCGATCGTCAGTATGGAGGCGGCGGGCCACCACGGCGACGGGAACTCCGACGCCGGCAGGCACTTGCGGGCGATCTCGCGTTTCATGGCGACATGGGAGGCCAGGATCATGGCCCAGACCCAGACGGTCGCGAAGGTGGCGATCGAGGCGATCAGCAGGAAGACGTCTTCCGGGATCACGGCGTTCAGCACCACCCCCACCAGCAGGATGCCGGTCATCATTACCACGGTCATCCACGGCACCCCGTGACGGGAAACCTTGCCGAAGCTCGCCGGTGCGTGGCCCTGCCGGGCCAGGCCGAAGAGGATCCGGCCGGCGCCGAAGATGTCGCTGTTGACTGCCGAGAGCGCCGCCGTGATCACCACGGCGTTGAGGATGTGGGGTGCGGCGGGGATGCCCAGGCCGCTGAAGATCTGCACGAAAGGGCTGCCGTTGCTGCCAATTTCGTCCCACGGAAACAGGCTCATCAGCACGCCGAGGGTCAGCACATAGAACAGCAGGACCCGGACGGGCACGGTGTTGACGGCCTTGGGGATGACCTTTTTCGGATCGGCGGCCTCACCGGCGGTGATGCCGAGGGTCTCCACGCCGCCAAACGCGAACATCACCACGGCGAAGGAGGCAAGGAGTCCTTCGAATCCGTTCGGGAACAGGCCTCCGTGGTCCACGAGGTTGCCGAGCCCTGGTGCCACGGTGGCGCCGCCGGCCTGGAAACCGAAGACGATGATCGCCGCCCCGCCCGCGATCATGGCGATGATGGCCGCCACCTTGATCAGGGAGAACCAGAATTCCAGCTCGCCGAACACCTTGACGCTGAGCAGGTTCAGGGCAGCCAGGAAGAAGATGATGGCCAGAATCCAGACCCAGCGCTCCACGCCGGGGAACCAGAATCCCATGTAGATGCTGAACGCCGTGACATCCGCGATGGCCACGATCGCCATCTCAAAGACGTAGGTCCAACCGGTCACAAACCCGGCCAGCGGTCCCAGGTAGCGGCTCGCGTACTGGCCGAAGGACCCGGACACCGGATGCCGCACCGCCATCTCGCCGAGGGCGCGCATCACCATGAAGACCGCGGCGCCGCCGATCATGTAGGCCAACAAGACGGCGGGCCCGGCCTTCTGGATGGCGGAGGCGGAGCCGTAGAACAGCCCCGTGCCGATCGCCGAGCCCAGCGCCATGAAGCGGATGTGGCGGACGTTGAGTCCCCGGCTGAGTACGGAGTCGACGGCTGCGCCGACGGCGGTGGCAGCGCTGCCGGTGCCGGCCTCGGCAGGAGCCGCCTTCGTAGCGGTTTGGGCTTGTTGCATGCGAATACCTTCTCGTCATTGGGAGGGGGATCGCCATCCAGCAGACCATGTCCGGCCTTGCTGTGAGGAGTCTCACGGGAACTTCGTGTCTTTGATTTCAGACTGTGCGGCGCCCCCGCGCGCGGAGCCGGCCGCCGCCGTCGAACCCCAACCGGCGGGGGAGCGGCGAAAGAGCTTGACAACATGTCAGGATTTCTTCACATTCAAGGTGTCGCCCGGCGCATGCGGTTACGGAATGGCGAGCTGACCCAGAGGAGAAGCACCATGAAAGCGATCGTCCAGGATGTTTACGGTTCCGTTGAGGTGCTGGAACTGCGCGACGTCGACGCCCCGGTGCCCGGCGACGACGACGTGCTGATCCGGGTCCGGGCCGCCGGCGTCGACCAGGGCGTCTGGCACCTCATGACGGGCCTTCCGTACCTGACCCGTGTGGTCGGCTACGGGCTCAGGAAACCGAAGACCCGGATCCGGGGCCGGGCCGTGGCCGGCCGGGTGGAGGCTGTCGGCCGGAATATCGTCGGCTTCCGGACCGGGGATGAGGTGTACGGCACCTGCGAGGGATCCTTCGCCGAATACGCGTGCGCAAAAGAAGGCCGGCTCGCGCTGAAGCCGAAAAACCTCAGCTTCGAACAGGCCGCCGCCGTCCCGATCTCGGCCGTCACGGCCCTGCAGGCGCTCCGGAACGCCGGCAGGATCCAGGCCGGGCAGGAGGTCCTCGTCATCGGCGCGGCCGGCGGTGTCGGCGCGTACGCCGTACAGCTCGCCAAGGCGTTCGGCGCGCAGGTGACGGGGGTGTGCAGCACCGCGAAAACCGATCTGGTCCGCTCCATCGGCGCGGACCACGTCATCGACTACACACATGACGATTTCGCAGACGGATCCCGGCAATTCGACCTCATTGTGGACACCGCCGGCAACCGCCCGCTCACCGTCCTGCGGCGGGCGCTCAAGCCGAAGGGCACGCTCGCGATCGTCGGCGGGGAAGGCGGAGGGCGGCTGACGGGCGGATTTCAACGCTCGCTCGGCGCCGGGCTGCTCTCCGTGTTTGTCGGCCAGCGGCTCAGAGGCGTCATGGCTGCAGAGCGGGCGGAGGACCTCCGGTTCCTGACCGGGCTCATCGAGGCGGGCGCGGTGACCCCGGTCATCGGCAAGAGCTACGCCCTGGCGGACGCGCCGGCGGCAATCCGGGACCTGCGTGATGGACACCTCCGCGGGCAGGCCGTCGTCATCATTTGAGCCCGCTTGCCGGTTGGCCGGCGTCACGGTTTTGGGCGGAGCCGCCTAGGGCGTTCCGGTCCGGAAGCGGGTCACGTACTGCCGCTGCCAGGGGGTTTCCACTGTCCGGCGCCGGTACTGGCGGCGGACGTAGGACACTGCCTGGCCGGGCGGGACTCCGTCCAGGATCGCGATGCAGGCCAGTGCGGTGCCGGTCCTGCCGATCCCGCGCCAGCAGGCCACTTCAACCCGTTCGGTCTCGGCCCGGCGCCAGGCCTCCCGGAACGCCTCGAGGGCATCCGGCTGGTCGACCGGCAGCCGAAGGTCGGGCCAGGGCACCCATCGGGACTCCCACCCCACGGGCGGCGGCTGCTTGCCCAGCAGGTACACGCCGAACTCGGGAAACGGCCCGGCCGGAAGCGGATAGTGCAGGCCGCGCCCACGAATGAGCCGGCCGGACGGAAGAGCCATGATGCCGTCCGCGGAAGTTTCCCACGTGTGCTTCATGAACCCGATCGTAGTCTTTCCCGCCGCCGGTTGTCCGTGACACGGAACGGCCGGATGTCAGCGGTATCCGGAGGCGTCGGCGTGGAGTCCTGCTTCCTGGACCTCCACGAGGTACCTCCAGCAGTCCGGCTGCGAGCCGTCGGTGTCGGTGAAGCCGTACTCGCGGGCCAGCGCGCCGGACGAATACGAGCCGCCCGTGCGGCTGAGCACGTGGGGGTCCGCCGCCAGGGCCGCGACCGCACGCCCGACGAACAGCGGGCTTTCCGAGATCGCGGCAAAGTGCGGCTGCGTCCCGGCGGCCTCCCGCCAGTTTGCCTCGGTGACGCCAAAGTGTTCGAGCATCATCTCCGAACGCATCCAGCCGGGCGTCAGCGCCACCGCCGCGCAGCCGGAGGATCTCAGCTCCTCCGCCTGGCTGAACGCCAGGCGGAGCACCGCGGTCTTGACGAGGTCGTAAAAGACGGAGACCCGGTAGTGCTGTGCGTTGTACTCGCGGGTGCCGTCGGTCATCTCCACCACCAGGCCGCCGGGGCGGCGGGTGAGCAGCGGCAGCGCGAAGTGGCTTGTGATGAGGTGGGTGTCCAGACCGAGGTGGAGCATCTGCAGTCCGGCATTCAGATCGTGGGCCCAGAGCGGGGTGTTCCATTCGATGAAGTCCTCGCCGCCCCAGATGTCGTTGACAAGGATGTCCAGGCGGCCCTGCTCGGCGTCGATCCGCTGCACGAGGGCTTCCACCTCCGCAGCCTGGCGGTGATCGACCTCGATGGCGATTCCAGTGCCGCCAGCGGTGCTGACAAGCCCGGACGTCTCCTCGATCGTCTCGGGCCGGTTGTAGTCCGAACGGTGGCGGGAGGTCGTGCGGCCGGTGCAGTACACCACCGCTCCTGCCTCGCCGAGGGCGACGGCGGTGCCGCGGCCGGCGCCGCGCGTGGCCCCGGCAACCAGGGCGACCCTGCCCGACAGTGCTGCATCCACGTCTGTGCCTTCCCTCCGGAACCATCCCGCATGGGGCTCAGCCGGCGACGGGCTGTTTCCAATGACCGGGCATACCACGGGGAAGCCGGCGCCCACATTCATCGGAACACCGGGGGGCTGGCCGGGCTAGGGGCGGAAGGCCCGCCGCAGGTATGTGGCCTTTGTCCGGCATTCCAGACAGCCGTTCCTGTGCGAGGCTGTCGGTTGACCGTCGCCGGGCGCATGCTTAAGTACGGGATACCGGACACCACCGACCCTGAAGAGGATCCATGCCACCCACCAGTACTGCCGTGAGCCCCGCCGCCGAGACTTTGTCGGCTGCGACCGACGCGACTCCGGCGCAGTCCGCCGCGACTTTGTCCGCAGCGCCTGACACACCCGCGCCCAAGGCCGTCCACCGGGCCGCCGGAACCAAGGCGGCGTCGAAGGTGCCGGCCGCCGAGAACACGCTGCGCATCCTCAAGCTGCTGGCCTCCCGGCGCGGGCCGATGGCGGCGTCGAACATTGCCACCGCGCTGGGACTGCCGCGCTCCAGCGTCTACCACCTGCTCGGGGTGATGGAGGCGAACGGCTTCGTGCTGCACCTGCACGAGGAGCAGCGCTACGGCCTGGGCATCAGCGCATTCGAACTCAGCTCGGCCTACTCCCGGCAGGAGCCGCTGTCCCGGCTGGGCCGGCCGATGCTCGCCTCGCTCGTGGACGTGATCGGCGAAAGCGCGCACCTGGCGGTGCTGCACGGCCGCGACGTGCTCTACATCGTGGAGGAGCGGGCCAAGAACCGGCCGTCCCTGGTGACCGACGTCGGCGTCCGGCTGCCCAGCCATCTCACGGCCAGCGGGCGGGCCATCCTCGCCGCGCTGCCGAAGTCGCAGGTGCGGGCGCTGTACCCGAACGCTGCCGCCTTCACGGCCCGGCACGAAACCGAATCGCCCATCATGAAGTACTCCGCGCTGTCTTCGCATCTGGACCAGGTCCGCCAGCGCGGCTACGCCACCGAACACGGCGAGGTCACGCCCGGATTCGGTTCGATCGCCGCCGCCGTGACCGACCACGTGGGGTGGCCCACCGCCGCCGTCGCCGTGACGTTCCTGGAGGACAAGCTGCCCGCGGATCAGTGGCCGGTCCTGGCCGCCCGGGTCCAGAAGGTCGCCAACGAGCTCTCGGTCCGGATCCACGGCCGTCCCGCCTGACCGGTTGCCCCATCCCACCCCACCCCCGGTTGCGCTGTCACTTAGGGCTCCCATTCGCCCTTTTTGGCAACCGGAAGTGATAGCGCAACGGGGGAGGGGAAGGGTCTGGAATCCCGGACAGCACCCCTCCGGCAGGCCTGTTTCCGCGGCCGCGAAGGGGCTTTAGTTGATACAGAACCTCATTCCTCCGGATACACCAGGACACCAGTCCGAACAGACATCATCCGGCCACATATCCAGCGACAAAGGAGACCCTCATGGCACCCGCCGATTTCACCACCGGTGCCCGCCCGGTCAAAGCAGCCCGCGGCACCGAGCTCACCGCCAAGAGCTGGCAGACGGAAGCCCCGCTGCGCATGCTCATGAACAACCTCGATCCCGAGGTCGCCGAGCGCCCCGATGACCTGGTGGTCTACGGCGGCACCGGCCGCGCCGTCCGGTCCTGGGCCGCGTTCGACGCCATCACCCGCACCCTGGAAACCATGGAAAAGGACGAGACCCTGCTGGTCCAGTCCGGCAAGCCGGTTGGCGTCTTCCGCACCAACGAATGGGCACCGCGCGTGCTGCTGGCAAACTCCAACCTCGTCGGCGACTGGGCGAACTGGCCCGAGTTCCGCCGGCTCGAGGCCGAGGGCCTGATGATGTACGGCCAGATGACCGCCGGGTCCTGGATCTATATCGGCACCCAGGGCATCCTGCAGGGCACCTTCGAGACCTTCGCCGCGATCGCCCGTAAGCTCACCGGGGACGAGAACGGCACGCTCGCCGGCACCCTGACCCTCACCGGCGGCTGCGGCGGCATGGGCGGCGCCCAGCCGCTCGCCGTCACCCTGAACGACGGCGCCTGCCTGATTGTCGACGTCGACGAGACCCGCCTGCGCCGCCGGGCCGGGAAGCGCTACCTCGACGAGGTCGAAACTGATCTCGACGCCGCGATCGCCAAGGTCCTGAAGGCCAAGGAAGAACGCCGCGGCTGGTCCGTGGGCTACGTCGGCAACGCCGCCGAGATCTTCCCCGAGATCCTGCGCCGCCACAACGCCGGCGAGCTCACCGTCGACATCGTCACGGACCAGACCTCCGCGCACGACCCCCTGAGCTACCTGCCCGAGGGCACCACGGTGGAGGAATGGCACAGCGAGGCCGCGGCAGATCCCGAGGGCTTCACCAAGAAGGCCCAGGCCTCGATGGCCAAGCACGTCCAGGCGATGGTCGAGTTCCAGGACGCCGGCGCCGAGGTCTTCGACTACGGCAACTCCATCCGCGACGAGGCCCGCAAGGGCGGCTACAACCGCGCCTTCGAATTCCCCGGCTTCGTCCCGGCCTACATCCGGCCGCTGTTCTGCGAGGGCCTCGGCCCGTTCCGCTGGGTGGCCCTCTCCGGCGACCCCGAGGACATCGCAGTCACGGACAAGGCCATCAAAGAGCTCTTCCCCGAGAACAAGCACCTGCACCGCTGGCTCGATGCCGCCGCCGAACGGGTCGAGTTCGAAGGCTTGCCCGCCCGCATCTGCTGGCTCGGCTATGGCGAACGCGCCAAGGCCGGCCTGCTGTTCAACCAGCTCGTCAAGGAGGGCAAGGTCAAGGCGCCCATCGTGATCGGCCGCGACCACCTCGACTCCGGCTCCGTCGCCTCCCCGTACCGCGAGACCGAGGCCATGGCCGACGGCTCCGACGCGATCGCCGACTGGCCGCTGCTCAACGCCCTTCTCAACACGGCCTCCGGCGCCACCTGGGTTTCCATCCACCACGGCGGCGGGGTCGGCATCGGCCGCTCCATCCACGCCGGCCAGGTCTCCGTTGCCGACGGCACCGACCTCGCCGCGGAAAAGCTCGCGCGCCTCCTGACCAACGATCCCGGCATGGGCGTCATCCGCCACGCCGACGCCGGCTACGACCGCGCCGTCGAAGTCGCCAAGGAACGCGGCGTCCGCATCCCGATGAACGAAACGAAGTAGGACTTCACCATGACTATCACCACGCATTCACCGCTCACCGTCACCCTCGGCTCCAGTGGTGTCACCCCCGAAGACGTCGTCGCCGTCGCCCGCCACGACGCCCACGTCACCATCGCCCAGGACGCCCTGGACGCCGTCGCCGAGGTCCGTGCCCACATCGACGACCTCGCCCACAGCGAGGTCCCGGCCTACGGGATCTCCACCGGCTTCGGGGCGCTGGCCAACCGGCACATCCCCAACGAGCTGCGCACCCAGCTGCAGAAATCCCTGATCCGCAGCCACGCCGCCGGCATGGGCCCGGCCGTGGAACGCGAAGTGGTCCGCGGCATCATGTTCCTGCGCGCCAAGACCCTTGCTTCCGGCCGCACCGGCGTCCGCCCGGTGGTGCTGCAGACCATGGTGGACGTGCTCAACGCCGGCATCACCCCGGTGGTCCGCGAATTCGGCTCCCTTGGCTGCTCGGGCGACCTCGCGCCGCTGTCCCACTGCGCCCTGGTCCTGATGGGCGAAGGCGAGGCGACCGGCCCCGACGGCACACTGTACGGGAGCAAGGATGCCCGCCCGGTCGCCGAGCTCCTCGCCGCGCACGGCATCGAACCCGTCACGCTGGCCGAAAAGGAGGGCCTGGCCCTCGTCAACGGCACCGAGGGCATGCTCGGCATGCTGCTGATGGCCATCGCGGACATCCGCCAGCTGCTTACGACGGCGGACATCACCGCCGCGCTCAGCGTCGAGGCGCTGCTCGGCACCGACCAGGTGTTCCTGCCGGAGCTGCACGCGGCGCTGCGCCCGCACCCGGGCCAGGCCGCCGCCGCGGACAACATGCTCCGTGTGCTGTCCAACTCCCCGATCGTGGCCTCGCACCGGATCAACGACACCAAGGTCCAGGACGCCTACTCGCTGCGCTGCGCACCCCAGGTGGCCGGCGCCGTCCGCGACACCGTGGACCATGCCGCCCTGGTCGCCTCCCGCGAACTGGCCGCCGCGATCGACAACCCGGTGGTCCTGCCCGACGGCCGGGTCAGCTCCAACGGCAACTTCCACGGCGCCCCGGTGGCCTACGTGCTGGACTTCCTGGCGATCGCCGTCGCGGACCTGAGCTCCATCGCCGAGCGCCGGACCGACCGGATGCTGGACCCGGCCCGCTCGCACGGGCTGCCCGCCTTCCTGGCCTCGGACCCCGGCGTCGACTCGGGCCTCATGATCGCCCAGTACACGCAGGCCGGCCTGGTTTCGGACAATAAGCGGCTGGCCGTCCCGGCGTCGGTGGACTCGATCCCGAGCTCGGCGATGCAGGAGGACCACGTCTCCATGGGCTGGCACGCGGCCCGCAAGCTCCGCCGCTCGGTGGAGAACCTGCGCCGGGTCCTGGCGATCGAACTGGTGACCTCGGCCCGGGCGCTGGACATCCGCACCCAGCTCTCCGGCGGCGAACTCACGCCGGGACCTGCGGGCGCGGCCGTGATCGCCGCGCTGCGCGACGTCGTCGACGGTCCGGGCACCGACAGGTTCCTGTCACCGGAGCTCGAAGCGGCGGATGTCCTCGTGGCCTCGGGCAAGGTCCGGGCGGCGGCCGAATCCGCCGTCGGAAATCTCGCCTGAGAAGAAACAAAATGCAGGGCAGCTGAACAATTCCCGGCGCCCCCGAAATCTTTGGCGACACGGACGGCGGGGGCCCGGGAACTGTAGTACAAATGGAGAGTCCACACCAACGAAGTTGTGGCAAAGAACACATACAAAGGGGTAGAGGTTCTATGAAAGCACGCGGCACGGTACTGTCCAGGCGCCTTGCATCCGCAGCTACGGTTTCCGACTGGAGCGGCCTTCGGGTCGGCGAACGCGTCGAAATTGTCAAGCACGCACAGGTCATTGCGGCCGGTGAGGTCGAAGAGGTCTCGGTAAGCGGGAATGTGCTCTGGCTGGTCCCCGCGGGGCCGTCCGAGACGCAGCTTTTCCTGCAGTCCGACGGCGTGCAGGTCCGCCGCAGCTAGGCTGAGCGTTTTCACCAGAAAGTCCCCGCCACGGCGGGGACTTTCTGCGTTTCGGGGCCCAGGGCCCAGATGTGGGCGCGGTGCTTTCAGTGCCCAGTGAACGGCGGCGGACCCAGCAGCACGATCCCGCCGTTTTTACGTGCCGACTCCTGGACTCTGCCAAAGTCAACCAGGCCCGGCGCGACGGATTCGCCGGCAGGGTCCCCGGCATCGTTGCCGGGGGAGAGGGGTATGCTCGCGTCCCAGTAAAAGGCCTCGCAGCATCCGGGGGTGTGCAGGCAAAGCATCCGGGCGGAGTCGGAGACCACCATGAAGGCGTGTGGAACGCCCCGCGGGGCCACGGCCAGTCCGCCGGGGCCGATCCGGTGCTCTCTCCCGTCCATATGCACGAGGATCTCGCCGTCCAGGATGTACATGGTTTCATCCGAATCGGGGTGGCTGTGCAGCGGTGTCATTTTCCCGCCGGACATCTGGTCCTCGAACAGCAGGAAGGCCCCGGCGGTCTCTTCCGCCCTGGCCTTCCAGGTGTGGACTCCGCCGCCGAAAAACCATCGGCGCTCGCCCTGGTCTTCCGCGCGGATGATGGCTGCCGGGTTGCTGGCCGTTTCCATAAGATCGCCCCTTCGCCGAGGACTACATGGGACGCGTGTCCCATGACAAGACTCGAGTACCATGAGATCCATGTCAACCCCCTATCAGGACGCCGGCCGGACGGGGCAGAAGCGCCGCACTTTTGAGGCCCTGTTGGCTGCAGCCCGCGAGGCCGTCGCGGACGGGGTCGCCCCCACCGTTGACGGCACCGCGGCAGCGGCCGGGATTGCCCGGAGCACGGCCTACCGCTACTTCCCGAGCCAGCGGGAATTGCTCGCCGCAGCCCACCCGGAAACGGCCCGGCAGTCCCTGCTGCCGGCGGATGCCCCCGAGGATCCAGCGGAGCGGCTCGACGCCGTCGTGCTGGAGTTCACACGGCTGATCCTCTCCACCGAGGCGCAGCAGCGGACCATGCTCAGGCTGTCCCTGGAACGTGACCGCGGAAAGTCGGACTTGCCGCTGCGGCAGGGGCGCGCGATCGCCTGGCTTGAGGAAGCACTCGCGCCGCTCCAGGGGAAGCTGTCCGGACCTGAAATCCGGGCGCTAGCGCTGGCCATCCGCAGTGCCATCGGGATTGAGGCCCTCGTCTGGCTGACGGACATCGGCGGTCTCACGCAGGAACAGGCTGTGGCGTCGATGCGTTGGTCCGCCCAGGCCCTGCTCGCACAGACCCTGACGTCCGGGCCGCCGCCTATCCCAGCAGCGTATTGACCAGCCGGGCGGCCACTTTGGCGGTGCGGCCGTCGATGTCGAACTCCGGGTTCAGCTCGGCGATATCCAGATGCAGGAGCTTCCCGCTCGCGGCCACCTGGCGGCACACGGCGCTGATCACCGGCAGCGGCACACCAAAGGCCGCGGGAGCGCTCACCCCGGGGGCCACGGAGGCCGGCAGCACGTCCAGGTCGATGGTCAGGTACACCGCGTCCACCTGTGCCAGGAAGGCTGCCACAAACGCGTGCGCGGCGTCCGCCGAGCAGTCCTCGTCCAGCAGATAGTCCACGCCGAGCTCGTCTGCCGTCCGGAACAGCGTCCGGGTGTTGTTCGGCTCGGAAATCCCGACGACGGCGTAGCGCAGCTCCCGGCCGGCGGCTGCTTCGGCGCGGGCCATCTGGAGGAACGGCGTGCCGGAGCTGGGCACCGGCTCATCGCGGAGGTCGAAGTGCGCATCGAGATTCAGCACGCCGACGCTCAGGCCCTCGCGCACGGCCGCCGACCCGGCCACGCCGAGATAGCTGGCAAAGGCGGTCTCGTGCCCGCCGCCGAGCACCACGGGAAGCCCGCCGGCGTCGAGCAGACTGGTGATCGCGAGCCCGGCGCGTGCCTGTCCTGCCTCTAGCGCGTCCCCGGCCACGGTGACGTCGCCGGCGTCGTGCACGGCCCGCGTCAGGTGGAACGCGAGCGGGCCGAGCGCGGCCCGGATGGCGGCGGGGGCGGCCGCGGCGCCGGTCCGGCCCTTGTTGCGCCGCACCCCGGCGTCGCTGCCGAAGCCGAGGATGACGGCGGGGCGCGCAGCAGGGACACCCGCCGGAACCGTGCCGGGAGCGTAGGGGGTCACCCCCTGCCACCAGCGCCGGTGCTCGTCGCCGTCGCCGTCGAACCTGCCGGTCCAGGGCTGGGGCGGGACATCAACGGGGAGCGCGGGAGAAACCATGCCCCTAGCTCACCGCAGCCCGGGCCGGAAAACCAGCCGGGCCGCCGTCGGACTGTCCGGAATCCCGGAAACTGAGCTTAACAACGGTTAAGCAGCGCCGGGTGGGCCACGCCCGGGTGGGCGTGGCCCACCCGGCGGCGTGACCGCGGGCGGGGCTGCGTTAGTGGATCCCCAGGACGGCCTCGATCGGGCCGATCGCGAAGAAGAGCAGGAACGCGGACGCCACGGCCCACATGAGCGGGTGCACCTCGCGGGCCCGGCCCTCGAACAGGCGGATCAGCACGAAGCTGATGAAGCCCGCGCCCAGGCCGTTGGCGATCGAGTACGTGAACGGCATGAGGGTGAAGGTCAGGAAGGCCGGGATCGCGATGCCCCAGTCCTGCCAGTCGATCTTGCCCACCTGGGAGACCATCATGAAGCCGACCACCACGAGGGCGGGGGCCACGGCCTCGAACGGCACGAGGTTGATCAGCGGGGTGAAGAACATCGCCACAAGGAACAGCAAGCCGGTGACGACCGAGGCCAGGCCGGTGCGTGCGCCTTCGCCGATGCCGGCGCCGGACTCGACGTAGATCTGGTTCGAGGAGACGGAGGCGCCGCCGCCGATGATCGCGCCCAGGGCGTCCACCTGCAGCACGCGGTCGACGTCGGGGATGTTGCCGTCCTTGTCGATGGTGCCGGCCTCGGTGGCCAGGCCAACCATCGTGCCCATGGCATCGAAGAAGATGCTGAGCAGGATCACGAACGCCAGCAGGGTCGCCGCGACGAAGCCGAGGTGTTCAAAGGCGCCGAAGGGGTTGGCCTTGCCGATCAGGGACAGGTCCGGGGCCGCCCACTCGGAGAACTGCGGTGCCACGAGGGACCAGCCCTGCGGGTTGTGGTTCTTGCCGTCAAAGCTGGGCCCGATGTGCAGGATGGATTCCAGGATCACGGACAGGATGGTCGAGGCCACGATGCCGATCAGGATGGCGCCCTTGACCTTGCGGACCACCAGCGCGATGGTCAGGATCAGGCCGAAGACGAACACGAACGTCGGCCAGCCCAGGAGCTTGCCGTCGAAGCCCAGGCCGACCGGGACGGTGGTGCCGGCGACATCGGGGACGCGGCGCACGAAGCCCGCGTTGACGAGACCGATCAGGGCGATGAACAGGCCGATGCCCACCACGATCGCGGTCTTCAGCCCCTCGGGTACGGCCTTGAACACGGCCGTCCGGAAGCCGGTGAGGACCAGGATCAGCATGGTGATGCCCGAGAGCATCACCAGGCCCATCATGTCCGGCCAGGTCAGGCCGGGGTTCGTGGCCACCGTGACGGCGACGAACGCGTTGACGCCGAGCCCGGTGGCCAGGGCGAAGGGATGCTTGGCCCACGCGCCCATGAGGATGGTCAGGATGCCGGCCACGAACGCGGTGACGGCGGCGACGGCGGGGAAGCCCAGCGTGGCGCCCGAGGAGTCCGGCCCGGAGAGGATCAGCGGATTCAGCACCACGATGTAGCTCATGGCGAAGAACGTGGCGAACCCTCCGCGGATCTCGCGCGAGACGTTCGACCCCCGCTCGGATATTTTGAAATACCGGTCGAGTGCCGAGCCCTGCTTGAGCATTAGGTCTTGCATTAGTCCTCCGGGAGTGATGGGTGTTGCATATATCTTATTTGGCGCCCGAGGGCCAACCCTGCGTTTTCGCCTAGTCTGTAAGGAAGCCAACACTAGGAGTAGCCTGCCCATGCGCCGTATCCGCCAGCTTCGCAGTGCCCTGCTGGGCGCCGTCGTCCTTGTGGCCGTCCTGCTGGGAGCAGTGAGCCCGGCGTCGGCGCACGATACCGCGGAGTCCACCAGCCCGGCTGCCGGAGCAACCGTCGCGGCACCGCCGGAGCAGGTCTCGGTCACGTTCAACCACAATCCGCTCGCCCTGGGGTCGCAGATCGTGGTCAATGATGCCACCGGCGCCAACTGGTCGGACGGTTCCGTGGAAATCGTGGACAACGTCGCTGCGCAGAAGCTGAAGTCCGGCGCCCCTAGGGGGCAGTACACCGTGCACTGGCGGGTGGCCAGTTCCGACGGCCACCCGATCGAGGGCAGCTTCACCTTCACAGCGACGGCGGCTGCGGCAGGCACGACGGCGGCTGCCGCAGTCCCCACGATGGGCACCGCCCAGCCGGGGACCACGCCCGCGCCTGCCCCTGCGCCGGCCGGGTCGCAGCAGTTTCCCTGGAGCGTCATGGTCTTCGTCGCCGTCGGGGTCGGCATCCTGGTGGCCCTGGGCCTGATGGCGAAACGCCGCCTCACACCGGACGAGGGCGGCGACACCGAAGGCTGAAACAAGCCAATGCAACTCCGGCAACGCGGCCAAAGCGCTGCTAGGCGGGGGCGGCCAGGGCAAAGCCGCCGGGCAGCAGTGCGGGGATCCCGTTCGGGTGGACCTTGGCCGAGATTGCCTGTCCCACCACTTTGGCCTGGCGCAGGACTTCCTTGGGCGTCGGGGTAATGAGCTCGCCCACCCCCACGAGGTACATACCCAGGGCATGCATCGCCGCCATGAGATTCTGCCCGGCTGCCATGCCAAGTTCCGAGAGCATGCGGCGCAGCTGGCTGTGGGCGCAGCGGGTCAGGACGAGGTGGTCGGCCAGCAGGACGCCGCCCGGGGTCTGGACGGCCCACTTCTCCGTGGGTGAGCCGTCCGTGCCGGCCTCCAGGAGGTCCAGCTGCAGGGCCCGGATGTTGTTCCGCACGTCGAGCTTGTGGCTTGCGGCGTAGTTGCGCAGGTGCCGCAGGATTTCGTTGCGCTCCCTCAGGCTGCCGGCGTCCGCCGCGTCGCAGCGCTGGAGCGAGGAGGTGTTGGCCGGATGGCCGGCACCCAGGAGGTCGAGCCCGTCCACAATGATGGACGCAACGCCCCGGCGCTGGAGCTCGCTGGCCACAGCCAGGCCGGAGAGCCCCGTCCCGATGACTACGGCGGTGGTCCGCTCAATCCCGCCGTACAAAGGCATGCTCGACACTGCAGGGTACCTCCTTGAAATGGTGCGAGTCGCGGGGGAAACCCCGGACGCCAACCCGTGCCTGGTTCCACAGCCCCAGCGGCTGCTTTCTGGAACACCAGTCTCGGTTCAGCAATGCCTCGAAGGATACCTAAGATTCCCGCCCGTGGATAGGGGAGGTAGGACATTGGCTGTGGTGCCGGATTCCGGCGGTTTCCGCGCTCCCGCTCCAGCGGAAACCGTCTCAAAAGCCTGAATTTCCGGGTCAGGAAACGGCGTGTTAATTCTGCGTAAATCCTTCCGCCGCGGGCGGCCGGGGGCGCCTTGCCACCGTCTTGAATGTTCGCAATTAACCGAGAATAGTGAGGAAAATCAGGGGTTCCTGCACGCAGATTCCGGGTCGCCTCGCCGGTGGACGCCGGGCGGCAGTACTTCTGGCAGAATAGCCGCAACATCAGGCAAGAATCGCGAGGAGGCGGACCCTATGGGCCGTGAACAGGTGCATCCGGACCCGGCATGGGAGACCGGTGGCGAGCCGGCGCCGCCCCGCGGAATCGTCGTGGGAGTGGACGGCTCGGACCACAGCCACTGCGCCTTGGTGTGGGCGGCCCGTGAGGCGGAGCGCCGCCGCCGCCCGCTGCACATCGTGACCGCCTATTCCGTTCCGATCTTCGCCGCTTCCGGGCTCGACGGCGGCTACGCCACGGTGGACGACTCCGTGATCCGCGAGGGCGCCGAAGCCATCCTCAAGCACGCCATGGACAAGATCGCCTTCTACAACATCGACGTCGACGCGTCCGTCGAAAACGGGGACGCGTCCGGCGTGCTGCTGGAAATCAGCGAAACCGCGGAGCTTCTGGTCTTCGGCACCCGCGGCCGCGGTGGCTTCGTGGGCCGGCTGCTCGGCTCCGTCAGCAGCGCGCTGCCCGCCCACTCGAAGTGCCCCACCGTGACTGTGCCGCTGATCTGCGCGGACCGCCTGGGCGAAACCACAGACGACAAGCACGTCCTCGCCGAACGGGCCAAGTCGGGCAGCCAGCCGGTGGAGAACGTCGTGGTCGTCGGCGTCGACGGTTCCGAGCAGGCCCGCGTCGCCGTGCTGGAGGCCGCAGCGCAGGCCGAGCGGCTCTCCGCCCGGCTCCGCGTGGTGTGCGCGGTGCCGCAGTACACCGGCTCGTTGGCATGGGTGCCCACCCCGATGGACCGCGACGCACTGTTCGCCGACATCAAGGTCCAGCTCGACGCCGGCGTGGCCTGGCTGCGGAGCCACTTCCCCGCCCTGCAGGTGGAGACGCAGCTCGTGGACGGCTCGCCCGTCGACATCCTCGTCGACGCCAGCCGGCACGTGGAGCTCGTGGTGGTCGGCACCCGAGGGCGCGGCGGATTCACCGGAATGCTGCTGGGCTCCACGTCCGACGGCGTCCTCCACCACGCCAAGGGGCCGGTCATGGTGGTGCCGGACCGCGACGACCCGCGGCTGGCGGACAGAGCCAGCTTCGGCCCGATGCTCGGCGACTCCTAGAAGGCGACGGGCCCGGCGTCGGAAGGACGGTTAACGGATGGAGCACCCCGGGACGCCGGACCCTGCCGAGGGCGGGCCGGTCCTGGCCCTTGAACGCCTTGGCCCGGACATGCTCGCCACCGTCGGCGGGAAGGCGGCGAACCTGGGCGAACTGGCACGCGCCGGCCTACCGGTGCCCGCCGGCTTCTGCCTGACCACCACTGCGTATCTGGACGCCACGGCATCCCCGGCGCTGGCGGACGTGCACCGCGCCCTCGCCGCAACAGCCCCCGACGACCTGGCGGGGCTGGCTGCGCTTGCGGCGAAGGCCCGCGCGCTGGTGCTCGACGCCGATGTCCCCGCCGGCATCGACGCCGCCGTGCGCGCCGCCTACGCGGCGCTGGGCACCGACGCGGCGGTCGCCGTGCGGTCCTCCGCGACCGCCGAAGACCTGCCGTTTGCCAGCTTCGCCGGCCAGCAGGACACTTTCCTGAACGTGGTGGGCGCGGATGCCGTGCTGGCTGCCGTCCGCCGGTGCTGGGCCTCGCTGTGGACAGACCGCGCGGTGACCTACCGCGCGGTGCAGGGGATCGAGCCCTCGGCGGTGTCCCTCGCCGTGGTGGTCCAGCGCATGGTGGACGCGGCCGTGGCCGGGGTGCTGTTCACAGCCAATCCCGTGACCGGCCGGCGGCACGAGGCCGTCATCGACGCCAGCCCGGGGCTGGGGGAGGCCGTGGTGTCCGGGGCGGTCAACCCTGACCACTTCGTAATCGACGGCACCACGGGACGGATCCTCGAGCGACGAATCGGGGACAAGGGAATCATCATTCGTCCCCTGCCCGGCGGCGGCACCGAGCGGGTGGCGCAACCGGACGCCGGGCTGGCGCCCAGCCTGGACGACGCCCAACTGGCCGCACTGGAGCTCCTGGGCCGACGCGCGGAGGTGCACTTCGGCTCGCCGCAGGACCTCGAATGGGCCATCGGCCGGGACGGTGCCGTGTGGCTGACGCAGTCCAGGCCCATCACCACGCTGTATCCGAGGCCGGAGAGACAGCCGTCCGGGCCCGCGCCGCGCGTCTATCTGTGCTTCAGCCTGGCCCAGGGGCTGACCCGGCCCCTGACGCCGATGGGCCTCGCCGGCATCCGGCTGATTGCGTCCTCGGTCGCGGGGGCGGCGCATTTCCCGGTGCCGGTGCCCCGTGACGGGCCCGCGCCGTATGCGGAAGCCGGACAGCGCATATTCTTCGACCTCACGCCGGTTCTCCGGAGCAAGGCCGGACGCGCAATCGTCCCCCGGGTATTCGACATCATGGAGGCGCGCTCCGCGGCCGTGCTGCGCAACCTGTTCGACGATCCCAGATTCTCCGTCACCATAGGATCGCCTGGGCCGCTCCTGCGCCACGTCGCTCCGGTGGCGGCGCGGGCGAAGGTCCCGGAGACCTTGATCCGCGGCCTCCTCCGGCCCGAGGCGGCACTGCGCCGGGCAGACCGTGTGGGCGAACAGCTCCGCGCGGCACTCGCGGTGCCCGCCGGCGCCACCGCCACGGAGCGTCTGGACCACGTCGAGCGGATCCTTGGCCAGCATGTCTTTGCCGTGGTTCCCGCGATCCTGCCGCTGCCCGCCCTGGGGTTCGCCTTGCTGGCCATGGCCGGAAAACTCGCCGGGAACCCCGGGAACGGGGCGCTGCAGGAAGTCCTGCGGGGGCTGCCCAACAACGTGACCACCGAGATGGATCTGGACCTGTGGTCGCTGGCTACTGCCATCCGCAACGACCCGGCGTCGGCGGCGGTGTTCGGGGAAGCCGCATTGCCCGAGATAGCCCGGCGTTACCGGGCGGCGGACCTGCCCGGCGTCGTGCAATCCGGGCTGCGGGAGTTCCTGGGCCGGTACGGCCACCGCGCCGTGGCGGAGATCGACGTCGGCATGCCCCGCTGGTCTGATGACCCGACCCACATCCTCGGGGTTCTGGCCAACTATCTGCGCATGGATGATCCTGCGCTCGCCCCGGACCGGCAGTTCGGCAAGGCGGCCCGCGAGGCGGAGGCGCAGGTGGCACGGCTGGTGGCAGCGGCGGGGCAGCGCAGCCGCCTTCGCGGTGCACTCGCGCGGGCCGCGCTGCGGCGGACCCGGATGTTCGCCGGGCTGCGTGAGCTGCCCAAGTACCACCTCGTGGAAGCGCTCGGCGCCGTCCGGCAGCAGCTCGCAGCCGTCGGGGCCGAACTCGCCGCGGCCGGGGCCATCGATGCGGCGGACGATATCTTCTTCCTCGACCTGGCTGACGCGCACCGGGGGCTCGGCGGCGCCGCGCTGCAGGGGCTCGTGGCCCGGCGCCGGGAGGCTTACGCGGCCGAACTGGGCCGCCGGCACATTCCCCGCGTGCTGCTCTCGGACGGCACCGAGCCCGAGGCGGTGCAGACCACAGCCGGCGGAAGGGGGCCGGCAGGCTCTGACGGCGGCGCGGGGCGGCTCTCCGGCACGCCGGCTTCGGCCGGCACCATCACGGCCCGGGCCCGGGTGATCCTGGACCCCCAGGGCGCGCACCTGGAACCGGGCGAGATCCTCGTGGCGCCGTCCACCGATCCGGGCTGGACGCCTTTGTTCCTGACGGCCGGCGGCCTCGTGATGGAAATGGGCGGCCCCAACTCCCACGGCGCCGTCGTCGCCCGGGAATACGGGATCCCCGCAGTGGTGGGGGTCCCCGACGCGACGTCGAGGATCGCCACGGGCCACAGCATTACAGTCGACGGCGCCGCCGGCACCGTGACTCCGTCAACGTCGCCGGCACCCTGACGCCGTCACTCTGACGCCGGCCAATTCGTGCCGGGCCGCCCGCGGCGGCGGGCTCCGCACCATCGTGTCGGCCGGCTCGCTACAGTGGGGCCATGAGCGAAGTGCGCGGCTCCGAGGGCCGGGAGCCCGGGAGCGCCGGAGTTCCCGCGGCGGGCATACCGGCGCCTGACACCCGCCCGCCCGCAAGCCCCGCGCCCGGAGCCCCCGAGCCCGCGACTGACGCCCCCGCGCCCGCAGCCCCCGCGCCCGCGACTGATGCGCCCCCCGCGCCCGCGGACCCGGACGCGTGGCTGCCGGAGTGGTTCGTGGGGCGTCCGCTCACGGCCGGCTGGGCGTGGGCCGGGCTCTGGGCGGTGCTGATCGTGGCCGACGAGTTCCTGGATCTGCCCGGCTGGTCCTGGTACGTGCTCGTTGGCCTCGCCGCCCTGCCGACGCTGCTGGCAAGCATCGCCCTTCTGCACGCCACCCCGCGCCGCTACCTGAAGCCGCGCCGGGACTCCGTCCTGGGCCACTTCTTCGTCCGCTTCCTGGCCCTGATCGCCGCCTTCCTCGTGTGGGGCGTGTCCGTGGTCATGAGCGCCTCGATCTCAACCACCCTCCAGTCACTCGTCGGGGCGTCCGAACGCGAGGTCACCGCGGTGGGCTTCAACCTCCTGCTGGCCGCGATCCCGCTGGTGGTCTCAGTACTGTGGCTGGCCTTCATCATTCGCTGCGCCTGGTTCCTGCGGCGGCTCCGGGGCTGGAAACAAACGCCGGAACCGGGCGCCGTGCCCAAGAAGTTCCTGCGGGACAGGCCGCGGCTGAGGCGGGTGGTGGTGGGCCTGGCCCATCCCGGCCTGCTGCTCGTGGCGGGCCTGGGCACCTCCGTGCTCGCGTTCCTGCTGGGCGCCGTGGAACTGACCATTAATGTGCTGAAGTAGGATAACCGGGCCGCCGGGGCCAGGCGTACTGTTGACCTATGAGCTGCACTGAAGCGCGCATTCCCCAGGCGCGGATAGTTGGAACATCTCTTTCCGGAGCGCGGTCACGATGACGCGCACGTGGCTGCGCTGGCTGCCCGCTGCCGCCGTTCCTGCCGTTATTGCCGCCGGCGCGCTGGCCGGATCCCTGCCCGCCAGCGCCGGGGATCCCCTGCCGCCCAAGACGCCGGAGCAGGTGCTGCAGTTGATTGCCCAGCACCGCCAGCCCGCTCTCTCCGGAACCCTGGAACAGTCCTCTGCGCTCGGGCTTCCTGAGCTGCCCAAGACCGGTGCCGGCCCGGACGCGTCAGGGACGGCATGGCTCGAACTGCTGACGGGGCCGCACACCGCGCGGGTTTATCGCGACGGCCCGGACAACGCCCGCGTCCAGGTGATGGACCGGCTGGCCGAACGCAACGCCATCCGCCACGGCAACGACGTGTGGTTCTACAACTCCAAGGACAACACGGCCGCCCATGCCCAGCTCCCGGCCGGCGACGCCGGTGACACAGGCCGTCACAGCGCCGGCACCGACGTCACCGCCACCCCCGACCAGCTCGCCGCGATGCTTCTGGCCAAGATCGAACCGGGCACCGACGTGGCGGTGGGCGCCGATGTCCAGGTAGCCGGCCGGCCCGCCTACAACCTGGTGCTGACACCAAAGTCCGATGCGACGCTGGTCGGGTCCATCGCAGTAGCCGTTGACGGCCAGACCGGGCTGCCGCTGGGCGTCGAGGTGAAGGCGCGCGGACAGTCGGATCCCGCCTTCCGCGTCGCCTACACCAGCCTGACCCTCGGGGCCCCCGACGCGTCGGTCTTCACGTTCACCCCGCCGCCGGGCGCCACGGTCGAGGAGATTCCGGTAAAGGAGCACAAACACGGAAACGACGCCGGGAACGCCACAGCGCCGGCGGCCAAGGACCGCGCCGGCAAGCCGGCCGTCACCGGCTCTGGCTGGGACTCGGTTGTTGAGTTCCCGGCGGGAACGGCCGGCCCGGCGTCGGACGCCACGGCCCTGCTCGAACAGGCCACCGTCCCGGTCCAGGGCGGCCGGCTCTTGTCCACCGCGCTGGTGAACGTGTTGGTGCTCGACGACGGCCGGGTCGTCGCCGGCTCCGTGCCACTGGAGCGGCTCCAGGCCGCTGCCGCACAGAAGTGATGTCCGGTGCGGTATCCGGTGGCCGACGGTTGCTCCCTGACCATCCGGTGACGGCCGCGTGAGCGCCGCCGGGCCGGCGGCCGAGCTGAGCATTGAGACCACGGGCCTGACCAAACGGTTCGGCCAGCAGATGGCTGTCGACGGCGTCGACCTGGCCGTGCCGAAAGGCGCGGTCTTTGGTTTCCTGGGCCCGAACGGTTCGGGGAAGACCACCACCATCAGGCTCCTGCTCGGCCTGGCCACGGCCACCGGAGGTTCCATGCGCGTGCTGGGCGAGGAGATGCCCGGCAAACTCAATGACGTGCTGCCCCGGGTCGGGGCGCTGGTGGAAGGACCGGCGTTCTACCCTTTCCTCTCCGGCGCCGCGAATCTGCGCCGCATGGACGCCGCGGACCCCTATGGTTCGGGCGCCACTCGGCGTGCCCGCGTCCAGTCAGCCCTGGAACGGGTGGGTTTGACGCACGCCGCGGGCAAGCTGGTCCGGGCATATTCGCTGGGGATGAAGCAGCGGCTGGGGATCGCCAACGCCCTGCTCGCCCCGCGGGAACTGCTCGTGCTGGACGAGCCCACCAACGGGCTGGATCCGCAGGGCACCCGTGAGGTGCGGAGCCTGGTGCGATCGCTCGCGGCCGACGGCGCCACGGTGTTCGTCTCCAGCCATCTGCTGGCCGAGGTCGAGCAGATCTGCACCCATGCGGCCATCATGAGCGCTGGCCGGCTTGTGGCGCAGGGAACCCTGGCGGAACTGCGCGGGGCCGGCCAGGCAAGGATCCGCGTGTTGACCCCGGATCCGGGTACTGCGGCGCAGGTGCTGGCCGGCCTCGGCCTGACCGCGACCCTGGGCACCGACGGCCGTACTCCCGGTGGCGCTGGTTCCGGTGCCGCCGGCTCCGGGACCGACGCGGCCCTGTTCGTGTCACTGCCTGGGGCTCCGGCTGCCAGGGAAGACGGAGGATCGTCCCGGTCCGTGGAGCGGGCGGCCGTGCAGCCGGAGGCCGTGGTGGCGGCCCTCGTGGCGGCGGGGGTCCGGGTCCGCGGCTTCGCGACCGAACAGGCCAGCCTTGAGGACCGGTTTGTGGCATTGACGGGGGAGGGGTTCGACGTTGTCCAGTAACAGCTCATCCGCGGGCGATCCGGCAGCCGGCCCGTCAGTTGCCCCGGCGCCGGGCCCCAGCGAAGCGGCCGCAGGCGCTGGCGGGGACGGCGGGGCGGGCGCTGCGCCGGTCCGGCACGGGTCCCTGACCGGTGACCTGCTGGCGTCCGAGCTCGGGGTGCTGTTCCGCCGCCGCAGGACGTGGGCCATGTTGTGCGCGCTGGCGGCCATCCCGATCCTGATCGCGGTGGCGGTGCGGGTCTCCTCGGCCGTGCCGGCAGGCCGCGGGCCGGCCTTCCTGGACCGGATCGCCCAGAACGGCCTGTTCGTGGGCGTCACGGCAATGGTGGTCTCCGTTCCGCTGTTCCTGCCCCTTACCGTCGGCGTCGTGGCCGGAGACACGATCGCCGGAGAGGCCGGACAGGGGACCCTGAGGTACCTGCTGGTGGCTCCCGCCGGGCGGATCCGCCTGCTGATCGTCAAATATGCCGGGGCGGCCGTGTTCGTGATCGTTGCCCCGCTCGTGGTGGCCCTGACCGGGGCCGGAATCGGCGCGGCGCTCTTCCCCGTGGGGCCGGTGACCCTGCTCTCCGGCGACACGATCGGCACCGGCGAGGCCCTGGTCCGGCTCCTGCTGATCGCCGCCTATCTGGCGGTTTCGCTGCTGGGGTTGTCGGCGATCGGGCTGTTCATCTCCACCCTGACCGATGTTCCGGTGGGGGCCATGGCGGCCACCGTGGTGCTCTCTGTCGTCGCGCAGGTCCTGGACGCGCTGCCGCAACTCGAGTGGCTGCATCCCTGGCTTTTCAGCCACTACTGGCTGGACTTTGGCGATCTGCTCCGGCAGCCGGTTTCCTGGGATTCCTTTGCCGCCAATGCCCTGCTCCAGGGCGGTTACGTCGCCGTCTTCGGCGCGCTGGCCTACGGCAGGTTCATCACCAAGGACGTGCTCTCCTAGCCGCCAGTCTCAGTAACGGGCCGCGTAGCCGTACAGCTGCATCCCGGACATGGCGGCAACATCGGTCACGGTAATGCCGGCGTCGGGGTTCAGCGCCTGGACCACGCGGCCGCCGCCGAGGTAGATGGCCACGTGGTAGAAGCCCGGGGCCGAACCCCAGACGAACAGATCGCCCGGACGCGCCTGGGAGAGCGGGACATGGACGGGGGCCTGGGCGAACTGCTGGGAGGCCGTGCGGGGCAGGTACTTCCCTGCCGCGGCGAACGCATTCTGCACCAGGCCCGAGCAGTCAAACCCATAGCTCCCGGTTCCGCCGTACTGGTAGAAGAACGGCGATCCGGTCTTGCCGAGCGCCACCGAAATCGCGGTCTGGTTTGACCCGCCGGAAATCGGCGCCGGAACCGGAACGGGTACTGGCGCCGGGGCCGGGGCAGGAATCGGTGCGGGGACCGGAGCAGGTACTGGCGCGGGATCCGGCGCGGACGCTGGTGCCGGGGCGGAGGCCGGTGCGGGCGCGGGTGCGGGCGCTGCAGCGGGGGCCGGCACGTCGGCGGGAGCCGGAGCGGCTGGCTGTCCTGCGGCTGAATCGTCCCGTCCCGGTGCTGCCGGTGCCGGCTGTGAACCCGTGCCAGGCTGCGGCGCTGGGCCTGCCGCCGCGGTCAGTGCTGCGAGCCGAGCCTGCTGGCGCTGGCGGTCGAGGGCGTCCACCCGGGCCGATTCCAGCGCCGCGGTGGTGTTTCTCAGGCTTGCCAGCTGGTCCACGAGCGCGCTGCGCTGCGCTTTGGCATCGGCCACGACCTGGCGCTGGGCGGCGTCGGCGCGGCCGGCGTCGGCCTTGCGGTCCGCGGCAGTCGCGGCGGCCTCGTCGGCGGCGCGGTTGGCGTCCGCTGCGGCTTCGGTCAGGGACTGCGCGGCCGTGGCCGCGTTTTCCGCGGACTCGAAGGCCCGCGCGCGTCCGGCCGTTACAGCCTCCAGCGTGGCTGCATCCTCCAGGGCCCGCCCGGAGCCGCTGACAAAGCTGCTGAGGGCCGGGTTCAGCCCGCCGTTGCGGTACAGGTCACCGGCCAGCTGGCCCAGCTGTTTGCGGGTTTTGGCCTGTTCTGCCCCGGCGGCGGCAGCCCTGGCGGCCGCCACAGCCGCCGCGTCACGGCGTGTGGCCAGCTCCACGAGGGCCTCGCCGTACGCGTTGTTTGCTTGCAGGGATGCGGCGAGGCTGGTTTCCTGGCCGGCCGACGCGTCGGCCAGAAGCCCGTCGATCCTGGTGACCTCTGCCGCCGTCGAGCTTGCACTGGACTTGGCGGCAGCGATCTCTTCCGGTGAGGGGATCTCCGGCGACGCCGGAACCCGGCCGGCAGTCTCCAGCGGCGGGCGCCCCTGCGGAGAAATCTGCGAAGAAATCAGCGGCGCGGCCTGGGCCGGGAGCGCGAGCGTTCCGAGGAGGACGACGGCGGTGCAGAGCACAGCCGTCTTGCGGCCGGATCGGATCCAACTCATGGGCAACCTCGCTGAAGTCTCAGGCTGGAGTGAGCGAGGTCGGATTTGGCGCGTGAAAGCCCTCTGCGGATCACCCAGCAGGCATGAGGCTACGTGCCAAAGGCTACTTTGGCAACACGAGTCACATGAATAACATAAACAACACGAGTGTCATTTGGCCACGTCCGTGACGGGTGTGTCCTGCCGACGGTCAGGCGTGCTGGTGGGCCTCGTGCTCTGAATGCGTGGTGGGCTCGAGCTGGAACGTGCAGTGTTCGGTGTCGAAATGGGAGCCAAGGCAGCTGGTGAGTTTGTCCAGAACCCGGTCGGCGCCTTTGGCGCCGAGCGCTGCGTCTTCCACCACCACGTGGGCGGAGAAGACGGGGACACCGGAGGTAATGGTCCAGATGTGGATGTCGTGGACGGATACCACGCCGTCCACCGCAAGGATGTGGTCGCGGATCATCTGAACGTCCACGCCCTTGGGCGTGGCCTCGAGGAGCACGTCGACGACGTCGCGCAGCAGGTGCCAGGCCCGGGGCAGGATCATGAGGGCGATAAGGATCGAGGCAATGGTGTCGGCCGCCTGGAACCCGGTGACCATGATGACCACCGCCGCCGCGATGACGGCAAAGGACCCCAGCAGATCCCCCAGGACTTCGAGGTAGGCGCCGCGGACGTTCAGGCTTTCCTTCTGGGCGCCGCGCAGGATCAGCAGGGAGACCAGGTTGGCGACGGCGCCGAGGACCGCCGCGGCGAGCATGACGTCGGTGTGGACCTCGGGGGTGGTGCCGAGCCTGCGGATGGCCTCGGTGAAGATGACCACCGAGATGACGATCAGGACCAGTGCGTTCGCCAGCGCCGCCAGAACTTCGGCGCGCTGGTAACCGTAAGTGCGCAGGTCGCTGGCGGGCCGGGTGGCGATCCATGCGGCCAGCAGGGCGATGAAGACGCCGGCGGCGTCCGAGAGCATGTGTCCGGCATCGGCGAGCAGGGCCAGGGATCCGGAGACCACCGCACCGATCGTCTGCACGAGCACCACGGCGAGCGTGATGGCCAGGACGGCGACCAGGCGCTTGCGGTGCTTGCCGGTGGCAGTGATGCCATGCGAGTGGCTGTGGTCGTGTCCCATGCCTACAAGGCTATCCCCAGCCGAGCTCGTGCAGGCGCTCGTCGCTGATGCCGAAGTGGTGGGCGATCTCGTGCACCACGGTGACGGTGACTTCCTCGATCACGTCCTCCCGGGAGGTGCAGATGTCCAGGATGGGTTGGCGGAAGATGGTGATCCGGTCCGGCAGCGAGCCGGCGTCCCACCAGGAGTCCCGCTCGGTCAGGGGCACCCCCTCATAGAGCCCCAGCAGCACGGTGTCCGGATCCTCGCCGGGCTGCGGGGTGTAGTCGTCCTCGATGAAGATCGCGACATTGCTCATGGTCTTTGCCAGATCCGGCGGGATCCGGCCGAGGGCATCACTCACGGCGGCCTCGAAATCGGCCTCGGACATCGGGAAGGGGCTGTCACCACCGTCCCCGCCGTTCGGAACGATCGGCAGGCCGGGCGGGAGGGAGGAGGGCATAGGCAAACCCTAGCGGGACCGGCGCCGGGTCAGCCCCACGCCCACAAGGCAGATCGCGCCGCCCACCAGGCCCCAGATGGTCGGAATCTCGCCCAGGACCAGCCAGGAGATCAGGATTGTGGTGCCCGGGACCAGGTAGGTGGTGGCCGCGAGGCGTCCCGCATCAATCATCGAGAGCGCATAGGCCCAGGTGGTGAATGCGATCGCAGTGGGGAAGATGCCCAGGTAAACCAGGCCGAGGGTGGCCGGCAGTGGAGCGGCCTGCAACTCGGTGACCAACTGGCCGCTGAAGGGCAGGCAGCACAGGGCGCCCACCATGATGCCGAACCAGGTGGCCTGGGCGGCCGGGAACTTGCGGAGCACCGGTTTTTGGACGATTACGCTCACGGCGGCCAGCGCGGCCGCAAGCAGGCAGAGCAGGACGCCGGCCACGTCCGCCGTCGACCGCTGGCCGGAACCAAGCGCAATCACGGCCACGCCGCCGAACGCGATGAGGCTGCCGATGATGAGCCAGCGCGGGAACCCTTCCTTCAGGATCACACCGGCCATGACGGCCACCAGGATGGGGTTGACGTTGATCAGCAGGGCGGCCGTGCCGGCGTCGAGCATGTGTTCGGCGGCGTTCAGGGCCAAGTTGTAGCCTCCGAACCACATGACGCCATAGGCGAGGATGGGCCACCACTCGCGGCCCCGGGGCAGGCCCCTGAGCTTGGGCACCACCAGCAGGCCCAGCACGACGGCGGCAACGGCCAGCCGGCCGAGCGTCAGGGAGCCAGGGGAGAAGCTCGGGCCCACGGCGCGGATGCCCACGAAGGCGGAGGCCCACAGGACCACGGTGACGACGACGGCGGCGATGCCGAGCCTGCTGATCGTGGCCGGCTGCCCGGGAGGGGGCGGCGCGGGTTGCGGGGCGGGTGCGGGGGCAGCGTGCGGAGACTCTTCGTGGGGGCCTGCGGACGGAGTGGGGCCGGATGCGGCGGTTGTTGCCATGCTGCCAATGTAGCCGTTCCCGCCTCCTCCCGGCTGGCGGGAATCGGTCACGTCTAGTCGAGATCCTGCCAACATCCCGAATGGCCTCAGCGCAGGACGCGCGCCGCCGTCCGGACAGCGGCCGCGACGTCGTTCAGCGCCGCCGAGCCGCGCCGCCACTGCTGCCAGTAGAGGGCAACGTCCACGTGCGCTTGCGGGGCGAGGGCCTCGAGCCTGCCGGCCAGCAGGTCCTCGCCGATTTCGATTTCGGGCATCATGCCCCAGCCCATGCCCCAGCGGATGGCATCGCCAAACTCCTGGGCGGCCGGGACATAGTGGCGCGGGGGCTGCAGGGAGGCCCGGCTGACCCGGCGCAGCCAGCGGTCCTGCAGGTCGTCCTTGCGGTCGAAGACCACAACGGGAGCGGCGGCGAGGGTCGCGCCGGTCGCACCCGCCCCAAACCAGCGGCGGGCGAAGTCCGGAGCGCACACCGGCAAATAGCGCATGGTGCCCAGCTTGCTCGATGAGCAGCCGGGCACGGGCTGGGCTGTTTCCGTGATGGCGGCCGCGGCGGCTCCTGCGCGCAGCAGGTCCAACGAGTGCTCCTGGTCTTCTCGCAGGATCTCGAGCTGGACGTTGTCACTGGCCGCCGCGAGGCCGGCCAACGCCCAGGTGTGCAAGGAATCGCTGTTGATCACCAGCGTCAGGCGCGTCCCTCCGCGGGGGTGCTCCGGCTGCAGTTCCTCGGCCAGGTCCGCAGAGAGCATTTCCAGCTGCCGGGCGAATCGCACCACGGCCTCGCCGGACTCCGTGAGTCCGGGCGGCCGCGCCCGGGTCAGGACCGGCCGCCCGACGGCGGTCTCGAGTGCCCGGACCCGCTGGCTGATCGCCGACGGCGTCACGGACAGGTGCGCGGCCGCGGCGTCGAAGCTCCCGTGCGTCAGAATCGCGGCCAGCGTCCGGGCCTGTTCGGGGGTGATCTCCATCATTAGCCCATCTTACGTATCAGCAGAATCTTTAACTGGTTTCATCTTCGGCGGGCGCCTACCGTGGAGTGGTGATCCTTCCCCTGTTTTCCGGTCTCTCCGCCGGGCTGTCCCTCATCGTTGCCATCGGCGCGCAGAACGCTTTTGTCCTCCGGCAGGGCATCCAGCGCTCGCACGTCGTCATGGTGGTGGCAGTCTGCGCGGTCTCGGACCTCGTGCTGATCCTGCTGGGCGTCGCGGGCATCGGCATCCTCCTGGACCGGGCGCCCGCTGCCCTCGTCGTGATCCGGTGGGCCGGGGCCGCGTTCCTCCTTGCCTACGGGGCGCTCGCGGCCCGGCGTGCGGTCCGCGGGGAGCAGATGGAGAATCCCGGCAACAAGCCCGCTGCCGGCCGGGCCGCCGTCCTTGGCACCTGCCTGGCCTTCACCTGGCTGAACCCGCACGTCTACCTGGACACGGTGCTGCTGCTCGGGTCCCTCGCTGCCGCCCAGGGCGAAGCCGGGCGCTGGTGGTTCGCCGCCGGGGCCGGCCTGGGAAGCATTGCCTGGTTCACCGCCCTCGGCGCGGGGGCGCGGTTCCTGACGTCCCTGTTCCGGCGCCGGACGGCCTGGCGTGTGCTCGACGCCGGAATCGCCGTCGTGATGGTCGCCCTTGCCGTGCTGCTGCTGGCCTGACACGCGCCCGCCCGCCGCTCCGCCCCGCCGCGCGCCGCCCATCGCGCGCCCACGCAAAGTGTCGGGAAAGCTCAGGCTGATCCCCCGTCCCAGGGGGGCGGTGGACCCTTGTCCGTTCAACGTGGCGGGGTCACGATTGCTGGTATGACAGCATCCCCAGCTTCGGCCAGCGAACGACGGCGTGCAGCCATCGGCACAGCCGTCTTCGCGGTCGCCCCCGCAACCGCCGCCGGCGTGGTGCCGTGGCTGCTGACCCGCTGGAAAGTGGAGTCCCCGGTCCCCGGTCCCCGGCGGGGTGCCCGCGCAGACCGCGGGCGCCATGATGATCGGTGCGGGCGCTGCCGTCATCGCGAACTCCTTTGTGCATTTCGCCGTCGAAGGCATCGGGACCCCCGCGCCATTTGCCCCGCCCAGGCAACTGGTGGTTGGCGGCCTTTACCGGTACGTGCGGAATCCGATGTACGTGTCCATTGCCGCGGCCGTCGCGGGGCAGGGGCTCCTGCTGGGCCAGCCGAGGCTCTTCCTGGCCCTGGGCATCGGCGCCATCCCGGTGGTGGCATTCGTCCGGCTGTACGAGGAGCCGGCGCTGACCCGGAAATTCGGCGCGGCCTACGAGGAGTACCGCAGCAACGTCCCGCGCTGGCTGCCCAGGCCCACGCCGTGGCGGCCCAACGGGCCGGAGCCGTCCCGGCCCTAGGCCTCGGCGGGCAGGCATTGGCGGGCTGGGCATCCCCGGGCTGGGGTAGCCCTGGGCCCGGGTAGGCCTGGTGCCTGGGCCCAGAGCCACTGTCCGGCCGTTATTTGCCGCTTCCGGCCCACTCCAGCAGCCGATCCAGCGGCCAGGTGGTGACGATCCGCTCGGCGGGTACCCCGTTCGAGGCCGCGCGCTCGGCGCCGTACTGCAGGAAATCCAGCTGGCCCGGCGCATGGGCGTCGCTGTCGATGCTGAACAGACAGCCGGCGTCGAGGGCCAGCCGGATCAACTCGTCCGGCGGATCCTGCCGTTCGGGGCGGGAATTGATCTCGACGGCCACATTATTGCCGGCGCACGCCGCGAACACGCGCGCGGAGTCGAACTCGGACTGCGGGCGGGTTCCCCTCGACCCCTGCAGCAGCCGGCCGGTGCAGTGGCCGAGGACGTTCGTGTGCGGATCATTGATGGCGCCCAGCATCCGCTCGGTCATGGTGCGCCGGTCGGAGCGGAGCTTCGAGTGGACGCTCGCCACCACGATGTCCAGCCGGTCCAGCATCTCAGGGGACTGGTCCAGGGTGCCGTCCTCCAAGATGTCCACCTCGATCCCGGCCAGGAGGCGGAAGTCCCCGCCGTCCGCGTTGATGTCCGCAACAATGTCCAGCTGTTCCCGAAGGCGTTCGGCGCTCAGGCCGTTGGCGATCTTGAGGTTGGGGGAGTGGTCCGTCAGGGCGAGGTAATCCCGGCCCAGCGTCCGGGCGGCGTCAGCCATCAGTCCGATCGGGGACCCACCGTCGGACCAGTCGCTGTGGCTGTGCAGGTCCCCGCGGAGGGCCGAGCGCAGTTCGGCGCCGCCGGTCGCGAGGGGTTGCTGCCCGCGTTGGCGCAGATCCTCAAGATAGTCGGGCACGCCGCCGTCGACCGCCTGCCGGATGACCTCGAACGTTCTGTCGCCGATCCCCTTCATGCTCTTGAGCCTGCCGTTGCGTGCCCGCGCTGCGACCTCCTCCGGGTCCAGGGCGCCGATAATCCCGGCTGCCTTGCGGAACGCCTGGATCTTGAAGGTGGGGGCGAGCCCGCGTTCGAGCCAGAACGCAATCTCATTGAGGGCATCAACGGCATCCATCAGTCCATCTTGCACCCACTCTGCCCGGTCCCGCCCCCATCTTGGCCCGGCTTTGTATCGGCGGGAAGGGCCGATTTTGGATAATCCGGGGGTCTGCCCTTATAGTTTTATAGTCCAGTTCGGAGGAACCCGAAAGGACAAAAACGACAGGCTTCGGCCCTTAATTTTTGCCCTGATATGTTCCGACGGATGGCATCCTGGCCCCCATCGTCTAGCGGCCTAGGACACCGCCCTTTCACGGCGGCGGCACGGGTTCGAATCCCGTTGGGGGTACGCAAGGAACTGGTCAAACCGGGTGAAAAAGTCTGGTAGGCTAAAGGCCTTGAAAATCTGCGGTAGCGATATCGCAGGCAGCAAGAACAAGCAGTAAACAAGCAAGGCCCTGTAGCGCAGTTGGTTAGCGCGCCGCCCTGTCACGGCGGAGGTCGCGGGTTCAAGTCCCGTCAGGGTCGCTCTGATTGCCGGAAGAAATTCCGGCCTTCAAGGTGACATGTCACCTAGGCTCTGTAGCTCAGTTGGTAGAGCGTTCGACTGAAAATCGAAAGGTCACCGGATCGACGCCGGTCGGAGCCACCACTGGGAAGCATCAGTTCTTTGAGAACTGGTGCTTTTCTTCTTTAACACCCATCTGGTGCTCCGCTTTATCGACGGGGGAGGCGGGCGGCGAGGGGCGGCCGACGGCGGCGACCGTTTGGGGGCCGTCCAGCCGGCCGGGCTAGACTCGCACGCTGGGGAAAGAACACCAAGGCCGCCGGCAGCCCGGTCCGGGCAGGCGGCGTAATCTCAACCGAAAAGTGATTCTGCAACGTGACTTCGAAGAATATTGCCCGTCCTCTCGCCGCAACCGCCCTCCTCGCAGCCCTGGCGCTTACCGGGTGTTCGGCCCCGCAGGCCGGCAGCGCGCCTTCGTCCGCCGCGGGCACGTCCGCCGGGGGCGAGTCCACCGCTTCCGCGTCCGCCACGCCGAGCCCCAGCGGGACCTCGGGACCGTTCGGCGGCTTCACCAGCGCCGCCGAGGCGTGCTCCAAGATCTCGGAGCAGGCAACCGGCGCCACGCTCCTTCCGCTGTCGGCAGCCCAAGGCAAGACGGCGGAACTGGAACAGTTCAAAAAGGAGCTGGCCGCGACGGCCGAACGCGTCCCGGACAGCCTCAAGGCCGACTTCGCCAACCTCAAGGAGGTGGCCGTTGCCGGCGTCACCGACCAGACGGTCTTCTCCAGCGGAAAGCTCCAGGCCGCCATGGCGCCGGTCACGACCTGGATCGCCACCAACTGCAAGTAGGGGGTTCGGCCAGGCCAACGCCCGCGTCGGCCCCCGGCTGACATCCCGCAGCCGACAGATGGCTGGCCTTGTCCCCAATGCAGGCCGCCCGTTCCCGCCCCCACCTGCATGGACTGTGGGAACGGGTGCCGCAAGATTCCCCCACGCGCCCCAAGGCAGGGACTAGGGTTGTGTCAAAGAGAAGGGGGAGTGCGTTATGGAATACCAGAATTCTCAACCCGTCGCCGGTCCCGCGGCCGGTCAACACGTTGCCGGGCTCGCAGCCGGTCAGCCCGGTCCCGATGCCCTGGTCAGTCCTACAGACGGTCTGTCCGCGCCGGCCGGCACCGGCCGCACGGTCATAGCGGAAACTGCCGTCGCCAAGGTAGCGGGCATCGCCGCCCGATCGGTGCCCGGCGTCTATTCGTTGGGATCAGGACCCTCACGCGCCCTCGGGGCCATCCGCGACGCCGTCGGCAACGCTGATCACGCAGCGGGCGTCCGCGTGGAAGTCGGCGAAACGCAGGTCGCCGTGGACATCGATCTTGTTGCGGTGTACGGCACCCCCCTGCAGACCCTCGCGGACCAGGTCCGCGCCGTCGTCTACGCCGCCGTCGGGGAACTGGTGGGTCTCGAAGTGATCGAGGTCAATATCGAGATCAACGACGTTTATGTGCCCGGCCCGGCCAAACCGGCCGCGTCCGCCGAGGCCCGGCCAGTCAGGGAGGCAATCCAATGAGTCTGACGGTAGTGGGAATCGCCATGGGCGCCTTCGTGGCCTTCATGTCCTTCCAGTTCGGTGTCTGGGGCTTCCTCGGCTCCCTGTTCTTCATGGCCATTGGCGCCCTCCTGGGCCGGGCCGCAGAGGGGAAGCTGGACCTGCGAAGCGTGTTTGACGCCCTCACGGGCCGGCGTTCCTCCTCATGAGCATCACGGCAGAAGCGCCGATCCCCGGCGCCGCGGTGGCCGGGCACAACCGCATCAGCACCCAGGCCCTGACGAGCGTGGCCCGGGCGGCCGCGGGGGAGGCCCTCGGTGTCCCGGCGCACGACGTCCGCGCCGACTGGTCGGACGATGACGGGCTGCTCGCCCTGTCGCTTGTCATGCCCGTCGCGGTCCCGAATCTCACCGCTGTGGTCCGGGACCCCGGCCGCGTCGCCGGATTCGGCGGTTCCATCTGGGAGCGTGCCGTCGCAGCCAAGGCCGAGATTCTGCGCCGCGTGACGGAACTGACCGGAGCGCAGCTGAGCCGGGTGGACATCCGCATCAGCGGGGCCGCCGTGCGCGGGGGAGGCCGGGTACATTGAGCCAGGACACCCAGAACGCCGGGATCGACTCCGCCGGGCACGACGCCGATGCGGTGCAGGGGAGCGCGCCGTTGGGTTCCGGCGCCGCGGGCATGGGCCGGATAGTGAAACGGGAGACGCACACATCGCGCGCTGTTGTGTCCGTGATCGCGGCCGGTCTGGTCATGGCCGTGTTCGGCTATGCGCTGCTTGAGACCGGGGTCCGTGCGATCGGGCAACCGCCGTGGCTCGTGGATCCGCAGACCGCGGCCGAGCGGGTAGTCGCGCTCCCGGCGGGAATCCCGCCGCTTCTGCTCGGCGTCACGGGCGCTGTGATCGCGATGGCCGGATTGTTCTTCTTCCTCAATGCCGTGCTGCCCGGCCGGCGGGCACGCCACCTGCTCCCGGACCGCCGGGCCGCCGTCGTGGTGGACGATGAGGTGATCGCCGCTGCCCTGGCGCGCCGGGCCCGGCTGGCCGCCAACGTGGCCAAGGAACAGGTGATGGTGGTCGTGTCGCGGAACCGGATCACGGTCAACGTCCGGCCGACCTCCGGTGTGCCGCTGCGCCCGGACGCCGTCCTGGAGGCTGTGCGCCGGGAAGTGGAGGAAATGGGCCCCTGGCCGATGCCGGAAGTGCGGATCCAGGTATCCACAGCCGGGGTGGTGGGGGCATGAACAACACCCCCCGGGCGCTGAACCGCGTACTGATTGGCATCCTTGGCATCCTGCTCCTCGCCATCGGCGTCCTCCTGATACTGCTTGCAAGCGTCCCGGCCGTGGGCGTGTGGTGGCATGAGTGGGCCGGCGGCGTCCTGAGCTTCTGGCTCGATTTGTTCGAACGGACGCAATTCCCCCGCCGCCAGGGGAGCTGGCTGTGGCTTGCCATCTGCGTGGCGCTGCTGGTGGTGATTGGCCTGATGATCGCCTGGATTGCCCAACAGGGTACGGGCCGGACCAGCCTGCTCGTGGCAGAGGAGGACCCGGGTGAAGTGCCCGGCAACGTCGGAATCAGCGGCGGCGTGGCGGAGCAGACGCTCCGCGCGGCGCTGGCGGACCGGCCCGACCTGGCCGGCGTCACGGTCGCCGCCTACAAGATCAGCGGTGAGCCGGCCCTCAAGATCCGGGTGGAACCGCGCCAGGGCGTCGCCCCGCACCGGCTCGCCGCCGAAGTTTCCGCCCTGGTAGAGGCGCTCGACGCGGTGATCGGCAAACGCACCCCGGTGCTGATCCACATCGGATCCGGCGCGCGGTCGCGGTTCGGCCGTTCCGAGCGGGTCCGCTGAGGTGGCCGGCCGACGGGCCACGGAATCTCCTTTGCATAAAGGTTTCATGTAAACGCTTGCATTCCGGACTGCCTGTTGATTACTGTGATGGTCGGCACACCATCAGTACGGCCGTTTTTCACCGGTACTCAGCGAGGAGCACTCCAGTATGAAAACCCGCAATTTCCTACTTCCCGTCGCCACGGCAGGCATTTTGGCTATCACCCTTTCGGCGTGTGGCGGCGGAGGTGGCGGCACTACCAGCGGCAGCGACGCCGCCTCGCAGGGCCTGGACGGGCGCGGCCCCATTACTTACGTTCAGGGCAAGGACAACAGCAACGTGGTCCGCCCGCTGATCGACAAGTGGAACGCCGCCCACCCGAACGAAAAGGTCACCTTCAAGGAGCAGACCGACCAGGCCGACCAGCAGCACGACGACCTCGTCCAGCACTTCCAGGCCAAGGACCCCGGCTACGACGTCGCGAGCGTCGACGTCGTCTGGACCGCCGAATTCGCCGCCAAGGGCTGGCTGCAGCCGCTCAAGGACAAGATGGCGCTGGACACCTCGGCCATGCTGAAGCCGACCGTTGATGCCGCTTCCTACAAGGGCACGCTGTATGCGGCACCGGAATCATCCGACGGCGGCATCCTGTACTACCGCAAGGACCTGGTCCCCACGCCCCCGAAGACCTGGGACGAGATGATGAGCATGTGCTCCATCGCCAAGACCAACAACATCGGCTGCTACTCCGGCCAGTTCAAGAAGTATGAGGGGCTGACCGTCAACGCCTCCGAGGCAATCAACTCCGCCGGCGGAGCCGTGCTGGACGAGAACGGCAAGCCCAACCTGCTCACCGCGGAGGCAAAGGCCGGCATGGCCAACCTGACCAAGGCCTACGCAGACGGCTCGATCCCGAAGGAAGCCATCACGTTCCAGGAAGAGGAAAGCCGCCAGGCATTCCAGGACGGCAAGCTGCTGTTCCTGCGCAACTGGCCCTACGTCTACAACCTGGCCACCACCGAAGGCTCCTCCAAGGTCAAGGACGTCCTGGGCATGACCGCACTCCCCGGCAAGACCGGTCCGGGCGCCTCGTCCCTCGGCGGCCACAGCGCCGCGATCAGCGTCTACTCCAAGAACAAGGCCACCGCGGTGGACTTCCTGAAGTTCCTCACCACCGAAGAGACCCAGAAGTTCTTCGCCACGCAGGGTTCGCTCGCACCGGTGCTCGGCAAGCTCTACGACGACAAGGAGCTCGTCGCCAAGCTGCCGTACCTGCCGGTCCTGAAGACCTCGATCGAGAACGCCGTGCCGCGCCCGGTCACCCCGTTCTACCCGGCCGTCACCAAGGCCATCCAGGAAAACGCGTACTCGGCCATCAAGGGCGAGAAGACTGTAGACGCGGCCCTGTCCGACATGCAGAAGTCCATCGAGTCCGCTAGCGCGGGACAGTAGGTCCATCATGGCAACTGAAGTAGGCCCGACGTCGGTCAAGGCACCGGCGTCGGGCGGGGCACCGATCCACCACGCACCCAAGGGTGTTGGGGAGGACAACCGCATCGCGACGCAGGGGCGCTGGGCAGCTTGGCTGCTGGCGCCGACCATCCTCGCATTGTCGGTAGTGATCGTGTATCCGATCATCACCGCCATTGTGATGTCATTCCAGAAGGATGCCGGTCTGGACCCCGCTACGGGTCTCTTCGTTGAGGGTGGCCCGGCCGGCTTCTCGAACTACTACAACTGGATTTTCCAGCAATGCCCGGCACCGTCCGGCGGAACCGTTGACTGCCCGCCGGGAACCCTCGGCGCGCAGTTCTGGTCCGCCACCGGCACCACGTTCTTCTTCACCATCGTGACGGTGGCACTGGAGACCGTGCTCGGCTTCTGGATGGCCGTCATCATGGCACGGGCCTTCAAGGGCCGCAGCCTGGTCCGTGCAGCCGTCCTGGTGCCGTGGGCCATCCCCACCGCCGTGACGGCCAAGCTGTGGCTGTTCATCTTCGCCTTCGAAGGCATCGGCAACAAGCTCTTCAACACCACCGTCCTATGGACCGGCAGCGAATGGCCGGCCAGGTGGGCCGTGATCATCGCGGACGTCTGGAAGACCACGCCGTTCATGGCGCTGTTGATTCTTGCCGGCCTGCAGATGATTCCCGCGGAAGTGTACGAGGCGGCCAAGGTCGACGGCGCCTCAGCCTGGCAGCGGTTCCGGATGATCACCCTGCCGCTGGTGAAACCGGCGCTCATGGTGGCCATCCTGTTCCGCACCCTGGACGCGCTGCGCATGTTCGACCTCCCATACATCCTGACCGGCGGAGCGAACAACACCACCACGCTCTCCATCCTGGTGATCAACCAGATCAGGCAGGGCTTCAACGCGGCGGCGGCTTTGTCCACCATCACGTTCATCATCATCTTTCTGGTGGCTTTCATCTTCGTGCGCTTCCTCGGAGCGAACGTGGTGGAGCAGCAGACCGGCGCAGGTAAGGGGAAGAAATGACCGCCGCGACGAGCGCCGCAACCGAGCTGCGCGCAGAGCAGGACCGGGGGCGGAAGGCCGCGCAGAACCGCGAGAAGTGGGCCCAGAGCCGGACCTACATCAGTGCGGTCGTGATCCTCTTCTGGTGCCTGGCTCCGGCCTACTGGATGGTGGTGACGGCGTTCCGCGACGTCGGCTACACCTACGACACCTCGATCCTGCCGACTCACATCACGCTGGACAACTTCAAGACGGCGTTCGACACGTCCTTCGGCAACCACTTTGGCCAGGCACTGCTGAACAGCTTGTTCATCGGCACCGTCGTCACCCTGGTGTCGCTGGTGATCGGCGTGTTTGCCGCCTACGCACTGGCCCGCTTGAACTTCAAGTTCAAGTACCTTGTGCTGGGCTTCATCCTGGGCGCTTCCATGTTCCCCGGCGTCGCCCTCATCACCCCGCTGTTCCAGCTCTTCACGAACATCGGCTGGATGGGCACCTACCAGGCCCTGATCATCCCGAACATCTCGTTCGTGCTGCCGCTGACGGTCTACACCATGACCTCCTTCTTCCGGGAGATGCCGTGGGAGCTCGAGGAATCGGCCCGGGTGGACGGCTGCACGCAGGGACAGGCCTTCCGGAAGGTCATCATGCCGCTGGCCGCACCGGCCATCTTCACGACCGCCATCCTGGCCTTCATCTCATCGTGGAATGAATTCCTGATCGCCAGCCAGCTTTCGTCCGACGCAACGCAGCCGGTCACCGTGGCCATTGCGAGCTTCGCCGGTGCGCAGCCGAACCAGATTCCGTACACCGCCATCATGGCTGCGGGCACTATTGTGACCATTCCCTTGGTCATCCTGGTGCTGGTGTTCCAGCGTAAGATTGTCGCGGGCCTCACGGCCGGCGCGGTTAAGTGACTGAGGCGTGATGACTGACGAGCAGAACCAGGGTCACGTGCCGGCGACGCGTCGAAAGGTGCGCTCCGGCGAGGACTTCGACATCATCATCGGGTTCCTCGGCTTTTGGGCCGTGGTGCTGCTGGTGGTCACTGTCTGGATGGAAGTGACCGCCCAGCCAGCCCTCTTCTGGGCCCTGGGTCTGCTCGCCATGTTGCTGGCCCTCTACGGGATGATCCGGCTGCGCCGGCGTTTGCCGCGCCGGACGGCCAGCCGGCACTCCTAGCAGGGGGACAGCAGCCGGGCAGGAGCCGGGCAGCAGCCGGGCAGGATTATTCAGCCGCCGGGGGGAGGCGGACGCAACACGTCTGCGGGCAGCCGCCAGGCTTCCACGGACCGTTAATTAGGGGGCACAGGTGGCACGGACGGAACGGGCGCAGCGCGGAGGCCACTCGGGCGTCAGCATTGAGGATGTCGCCGCCGCTGCGGGCGTGTCAACGGCCACCGTATCCCGTGCCGTCCGGGGACTGCCCCGTGTTTCCCCGGCAACCCGCGAGAAGATCCTCGGCATCGCCGAATCCTTGGGCTACGTCGCGTCGTCCTCGGCGTCCGGCCTGGCGACGGGCCGGACCAAAACCATCGGCGTCCTGGCCCCGTTCGTCAGCCGCTGGTTCTTCTCCAAGGCCATCGAGGGAGCCGACCGGGAACTCCACTCCCGGCAGTACAACCTTTCCCTCTTCAACCTCGGCGGCCACGGCAGCCACCGTGAGCGGCTCTTCAGCAAGACCATGGTCTACAAGCAGATCGACGCCCTGCTGGTCCTCTGCATGGCGCTCACCCACGAGGAAATCGAGCATCTCCAGAAAATCGACATCCCGCTGGTGGTGGTGGGAGGCCACGTCGAGGAGTGCCCCTACATCGGCATCGACGACTACGCCGCGGCCGCCACCGCAGTGCGCCACCTGATCGGGCTGGGCCACACGGACATCGCGCTCCTGCACGGCGACGACGAAACCGACCTCAACTTCGACGTCCCCAGGGTCCGGATCCAGGCTTTCCACGACATCATGGGCGAGTCGCGGCTGCCCGTCCGGGCCGAATGGGACCTCTGGGGGGACTTCACCGTCCGCAGCGGTCAGGAGGCATTCCGCCGCCTCTGGGCCACCGGCGGTGCCAAGCCCACAGCAATCTTCTGCGCCTCCGATGAGATGGCCATGGGCGTCATCTTCGAGGCCAACAAAGCCGGTGTGCGCGTCCCGGAGGACCTCTCGGTCATCGGCATCGACGACCACGACTTCGCCGAGGCCATGGGCCTGACCACAGTCGGGCAGCGCCCGGACCAGCAGGCCGAACTCGGCACCAAAATGCTGCTGGACGAGCTTGACGGCATTTCCGGCTCCGTGCAGTCCGCTGTGGCGCCGCACCGGCTGATTATCCGGACGACGACGGCGCCGCCGCTGCGCCAGTCCGCGCGGCTCAGCTAGCGGAGTTCGGGCCGCGCTAGGACGCGCGGGCCAGCTGGCGGATCGGCACCCAACGCGAGGCCAGCCGGCGGTAGGCCGCGGCGGCGCCGGTCATGTCCCCCTCCGCCAGGCACTCGATGCCGAGGCGTACGTCCAGCGGCGAATCATCCGGATAGACCTTGTCTGCCACCCCGCCGTAGTCGAGTTCCACCGCCGAGTCCGGGTGGAAGAGCTCAAGCCATTCCGTTAACTGGGTCAGGTCCTCAAGCATGTCGAGATCGGGCGCGGCGAGGGCCAGGTGCGCCACCGCATAGCTCACCCGCTCCAGCGCGTTGCTGATGCCGGCGCGGATGCGGACCGTCACAATGTGGCCGTCGGCTTCGACGACGTCGGTGGGATCCGATTCCTGGAAAAGGCAGAACCAGCTGAACGGAATGCCCCACGTGGACGCCCTGGTGTGGACCCGGCTCAGGCCATCGTGGGCGCGCACCTCATCAATGCGTTCCTGGTGTTTGTCCCGCTGTTCTTCCGGGATCAGCAGCTGGGCCAGGGGCCCGTGGATGCCTTCCATCAGGGCATTGGCGGCCAGCCCGGCGCGGAGGACCAGCTGGCTGGGGCAGTACAGCAACCGGTCGGGCTGCGGGGCGGCCGCAGTCCCGGACGTGGCGGCGTCGTGCGCTGCGCCGGACGGGGCCCGCCTGGCCGGGGCCGCGACAACGCGCACCAGATCGGTCCGGCCGGTGGGAAACGGATCCCCGTCGGGCCGGGTGATGCGGCCCAGGGACGCCAGGAGCTCAGCGTTCTCCACAGCCGCGCGGGACGCCTGGCCGGCGCCGGCGGCCTCCAGGGTCTTCCGTTGCTGTTCGGGGAACGCCTCGAGGGGCTCGTAGATCCGGAGCGCGGAAGAGAACGGCAGCCCGGACTGTCCGTGGTAGATGCTCCCCGTCATTGGATCACGACGCTTCCCTGGCCGGCAGCCATTAGTCCGCCAGTTCCGCAATCACCGGGGCATGGTCCGAGGCGCCCTTGCCCTTGCGCTCCTCGCGGTCGATCATCGCACCGGTGACCCGTGCCGCCAGGGCCGGGGAGGCGAGGATGAAGTCGATCCGCATGCCCTCCTTTTTCGGGAAGCGGAGCTGCGTGTAATCCCAGTAGGTGTAGACGCCGGGCCCCGGGGTGTGCGGGCGGACGACATCCTGGAAGCCGGCCTCCTCGAAGGCATGGAAGGCGGCCCGCTCAGGTTCACTGACGTGGGTGAGGCCTCCGGAGCGGAAGTAGTCGATGTCCCAGACGTCATCATCCAGGGGTGCGATATTGAAGTCGCCCATCAGCGCAATCTGCGCCTCGGGGTCCTCCTTGACCCAGGTGCCGGCGTGGTTTTTCAGGATGTCCAGCCAGTTGAGCTTGTAGGGCATGTGCTCATCGTCGAGGGCGCGGCCGTTCGGGACATAGAGGCTCCAGACCCGGACGCCGCCGCACGTGGCGCCGATGGCGCGGGCCTCCTGCACGGCGTCCTTGCCGCTCTTGCCGAACACGGGCTGGTCCAGGAAGGTGCGTTCGACGTCGTCGAGTCCCACCCGGGAGGCGATCGCGACGCCGTTCCACTGGCTCAGGCCGAAGTGCGCCACCTCGTAGCCCATGTTCTCGAAGAGCTCCCAGGGGAAGTTCTCGTCCTTGCATTTGGTTTCCTGGATGGCCAGGACGTCGCAGTCCGTGCGCTGAAGCCAGGACTCCACACGGTCGGCGCGGGCACGGAGCGAGTTCACATTCCAGGTAGCAATCTTCACAGTCCCTAACTTACCGAACTTGGCCCCCGGACGAAGCCGCCGGCCGGCTCCGTCCTCTGGAAATTAGTAGGAAGTCCGAGTATATTCGGCTGCAGAGATGATCTAGGTCACATGCAAAGGAGCATTCGGTCATGGTTCGAGAACTATCCCATTACATTGACGGGCAGCGGGTTGAGGGAACCTCCGGCCGGTTCAGCGACGTCTATGATCCCTGCACCGGCGAGGTCCAGGCCCGGCTGCCGCTGGCCAGCACCGAGGAGGTGCGCAACGTCATCGCCAGCGCCGAAAAGGGGCAGGTGGAATGGGCCGCGATGAATCCGCAGCGCCGCGGCCGGATCCTGCTCAAGTTCGTGGACCTGGTCAACGAGCACATGGACGAACTCGCCACCCTGCTGTCCTCCGAGCACGGCAAGACCTTCCCGGACGCCAAGGGCGACATCCAGCGCGGCATCGAAGTGGTCGAGTTCGCCGCCGGCGCCCCGCACCTGCTCAAGGGCGAGTTCTCGGACAACGCCGGAACCGGCGTCGACGTGCACTCGATGCGCCAGCCCCTCGGCGTCGTAGCCGGCATCACGCCGTTCAACTTCCCGGCCATGATCCCGCTGTGGAAGTCCGGGCCGGCGCTCGCCGCCGGCAACGCCTTTATCCTCAAGCCCTCCGAACGGGATCCCTCCGTGCCGCTGCGGCTGGCCGAGCTCTTCACCGAAGCGGGCCTCCCCGACGGCGTCTTCAACGTCGTCAACGGGGACAAGGAAGCGGTGGACGCGCTGCTGGAGGATCCCCGGGTCCAGGCCATCGGGTTCGTCGGCTCCACGCCCATTGCCCAGTACATCTACGCCACCGCCGCGGCGAACGGCAAGCGCGCGCAGTGCTTCGGCGGCGCCAAGAACCACATGGTGATCATGCCCGACGCGGACCTGGACATGGCCGCGGACGCCCTGATCGGGGCAGGCTTCGGCTCCGCGGGCGAGCGCTGCATGGCGATTTCGGTGGCCGTTCCGGTGGGCCAGAAGACCGCGGACGTCCTCGTGGAGAAGCTGCAGGAGCGGATCGCCGGCCTCAAGGTCGGCCACAGCCTCGCCAAGGACTCCGATTTCGGCCCGGTGGTGGCGGCCTCCGCGAAGGACCGGATCGAAGGCTACATCGCCTCCGGCGTCGAAGAAGGTGCGAGCCTGGTGACCGATGGCCGCGGCCTGAAGGTGGAAGGCTACGACGGCGGCTTCTGGATCGGACCCACGCTGTTCGACAACGTCACGAAGGACATGAAGATCTACAAGGAGGAAATCTTCGGCCCGGTCCTCAGCGTGCTCCGCGCCGAAGACTACGACGAGGCCCTCCGGCTCTGCAGCGAACACGAGTTCGGCAACGGCGTGGCCATCTTCACCCGCGACGGCGACGCCGCCCGGGACTTCGCCAGCCGGGTCCAGGTGGGCATGGTGGGCATCAACGTCCCCATCCCCGTGCCGATTGCTTACTACACCTTTGGCGGCTGGAAGGCGTCCGGATTCGGCGACCTCAACCAGCACGGGGCCGACGCCTTCCGCTTCTACACGAAGACCAAGACGGTCACCAGCCGCTGGCCGTCCGGTATCCGCCAGGGCGCCAGCTTCATCATGCCGGAAGGCAGCTGATGGGGGCGGACGTTGCGCGGGTAGCGGACAGTGGAGCAGCGGCAGGCGAACCCTTGGCCGGGGAAGCAGGGGAAGTGACGTTTGAACGGCGCGGCCACCTCGGCGTCGTGACCCTCAACCGGCCCGCGGCCGTCAACGCCCTGACGGCCGGCATGGCCGCCGCGATGCTCGAACAGCTCACGCTCTGGGCCGACGACGACGCCGTGGCTGCGGTGCTGGTCCGCGGCGCCGGGGACCGGGGCCTCTGCGCCGGCGGTGACATCGTGGCCATCTACCGGGACATGCTCGACGGCGGGGACGCCACCGCAGACTTCTGGGCCGTCGAGTACCGGCTGAACCTGCTCATCTCCGAATACCCCAAGCCGTACGTCGCGTTCATGGACGGGCTGGTGTTGGGCGGCGGCGTGGGGATCTCGGCCCACGGCTCCGTACGGATCGTCACCGAACGCACCCGCACGGGCATGCCCGAAACGACGATCGGGTTTGTTCCCGACGTCGGCGGCACCCTGCTGCTCTCCGGCTCGCCGGGGGAGACCGGCACCCATGCGGCCCTGACCGGAGCCCACCTGAGCGGCGCGGACGCACTGTTCCTGGGCCTCGCCGACTGCTTCGTGCCCTCCGGCCGTTTGCCGGGCCTGGCGGCAGCGCTCGAAACCGAGGCGGCCGAGGCCGCTGTGGCCCGATTCGCCGAACCGGCACCGGCTTCAGTCCTGGCCGCACAGCAGGAATGGATCGACGCCTGCTACTCCAGCGACGACGCCGAGGAAATCCTGCGCCGGCTGCGGGCCTTCGGTGGAGAGGCGGGCGGGGAGGCCGCCGCAGCCGCTGACACCATCGAGGCCAAGTCGCCGACGGCGGTCAAGGTGGCGCTGGAATCCCTGCGCCGGGTCCGCGGCCTGAGCCTGGAGCAGGCGCTGGAGCAGGAGTACCGCGTCGGCCTGCGCTTCCTTGACGGCCCGGACTTCCGCGAGGGCATCCGCGCCCAGGTGGTGGACAAGGACCGCAATCCCCGCTGGAAGCCCGCCACCCTTGCCGAGGTCACCGGGACGGACGTCGCGGCCTACTTCGCCCCGCTGGGCGGGCGCGAACTGAAACTCTCTCCGAAAGAGAACAACGCGGAGAACAACAAGGAGAAGAACCATGTCTGACGCAGGAGCCCCGGATACCGGCACCATCGCCTTCCTCGGCCTGGGCCACATGGGCGGCCCCATGGCCGTCAACCTGGTCAAGGCCGGCTACCGGGTGACCGGCTTCGACGTCGTGCCGGCGGCCCTGGACGCCGCCCGGGAGCACGGCATTCCCACTGCCGGGACGGCTGTCGAGGCGGCGGCGGGCGCCGCCGTCGTGCTGACCATGCTGCCCAGCGGCAAGCACCTCCTTGACGCCTACCGCGGCACGGGCGGTACGCCCGGCCTGCTCGAAGCCGCCGCCCCGGGCACCATGTTCCTGGATTGCTCCACCATCAACGTGGACGAGGCCCGCGAGGCCGCAGAACTCGCGGTCGCGGCCGGCCACCGCGCCGTCGACGCCCCCGTGTCCGGAGGCGTGGTGGGCGCCGAGGCCGGCACGCTCACATTCATGGTCGGTGCCCTCCCGGAGGACTTCGTGGCCGTCAATCCGCTGCTGGAAGTCATGGGCAAGCGGGTGGTCCACTGCGGCGCGCACGGTGCCGGCCAGGCGGCCAAGATCTGCAACAACATGATCCTGGGCGTCTCGATGATCGCCGTCAGTGAGGCCTTTGTGCTGGGCGAGAAGCTCGGCCTGACCCACCAGGCGCTGTTCGACGTCGCTTCCGCCGCCTCGGGACAGTGCTGGGCGCTGACCACCAATTGCCCCGTGCCCGGTCCGGTCCCGACGAGCCCCGCCAACCGGGACTACCAGCCTGGCTTCGCCGGGGCGCTCATGGCCAAGGACCTCAACCTGGCCCTCAACGCGTTGCAGAGCACCGGCGTCGCGGCCCGGCTCGGGCCGCTCGCGGCCGAAATTTACGATACGTTTGCCGCGGAAGGCGGTGCCGGCCGGGACTTCTCGGGCATCATCACCGACATCCGGGAAAAGTCGGAAGCAGGCAAATCCGAGGCAGGCACGGCCGGGCACTAGTCCCGGACCGAAGCCAACGCGCAACATCAGAACCAGAACCAGACCAGCACCACCGAAGGGGACCACCCATGACGGAACAGTACGCAATCATCCTGGTGGAGCGCCGCGGCCGCGTGGGCCTCGTGACGCTCAACCGGCCCGAGGCCCTCAATGCCCTGAACAAGGCCACGATGGACGAGCTGGTGAAGGCAGTCGCCGGGATGGACGCGGACCCGGGGGTCGGTGCCGTGGTGGTGACCGGTTCGGCGAAGGCCTTTGCTGCCGGCGCGGACATCAAGGAAATGCAGTCCAAGGGCTACATGGACATGTACGCGGCGGACTGGTTCCGCGGCTGGGAGGACTTCACCCGGCTCCGCATCCCCGTCGTGGCAGCCGTGTCCGGCTTCGCGCTCGGCGGCGGCTGCGAGCTGGCGATGATGTGCGACTTCATCATCGCCGGGGACAACGCCAAGTTCGGCCAGCCGGAAATCAACCTTGGCGTGCTCCCCGGCATGGGCGGCTCGCAGCGCCTGACCCGCGCAGTGGGCAAGTCCAAAGCGATGGACATGATCCTGACCGGCCGCTTCATGGACGCCGAGGAGGCCGAACGCGCGGGCCTGGTGTCCCGGGTGGTCCCCGCCGCGGACGTCGTCGAGGAGGCGCTGAAGGCGGCCGAGGTGATTGCGTCCAAATCCAAGCCGGTGGCGATGGTGGCCAAGGAAGCGGTGAACGCCGCGTTTGAGACCGGGCTTGCCCAGGGCGTGCTGTTTGAACGGCGCGTGTTCCACTCGCTGTTCGCCACCGAGGACCAGAAGGAAGGCATGGCCGCCTTCACCGAGAAGCGGCAGCCGGAGTTCAACCACCGCTAGGCGGCACCGGCCGGCCGTGGGAGCGGCGGGGCGGCCTCAGGTGAAGATGTCGGCCACGTACCTGCCGTGGGTGCGCTCCACCTCATCCATCCAGGCCTCGGCCTCCGCCTTGGAGGCGCCGGTCGCTTCCTGGTAAATGAGGGCGCACGTGTCCCGGACCTGCGGCGCCATGTGCTTGCCGTCGCCGCAGACATAGACCGTGGCGCCCTGCCGGACCAGTTCGACGACGTCGGCCCGGTCTGCCCAGAGCCTGTCCTGGACGTATTTCAGGCCGTCCTCGGGTGCGGTGGAAAAGACCGGCCGCAGATCGAGGTTGGCTTGGTCCGCCCATGACGCGAGTTCCGAGCGGTAGAGGAAGTCGGTGTCCGGGGCGCGGCAGCCGAAGAACAGCAGGGCAGGTGCCGGCGTCGTCTCCTCGGCCTCGGCCCGCAGCGCCCGGTCCTGGACGAACCCGCGGAAGGGGGCCAGTCCCGTCCCCGCGCAGACCATGATGAGCGGGACCGCCAGGGACGGCGGCGGGTGGAAGGCCGCGTTCGAGGGGCGGACAGTAACCGCGACCCTTGACCCGGGCCTGGCCTGGGCGAGGTAGGTGGACGAGGCCCCTTCGAAGACCCCGCGGCCGGACCACGCCGGAGCCTGGATGACGGCGAAGGTCAGGGTCACGTGGTCGGGGCTCCAGAGCGGGGACGAGGAGATGGAGTACCGCCGGGGGGTCAGCTGGGTCAGCAGTTGCAGGAACGAGGTGAACGACAGCTGGCATGACGGATACGTCTCCAGCAGGTCAAGGATGGAAACGCGCCTGTCGAGGATCTCGGCCGCGTACCGCCCGCGGTCCTGGGCCAGGGCCTCAAGTTCGGCGCGTTGGGCAGGATCGGCCGCGACATCCGCCAGGTCCTCGAGCTGGGTGCGGGTGGCGGGGACTGCGAGCTCCACGTAGCTGCTCAGCAGTTCGCCCACCGCCACCGGCGCGCCCGTGGGCAGGAAGGTGTCCCCGCGCTCCATGGTCAGCTGGACGTGCGAGTCGTAGTCGAGGTTGAAACGGGCCAGGGCCCGCTGCACGAGTTCGCTGGGATTCAGGGGCAGCACGGCCAGATAATCCCCGGTCCGGTAGCTCATCCCCTCGGGCAGGGCGATCTCGACATGCCGCTTGGACCGGGCGCCGGGCTTGGCCAGATCGACCAGTTCCCGGTTCGCGACGACGGTGCCCAGCGCCAGCCCGTTCTGGCGCAGCATCGGGTCCCGGACGTTGCCGACGAACTGCAGTTCCAGCTCGGGTTGAGCTGTCGGCTGGCTGGTCCGCTGCCCCAGGGCGGCGTCCACCGCGGGCCAGAATCCCGCGTACCACTCTTCGAAATCGCCGAAGAAGTCGCCGCGGGCGTTGGCTTCGCCCCGGGCATAGATCCGCGTAGCACCGGCTGCCTCGAGCCGGGCTTCGATGGCCTTGGGCACCTCCTGGTACGTCCTCGCCCAGTCCTTGTTGCCGTTGCCGAAGACCGTGTACCGGACCCCGGCGAGGGCGCCCGGCCGCAGGCCCTCGGTCCAGGCCACGAATTTTCGGGCGTTGTCCGGCGGCTGCCCCTCGTAGGAGGACGTCACGATCGCGACGAGCCCCTCCGTGGGCAGCCCGCCGGCCGCCTCGTCGAGCGGACCGATGGTGGGGCTGTAGCCGCGCCGTCCGGCGTCGTTGGCGAGGCGCTGGGCGAAGTCCTTGGACGTGCCTGCATTGGAACCGTAGAGCACCCGGATCGGGACGCCGTTGGGCGCGGCGGCCGCCGCTGCGGCTTCGGCCTGCCGTGCCTGTTCGACGTCGGCCCGGGGGCTAGCCGCGATGGTGACGTCCCGCCTGCGCACGTGGATGAACAGCCCTTCAGGCTTCATGGTCAGCGTGTGTTTGATCTGCAGCTCATAGCCCGGGTCCGCCGCCGTGACCTCGAAGCGCTGCAGGAGCTTGGCCAGAAAGAGCATGGCCTCCTGCAGGGCAAATCCCCGGCCGATGCAGGAGCGCTGTCCGTTGCCGAAGGGCTTCCAGGCATTGGCGGGGATTTCGGCGGCCCGTTCCGGGGAGAACCGCTCCGGGTCAAAGATGCCGGCGTCCTCGCCCCAGGCCGCCTTGTCCCGATGCAGTTGCGGGATCAGGACCATGATGGGCTGGCCCGCGGGGACTTCGTAGCGGCCGCCGAGCATCGTGTCCTCGTAAGGAGTCACGTTGAACGCCGGAGCGGTGGGCCACAGCCGTAGCGTTTCCTTAAGGATCTGGTCCAGGTATCCCAGCCGGGGCAGGTGCTCGAACCTGGCGCTTTCGGTACCAAGGACCTCGTCCACTTGTGCACGCGCCTTGGCCAGGACGCCCGGATGGCGCAGCAGTTCGTAGAGTGTAAAGGACAGCAAGCCGCTGGTAGTCTCGTGCCCGGCGATCAGGAACGTGACCATCTGATAGCGGATGTTTTCATCGGATAGACGCTCACCGGTCACCGGGTCCGCCGCGCTGAGCATGGTGTCCAGGATGTCTTCGCTGCCGGGCGGGCTGGGGTTGCGCCGCCGGTCACTGATGATCTGTTCGGCGACCTCGAACATCAGGGCATGGTCTTCTTCGAGCTGGTGCCGCCTGCGCAGCATGATCTTGTTCTGCACCGGGAGCCTGCGCGCCCGGTCCCCGGATTCAACCAGGGCGCGGACCATGGCGCCGACGAACGGGTGCATCTCCTCCCGGTAGAGGCTGTTGAACCGGTAGCTGAACGAGCACAGGGCGATGGTGTCCAGCGTCAGGCGGGTGGTGCTGTCCGGAATGTCGATCCGCGCCGTGGGGCCCAGCCTCTCCCACTTGAGCAGCAGCTGCTCAACGATGTCGTCCATGCCGGCGAACATCCGCTTCAGCGCTGCAGGCCCGAACGCCGGCATCAGGATCCGGTGTGCCTTTTGCCAGTTGGGTTCCTGTGTATCTGCGGTGAACAGGCCGTCGCCGGCGAACTGCCTCACCTGCCGAAGGGCAACGCCCAGCACTTTGCCGAACCGGGACTCGTCGCACACCTCGTTGACGAGCTGCTGGGAAGAGATGGCGACGATACTGCGGTTGAAGAACTGGATGCGGACTATGGGGCCGTACCGCTCGGCCAGCTCGACTATTCCCAGGATTCCCTTGCTGGAGTCGATGTCCGGCAAATTGCCGACCACCGGCCTCGTGGGAGGCTGCGGTATGGGGACGCTGGGCGAAGTCATGGCCACTCCTAGGCGATCGCCAATGGACGCGCTGTGAGCACTGCTTACTGCCTGGCCGGACGGAACCGTCCTGCCGGAACCACGATACTCCGGTCCGATCCCGCACAAAATAGCTCCTGCCCGGCTTCGCGGGCCATCGTCCCTGACGGCCGAACGCCAAGAAGCGAAGGGTCGGAGACTGTTTTCTTCGTGCTGTCTGCCGGGACGCCCTTCTTGTCAGCGGGCGGGGCGTTCCTTAGCCGGCGGCCGTCGCTGAGGTTCGCAGCCCGTGGACGAACTCAAGCTTGTCGATAACTGCGGCGGAAAGGACGAAGGGGTAAAGATCATCTTTCCCCATGCTGCGGTTGACCTGGTTCAGGGCAAGGGAGAGCGGCAGCCATTCGGTTTCCACAACTTCCTGGAAAGAGGTCCCCCGGGGAGTGCCTGGGATGAGTCCGAATTCCCGGGCGGTGTCGAGGGTGTCGCAGATGTGGAGGTAATGGGCGAACGACTCCGCAAAGTCCTCGTAGGGGTGCATGGTTGCGTACTTTGAGATGAACCGTTCATTCCAGTCCGCCGGGGCGCCTTCGCTGTAGTGGCGGTCTATCTCTGCCTGGTAGTCCTTGGTGTCGTCGCCAAAGAGATTACGCGCCTCGCGCGTTCGTCCGTCATCGCTGAATACCAGCACCGTCTCAAAATAATGCCCCACTTCATGCCGGAAATGCCCGAGCATCGTCCGGTATGGTTCATCGAGTTGGGTACGCATTCGTTCCCGATAGGCATCGTCGCTTTCGGCCAGATTGATGGTGATCACACCGTCAGCATGACCGATCACCACATTTTCCTTGACACTGGACAACAGGTCGAAAGCAAGTCCCCCGTCGGGGTCTTCTGTGCGCGTGATGATCGGCAGGCCCAGCCCATCGAGCTCAGCAATGAGATGACGCTTGGCCCGCTCAGCCGCAATGAACTGCGATAGGCCTTTGGCGTCGCTGTCGTTCGGGCGAGTCCGCGTGAGCTCACAGCTGAAGCACTGACTGCCGCCCTCCGGGGCAAGCCAAGTGCAACCGGAAAGCAAAAAATTAGCGCACCGGTGCCAAGTGGCTCCCGACTCATCGGTGTACTGTCCCTGACTGCCTGTTGCGACTATGGCGCGGGCGTTCCGCAGGTATGCCAAGTTAGTTCCGCAGTGCAGGCAGACCGAATTTTCAAAGTACACGCTCGAACCGCAGACACCGCAGGATTGTTTTTTCACTTCATGATCTTAGCCGCGGCCACCGGGCTTCACCCGGTGCCCGGCGCCCGGGTCTCAGCCGCTGAAATCACCGGCGTTCCGGCGGAATGTGCCCAGGATCCGGATCAGCTGGTCCACGTCCTGGTCCGCGAAGCCGGACTGGCCAAAGACCTCGGAGTTCAGCACCGCCGTCGCCCGTTTGGCCAGGGTGCGGCCTTCCGGGGTGAGTTCGATCAGGGTGGTGCGGCCGTCCGTGGGGTGCGGCGAGCGGATCACCAGCCCGGCCTCCTGGAGCCGGTCCACGGCATTGGTGACTGAGGTGGGGTGGACCTGCAGCAGCGCGCTCGCCTTGTTCATGGGCAGCGCCCCGCTGCGGGCGAAGCTGAGCAACGCGAGCAGCTCGTACCGGGCAAAGGTGAGCCCGAACGGCTTGAGCACCGTCTCGATCCGGCCGAGCAGGATCTGCTGGGTCCGCATGATGGCGGTGATGGCGGCCATCGGGGCGGCGACGTCGGACCAGCCGTGGCGCTCCCAGTTCAGCCGGGCGTCGGCAATCGGATCTCGCGGCAGCGGTGTTCCCATGTTCAGCCCTGACCCTTGAGCCCGGGGAAATCGGAGTCGGAGTACTCGACGCCGAGGCCTTCCGGGACGGGCCCGCCGCCGTGGCGCACTTCCTCGCTGTGCCGCAGCTCCACGCGCCGGATCTTGCCGGAGATCGTCTTGGGGAGCTCGGCAAACTCCAGCCGGCGGATCCTTTTGAACGGTGCCAGGTGCTCCCGGCAGTACCGCAGGATGTCCTCGGCCAGCTCCGGGCCCGGCTGGTGTCCGGCCGCAAGAACCACAAAGGCCTTCGGCACCGACAGCTTGAGCGGGTCGGGAGAGGGGACGACGGCGGCCTCCGCCACCGCGGGGTGCTCAATCAGCACGCTCTCCAGTTCGAACGGGGACAGCCGGTAGTCGGAGGACTTGAAGACGTCGTCGCCGCGGCCCACATACGTGATGATGCCGCGCTCGTCCCGGCTCGCCATGTCCCCCGTGTGATAGTAACCGTCGCGGAAAGCCTCCGCCGTCTTGTCCGGGTCGCCGTAGTACGCCTTCATGAGCCCCACGGGGCGGGGGTCGAGGCGCAGGCAGAGCTCGCCGTCGTCAGCCTCCTCACCAGTAGCGGGGTCCACAAGCACGACGTCGTAGCCAGGCAGCGGCTTGCCCATGGCGCCGATCTTGATCGGCTGTCCCGGCGTGTTCGCGATCTGCACGGTGGATTCGGTCTGGCCGAAGCCGTCCCGGATGGTTTGCCCCCATGCGCGGTGGACCTGGTCGATCACCTCGGCGTTGAGCGGTTCGCCGGCGGATACCACCTTGGTGGGCGGGTTCTTGAGCAGGGTGAGATCGGCCTGGATCAGCATCCGCCAGACCGTGGGCGGGGCGCAGAAGCTGGTCACGGATTCGCGGTCCATCTGCTCCATGAGCGCCCTGGCGTCGAAGCGTTCGTAGTTGTAGATGAACACACACGCCTCGGCGATCCAGGGGGTGAATACATTGGACCAGGCGTGCTTGGCCCAGCCCGGCGAGGCCACGTTGAGGTGCACGTCGCCCGGTTCCATGCCGATCCAGAACATCGTGGACAGGTGTCCCACCGGGTAGGACGTGTGCGTGTGTTCGACGAGTTTGGCCTTGGACGTGGTGCCCGAGGTGAAGTACAGCAGGAGCGTCTCGTCGGCCAGGGTGGGGGCGTCGGGGGTGAAATCCGTACCGGCCGCGGCAGCATCCGCGCCGTAGTACTGCAGGGCATTGGCCTGGGCGGCGGCGGGGTCCCCGGCGCTGGCGCCGACTTCAATCAGCGTGTACTGGCCGGCGACGTCGGCGAACTTCGCGATGTTGGCACTGCCGACGGCGGCCCAGGCCGCACCGCCGCGCTCCACCCGGTCCTGGAGATCGGCCGGTCCCATCAGCGTGGTGGTGGGAATCATGACGATCCCCAGCTTGATGCCGGCCAGCATGAGTTCCCAGAGCTCCACCTGGTTGCCGAGCATGATGATCATCCGGTCCCCGCGCCGCACACCTGCCCCGCGCAGCCAGTTGGCCACCTGGGACGAGCGCCGGGAGAGGTCAGCGAAGCTGCGCCGGGTCGCGGACCCGTCCTGTTCAACGATCACCAGCGCAGGCTTATCCGCCTTGGCCGGGTCCGCGGCGAGCTGGTCGAACCAGTCCAGGGCGAAGTTGAACTCCTCGAAGCGGGGCCACTGGAATTCGTTGCGGGCGCCGTCGTAGTCCCCGCGCAGGGCCAGCAGCCGGTCCCTTGCGGCCCGGAATTCCTCAGTCACGGTCATGGTGCACCTTTCGAAGTCCTCGGGCGCTGCCGTTCCGGGCGGGCGGTGGCACGGCGCCGTTGCCTGGGATCCACCGGCCCGGCACGGTGCCTGCCTAGTGATCCCCGTCACTGTGCAATATACTAGGACATCCAAGGGTTTGGAAGGGCGGCGCTGCTCTGCAGGCGTTGCATGACGAAGGGATACGTGCCCGTGCAGCCACAAGGACGTGCCAGCGGACCGGCCGCGAGAGCGGAATCAAATACAGCCGAATCAAATACAGCGGAAAACACAGCGGGATCAGACACGGCGGAATCCGCTACCGCGGGCGCCGCATCCGAAGCCGCGGCGGAGCCGCCGTTTCCCGACGCCGACCTCATGTACATCGTGGACCTGCTGCCGCCGGACGAACAGCTCCGCTACCAGGAGGTCCGGGAATTCCTGCAGTCCCGGATCCGGGCCGCATCAATCGATTACTGGAACCGCGAGGAGTTTCCCTTCGGGCTGCTCGCCGAACTCGGCAAATACGGTTTGGGCGGGCTGCAGACGGACGGCACGTCCAAGCTCTTCAAGGGGCTCATGTATGTCGAGGTGGCGCGCGCCGACGTGTCCCTCTCGGCGCTCGTCGGGATCCACAACGAGCTGATCGTCGGCATGATCGACGAGCTCGGCTCGGAGGAACAGAAGGCGCGCTGGCTCCCTGGCCTCACCGCGTTCACCCAGCTCGGGGCGTTCGCCCTGACGGAGCCGGACCACGGCTCGGACATCGCCGGCGGCCTGGAAACGACTGCGCGGCTGGACGGCGACGAGTGGGTCCTCAACGGCGCCAAGCGTTGGATCGGCGCGGGCACCATCGCGGACTTCGCCCTCGTGTGGGCCCGGGACGTCGCTGACCAGCACATCAAGGGCTTCATCGTGGAGACGGACCGTCCGGGCTACACCGCAACCAAGATCGCCAACAAGATCGGCCTGCGCATCATGCAGAACGCGGACATCGTCCTCGACGAGGTCCGGATCCCGGCGGCCAACCTGCTGCCCGGCGCCACCAGCTTCTCCAAGGCCAACGAGCTCCTGCGCGATTCGCGGGCCTGGGTGGGCTGGCAGGGTGCCGGCATCCAGCTGGCCGCGTTCGACGTCGCGCGCGCCTATTCGCTGAAGCGCCGCCAGTTCGGCAAGGAACTGGCCCGCTTTCAGCTCATCCAGCAACAGCTCGCCGAGATCCTGGGCAACGCGACCGCCTCCCTGGCCCTGATGGCCCAGCTGGCGCGCATCCAGGAAGAGGGCAAGCTCGAGATGGTCCAGGCCGCCATGGCCAAAGCGACCACCACGCGGCTGGCGCGTGCCTCGGTGGCGATGGGGCGGTCCCTCATGGGCGGCAACGGCATCAGCAGCGACTATGAGATGGGCAAGCTCTTCGGCGACGCCGAGATTCTCTATACCTATGAGGGCAGCTACGAAATCAATTCACTGATCGTGGCGCGGGCCGTGACGGGAAAGTCCGCTTTCGTCTAGGCTCCCCGCGGGATCTAGGCTCCGAGTGTGTCAGCGCCGTCCCGCGCCTGGCCGTCCCGCGCCTGGCCGCTCCGTGCCGGCCCGGCCGGGGCAGGCTGAACCGCCGGGCTGGCGTGGCCGTAGCGGGACGTGCGGTTGCGGCCGCCGTTCTTGGCCTCGTACAGGGCCCGGTCCGCGCAGTCCAGGAGCGAGCCGGCCGCGGCGTCGCTTTGCTCGCAGACTCCGGCGGAGATCGTCAGGAAACCAACCTCCCCGAACGGTTCGGACGCGATGGCCTTGCGGGCGCGTTCGGCGGCGCGCAGGGCCTCGGCACCGTCCGTCTCCGGGAGCAGCCACACGAACTCCTCGCCGCCGAATCGGGCCACGATCTCCTCGGCGCGGGCGACCGCCCGGAGCCTGGCCGCGACCTCCGCCAGGACCACGTCGCCCGTCAGGTGGCCGTGAGTGTCGTTGACCCTCTTGAAGTGGTCGATATCCAGGACGACGGCACTCAGGCTTGTCCCGCGGGTCCGGGACTGCGCAACATGCTCGGCGAGGTGCCGTTCCAAGGCCCGCCGGTTGGGCAAGCCACTGAGGGCATCGGTAGTGGCCTGCTGTTCGAGGTCGGTCCGGGCCTCCGTGTTGCCGATGGCGATCTCGACGAGCTCCGCGAACTGGGCCAGCCGCTCCATCATCGCCTCCGTGACCCCGGTGCGCGACTTCGACGTCAGGCTCACGGCGCCCCACAGGCTGCCGCGGACCCGGATCGGCGCCGCCGCCGCAGACTGGAAGCCGCCGGCGCGCATCTGCTCCGCTGCCTGTCCACCTTCCGCCCGGTAGCGAACCAGGGCCGGCTTGCCGGTCACGGCCACCCGGACAGTGGCCGACTCGTCCGTCGGGGCGAAGATCTGCCGCCGGCTCAGCGTCGGCGGCAGCGTCGGCGCCATGGCGACGATTTCCGCCGAGGATGCGCCCGTGAAACGGACGACGGCGGCGGAATCGACGTTGAACAGGTCGCGGACAATCGCGGCGACCCGCTCAGAGATGGCTGCGGGGGCCGCGTTGCGGGCAACTTCGGTGGCTATCTCGTGCAAAGCCTCCCAAATTTTTTGTTGCTGCAGGCGCTCGGTTATATCAACCGCCACCACCATGCCGGCCGCGGCCTCGTCGTCGGAGTAGACCGGCCCGGCGTTCAGCCGGTAGGTGCGGTGGCCGATCTGCCGGCTCCAGGACACCTCGCGGCCGGCGAGGGCAGCGAGGTAGCGCGGCTCGAGCTCGCTGGCGAGATTGCCCTTGAGCACGTCCTGGATGCGCTGGCCTTCGAGCTCTTCCTTGCGGTAGCCGAAGGTCTCCAGCTCCTGGCCTTCGGCGATCAGGTAGCGCAGCTCGGCGTCGAAGAGGAGGACAAAGACGCCGGGGACGCTCCGCGCCAGGGCGCGGTACCGGTCCATGTCCCGTTGCCGGCGCCGGTCGGCCAGGACACGCTCGGTGATGTCCGTGACCAGGACGAAGAAGCCCTGCACCGCGCCGTCCTGGGTATCGGGGGTGTAGGTCACCTCGGTGAAGCGGGACTGGCCCGCGGCATCCACCAGGGTCCGGTCGAACTGCTGCCGCTTCCCGGCGAGCGCTCCCTCGATGTGCGGCAGGTTGGCCTCCAGGACGGTCTCGCCGAGCACGTCCCGGACATGCATGCCGTGAAGCTGCTGGGGTGCGAAACCAAACCACTCGCAGTAGGCGTCGTTGGCCAGGCGGTTGCGGAGTCCCGTGTCCCAATAGCCCACGAGTGCCGGGATTCCGTTCAGGACGGCCCGCAGCTGCGCCGGGATCTCAGGCAGTGGCGACGGACCGGCATCGTCCCTGTTGAGCGGGCTGCGATTAGTCATTGCCCCAGTATCCATTGCCGGGTTGCCTGGAGGGAAACGTCAGTGTCATCGACCGCCAGCGTGTCAGCGGGACTCAGGGCATGAACCTGTAGCCGATGCCGGCCTCGGTGAGCAGGTGGCGCGGGCTGGCGGTATCCGGCTCCAGCTTGCGCCGCAGCTGCGCCATGTAAACCCGGAGGTAGTTGGTCTCCTTGGCGTAGGCCGGACCCCAGACCCTGGAGAGCAGCTGCTGCTGGGTGATGAGCTTTTCCGGATTGCGGACCAGAACCTCCAGAATCTTCCATTCCGTGGGGGTCAGCCGGACGTCCTCGTGGTCCCTGGTCACCCGGTGCTTGGCAAGGTCCACGGTGAAGGCATCGGTCCTGACCACTGATTCGTGCTCCGGTTCGACGCTGCGGCGCAGCAGGGCGCGCAGCCGTGCCAGGAGCTCGTCCAGGCCGAACGGTTTGGTGATGTAGTCATCCGCGCCGGCGTCGAGCGCCTCAACTTTGTCCTCGGAGCCGTGCCGGGCGGACAGCACCAGAACCGGCACGCTGCTGAAGCCGCGCAGCTCCTTGAGGACGCTGGTCCCGTCAATGTCAGGCAGGCCGAGGTCCAGAATGATGAGTGAGAGCGGGTTCTGAGTGGCCGCCAGCAGTGCTGAGGTCCCGTCGACGGCGGTGGTGACGGCGTAGCCGTTGGCCTGGAGCGTGATCCGGAGGGCCCTGAGCAGATGCGGGTCGTCGTCGACGACGAGGACCGCCGTCATGCTGCGTCCGGTCCGGACGTGACGGGCAGCGCATGACCACGGCGCGCCGCCAGCGAGCGGGGCTCGAACGGGGCCTGGGCCCGGTGCCCGTCATACGGGGTCCCCGTCGACAACGGCAGCCGGATAATCATCGTCAGCCCTCCTCCCGGTGTAGCTTCCGCGGTCAGGCTCCCACCCATGGCGTCCGTGAACCCTTTCGCTACCGCAAGCCCGAGCCCGATCCCAGTGGCCTGCGGGGCGTCGTCGAGCCGCTGGAATGGCCGGAACATTTCCAGGACACTCTCCGCAGGGATTCCCCGGCCGTGATCGATGATCCGCAGCTCGCCGGCAGGACGCCCCCCGAGAGTCGCCGGGCTCAGCCCGCCGGCCGCCCCGACCAGGACGATGTCCGAGTCGGGGGCATATTTCACGGCGTTCTCGACGATGTTCGCAATCACCCGCTCCAGCATTCCAGGGTCGGCTTCAATCTCCGGCATGTTTGGAGGCAGGTCCACCCGCACCCTCCCCGCGGGGACGGCGCTCAGGGAACCCGGGATGACCTCATACCAGCGCACGGGTTTGAGCAGGGGATTGACGGCATCCGACGTGATCCGGGACATGTCCAGCAGATTGCCGACCAGCGCGTCCAACCTGTCCGAACACTCCTCTATCGTAGCCAGCAGCTCCTTCTCCTCTTCCTTGGTGAAATGGACGTCGTCGTGCCGAAGTCCGCCGACAGCCAGCTTGATCCCGGCCAGGGGCGTGCGCAGGTCGTGGGAAACGGCCCGGAGGATGGAGGTGCGCATCGTGTTGCTCTCGGCCAGGCGCAGCATCTCCCGCCGGCTCGCCACCAGCTGCTGTCGTTCCAGCTGCGCTGCCAGATGAACCCCGAACGCCCCCAGAAGGCGCCGGTCGCTTGCGGGCAGAATCCGTCCGAACAGCACCAGGCGCGTGGAGGCGTCGATTTCTTCGACGTTGTCGCCGGCGGCATCGCTTCCGGTCCCGTCAGCGGACAGGGCAGGAATTTCACCTACGGCGGCCTGGAGACGCCACTGCCGGTCCGGGCTGGCTCCGCTGTCGCCGTCCGCGAGGCCGTAGCCCAGGCTGAAAACAGCAGCACCACGGACCTGGAAAACGCTCAGGGCTTGTTCCAGCAATGCCTGGACCGTGTCCTCCGAGCCGGCGGCACTGCGCGTCAGGTCACCGAGCGTCGTGGCTTCGGCGCGGGCCCGCGCGGCCTCCTTGGAGCGGCGGGCCGATAGGTCGACCACAAGGGCGACGGCGGCCGAGACGCCTACAAACACCAGCAGCGCCAGGAAATTCTGGGGATCGCTGATGGTGAGGTTGCCCAGCGGCGGGGTCGAAAAGTAGTTCACCAGGAGGCTGCTCCACAGTGCGGCCAGGATGGCCGGCCACAACCCGCCGATCAACGCCACCGCCACCGAGCCGGTGAGCTGGACCAGCATGGCCGCAGCCACATTCTGTTCCGGATTCAAGAGCGACAGCAGGAGTTGCAGGACCACCGGGAGCAGCACAGCAAGTCCGAACCCGGCGGCCACCCGGATGCGGCCAAGGTCCCGCTGCCGTGGCGGGCGGGTTCCCCGGCCGCCGAGCGGATGGGAGACCATGTGGACGTCGATGTCGCCGGAATCGCGGACCACCCGGGTGCCGACCCCGCCGCCGAGCAGATTTCCGACCAGGCCGGCGAGCTTTTTGTGCCGCGAGATGCCGACGACGATCTGGGTGGCGTTGACGCTGCGGGCGAAGTCCAGGAGCGCGGCAGCCGGATCCTCGCCGGTCACGATGTGGTAGCTGCCGCCCAGGTCCAGGATCAGGCGGCGCTGGGCTTCCAGCGCCTGGGGCGACTCCTCGGCGAGGCCATCGGCGGACCGGACGTGGACCGCCAGCAGGTCCCCACCGCTGACGCGGTTGAGGATCCTGGCCCCGCGGCGGATCAGGACTTCTCCTTCGGGGCTGCCGGTCAGCCCGACCACGATGCGTTCCCGGGCCGGCCAGCTTTCGTCGATGCCCTGTTCGGCCCGGTACTTGGCCAGGCCCTCGTCCACCCGGTCGGCGAGCCACAGCAAAGCCAGTTCACGCAATGCCGTGAGGTTGCCCAGGCGGAAATAGTTCGAGAGGGCGGCGTCGATCTTGTCGGCAGCGTAGATCTTGCCGTCGCCCAGGCGCTGGCGGAGCACCTCGGGGGAGATGTCCACGAGGTGGATCTGGTCCGCCTTCCGGACGACGGCGTCCGGCACCGTCTCCGCCTGGTGGACATCGGTGATGGCGCTGACAACGTCGCCCAGGGACGCCAGATGCTGGACGTTGACGGTGGAGAGCACGTTGATGCCGGCATCCAGAAGCGCATCGACGTCCTGCCAGCGCTTGGGATTGCGGCTGCCGGGGATGTTGGAGTGGGCGTATTCGTCCACGATCGCGGTCCCTGGCGCCCGGGCCAGGACAGCGTCGAGGTCCATCTCCTCGAACTCCGTGTCCCGGTAGGGCAGCTTCCGGGGTGGAATGACTTCGAGTCCCTCCAGCAGCGCCCCTGTCTCGCTGCGGCCGTGGTCCATGGCGAACGCGACGACGACGTCCTCGCCGCGCTTGCCGAGCCGGTGGGCCTCCTCGAGCATCTCGTAGGTCTTGCCCACACCCGGCGCGGCGCCCAGGAAGATCCGCAGCGTTCCACGTGCCATGCCGTCATTCTCTCACTTGGATTGTGCCGGCTGCGACGGCAGCGCGGCCGCCGCCACGGCGAGGTTGAGGGCAGTCACGTTGACCGACGGCTGGCCGAGAAACGCGACTAACCCACCGCTGGTGTGCTGCTCCACCAGGGAGGCAACGGCGTCGGTGCTGAGGCCGTTCGCTGCTGCCACCCGCGCAAGCTGCAGTTTGGCGTACTCGGGTGAAATGTCCGGGTCCAGTCCGGAACCGCTGGCCGTCACCGCGTCGGCCGGCACCGCTGCCGCATCCACGCCTTCAGCGGCGGCGACGGCGGCCCGGTTCGCGGCGACGGCCTCGAGCAGTTTCGGATCGTTGGGCCCGAAGTTGGTGGCCGAGGACGACGCCGGGTCCCACTTCACGGCCGAGGGCCGGGGGTGAAACCAGCGCGGGTCCTGGGCGCCGGCGTCGTTAGCGGATGACTGGGCGATCAAGGCAGACGCGACCGGGTCGCCGGCGGCGTCCTTGATGATGGAGCCGTTCGCCTGATATGGCGCGATGAGCTGTGCGATGCCGAAAACGGCCAGCGGGTAGGCGACGCCGAGGGCCAGTGTGGCAAAGAGCAGGAACCGCAGTGCGGTGCCGGCCTGGCGGAGGTAGCCGGTGAGTGCGTTCATGGGGGTGTTCCTAGCCGATTCCGGGGATGAGGGAAATCATGAGGTCGATGATTTTGATGCCGATGAAGGGTGCGATCAGGCCGCCGAGCCCGTAGATCAGCAGGTTCCGCGCCAGCGCCTGGTTGGCGGAGACGGCACGGTATTTGACCCCGCGCAGAGCCAGCGGCACCAGGGCGATGATGATTAGGGCGTTGAAGATCACTGCGGACAGGATGGCTGAGGCCGGGGTGGACAGGCCCATGATGTTCAGCAGTCCGAGCCCGGGGAAGGCTGCGGTGAAGAGGGCCGGGACGATCGCGAAGTACTTGGCGACGTCGTTGGCGACAGAGAAGGTGGTCAGGGCGCCGCGGGTGATGAGCAGCTGCTTGCCGATGCCGACGATGTTGATGAGTTTGGTGGGGTCGGAGTCGAGGTCGACCATGTTCGCGGCGTCCTTCGCGGCCGGGGTTCCGGAGTTCATGGCGACGCCGACGTCCGCCGCGGCCAGGGCCGGGGCGTCGTTGGTGCCGTCACCGGTCATGGCCACGAGCCGGCCTGCGGCCTGTTCCTTTTTGATGACCGCGAGCTTGTCCTCCGGGGTTGCTTCGGCCAGGAAATCGTCGACTCCGGCTTCGGCGGCGATGGCCTTGGCGGTGATGGGGTTGTCGCCGGTGATCATGACGGTCCGGATGCCCATTTGCCGCAGTTCGGCGAAGCGGGCGTGCATGCCGGGTTTGACGACGTCGGCCAGGTGGATGGTTCCCAGGATGTCCGCCCGGCCCTCCTTGTCCACCTGGGCGACCAGCAGGGGGGTGCCGCCCTGGGCCGAGATTTCCTGTACCCGGTGGTCGACCTCCGCCGGAGTGTGCCCGCCGAAGTCGGCAACGAACGCCGCCACCGTGGAGGCCGCGCCCTTTCGGATCTGCAGCCCGTCAAGGTCCAGCCCGCTCATTCGGGTGCTGGCGCTGAAGGGAACCACGGCAAAATTGCCGGAGGAGCGTTCAAGTGTGGCCAGATCGGACCCGGTCACGCCCTTGTCCGCGGCGAGGTCCACGATAGAGCGTCCCTCGGGGGTTTCATCGGCCAGACTGCAGACCCGTGCGGCCTCGATGAGTTGGGTCCTGTCCACTTGGTTGGCGGGGAAGAAATTGACGGCGCGGCGGTTGCCGTAGGTAATGGTTCCGGTCTTGTCCAACAACAGTGTGGTGATGTCCCCGGCGGTCTCCACGGCACGGCCGGAGGTCGCCAGCACATTGTGCTGGACCAGGCGGTCCATGCCGGCGATGCCGATCGCAGGGACCAGGGCCCCGATGGTGGTTGGGATCAGGCAGACCAGCAGGGCGACAAGCACGATCGGAGACGGCGTGGCGCCGGCCAGGGCGGCGAACGGTGCCAGAGACATCGTCACGGCCAGGAACACGATGGTCAGGGACACCAGCAGGACGTGCAGCGCGATTTCGTTGGGAGTCTTCTGCCGCACGGCGCCCTCCACCAGCTTGATCATCCGGTCGATGAACGTCTGTCCAGGCTCGGCCGTGATGCGGATGACAATCCGGTCCGAGAGGACCCTCGTGCCGCCGGTGACGGAGGACCGGTCACCGCCGGATTCGCGGATCACCGGGGCTGATTCGCCGGTGATGGTCGATTCGTCGACGCTCGCCAGGCCTTCGATGATTTCGCCGTCCGAGGGGATGACGTCCCCGGCCTCGCAGATCACCACATCATTGAGACGCAGCTCCGTGCCGGGCACGTCCCGGGTGGTGCCGTTGGGCTGGCGGAGCCGGGCCTGGACGCCTTTGCGGCTGGCGCGGAGGCTGTCGGCCTGGGCTTTGCCCCGGCCCTCGGCGATGGATTCGGACAGCGTGCCAAAGAGGACGGTGAGCCACAGCCAGGCTGTGACCGCGATGCCGAACACCGACGGCCGGTACAGGGAGATCGCCGTGCACAGGCCAGCCCCCACCAGCACGGTGAACATGACCGGGGAATGGATCATCTGCCGCGGGGAGAGTTTGCGGACCGCGAGCGGCAGGGCCGCGAGGACGGACGCGAACGTGAGTTTTGCCGGGGCCTTGGTGTGGTGCTTGTGTTCGCCGGGGGTGCCGAGGGGGTTGCCGTCGGCGTAGGTCTGGGCGTCGGTGTCCGTGGCTAATGCCGTGTGAGACCGGGTCATTTGAGGAGTCCTTCTGCGAGGGGTCCGAGGGCAAGGGCCGGGAAGTAGCTCAGGGCGGTCATGATCACTGTCACGCCGAGCAGCAGCGAGCCGAACAGTGGGCCGTGGGTGGGGACGGTGCCGGCGGAGGCGGGAACCTTGCCCTGACGGGCGAGGGAGCCGGCCAGAGCCAGCACCAAGACAATCGGGAGGAGCCGGCCCAGCAGCATGCCCAGGCCCATCATGACCGACATGAAGGGGCCGGAGGTGGTGATGCCACCAAACGCGGAGCCGTTGTTGTTGGCCCCGGACGTGAAGGCGTAGAGCACTTCGCTGAACTGGTGGGGACCGGTTGCTGGCGCGTTGGCCATGCTGTCCGGCAGCAGGACGGTGATTCCGGACAGGGCCAGCACCAGGGTCGGGGTGACCAGGATGTACATGGCGGCGAGCTTCATTTCCGTCGGGCCGATCTTCTTGCCTAGATACTCCGGGGTGCGCCCGACCATGAGACCTGCGATGAAGACGGAAATGATCGACAGGATCAGCAGGCCGTAGAGCCCGGAACCGGTTCCGCCGGGAGCGACCTCGCCGAGCATCATGTTCACCATGGCTATTCCGCCGGCCAGCGGCGGCAGCGAATCGTGGGCGACGTTGACGGCGCCGGTGGAGGTCAGAGTGGTGGAGGTAGCGAAGATCGCGCTTGGCACGGGGCCGAAGCGCTGTTCAAACCCCTCGCCCAATCCGCCGGCGGCCGCTGTCGCCGTTCCCTGCCCGGCAGCCACGGCCCAACCCATCAGCGAAATCGAAGCCAGCCACAGGGTGCCCATCACGGCGACCACCGTATAGCCCTGCTTCTGGTCGCCCACCATCCGGCCGTAGGCGTAAGGCAACGCCGAGGGGATGAGCAGGATCAGGAACACCTCAAAAAGACTGATGAAGGCGTTGGGGTTTTCGAACGGGTGGGCCGAGTTGGCATTGAAGTAGCCGCCGCCGTTGGTTCCCAGGATCTTGATGGCTTCCTGGGAGGCGACGGGACCGCCGGGAATGGTCTGGCTGACCCCGGACGCCTGGTTGACGACGTCCGTAGGCCAGAAGTTCTGCACCACACCGCCGAGGACCATCACCACAGCCGCGACGAACGCGATCGGCAACAGGACCCGGAACGAGGTCCGGGCCAGGTCCACCCAGAAGTTGCCCAGCCGGTCGGTGCGGGTCCGGGCGATGCCTCGGATCAGGGCGATAACGACGACGATCCCGACGGCGGCAGAAAGGAAGTTCTGCACCGCAAGCAGGGCCATCTGCACAAAGATGCCTACCGTGGTCTCCGGTACATAGGTCTGCCAGTTCGTGTTGGTCACGAACGAAATGGCCGTGTTCATGGCCACCCAAGGATCCACGCCGGGCAGGGATCCGCTGCCCGGCAGGACGCCCTGCAGCCGCTGGAGGCCGAACACGGCCAGAATGGACACGGCCGAGAACGCCAGGACGCTGCGCAGGTAGACGGACCAAGTCTGCTCGGTGTCGGCGTCGACCCCGGCCAGCCGGTAGAAGAGGCGCTCGGGCCGGGATGACGTTTTGCCCTCGAAAACCCGGGCCAGGTAGATGCCCAGGGGCTTGTGCACGGCCGCCAGAACGATGAGGAGGGCCGCCACCTGGGCAGCAAAGGATGCAGCGTTGAACGTCATGATCCGCTCACCACTTTTCCGGGTGGATCAGGACGGCCAGCAGGTAGCCGAAGAGGCACAACCCGGCCAGCAACAGAACGAGCCACATGATCGCGTCGGCGCTCACTTGCCGCTCTCCGGCCGGTCATCGGCACTGCCGACCATTCCGGCCAGGACGTGGCCGATCCACATGACGAACCCCATGGACACCATGAGGATTCCGATAACAGCCAGGTCGGCCATTGCAGGTTCCTTTCATCCGCGCCCCGTTTGCGGGGCTACTGAAAGTCAATCCCTGCCAAGAGCGAAATAACCGGTTCCTGATGGTTTCTTAACGCCCGGACGGCCGATCTTGACGCAGTCTTAACGGGCGCGGAAAGCGCGCCGTCCCGCGGCCATTAGCCGACGTGGACCCAGGGCCGTTTGGTGACGTCCGGTTCGGCTTCGCGGAGCACTTCGCGCGTGACCGGGGCGATTTCACCTTCGCCGAAGGCCAGGAAGCGCAGCAGGTTGGTGACCGGGTTGCCTTCGGTCCAGCGGAAGTAGATGTGCGGCATCAGCCCGGTGACGTCGCGGATGTGCAGCAGCACGGAGGCGATCGTGTTCGGCACAACTGGCCCGTGGACCTCCAGGATCTGGTAACCGTGCCGGGTGACCCCGTTGACCTCGAGCGCGGTCTCGAAGTCCGAGGAGTCGTCCACGACGACTTCGAGGAACAGCGCCTGGTAGTCCACGGGGAGGTGGCTGACCTCGATCGCGGACGTGAGCTTGTCCAGGTACGCTTCAGGGCTCAGCCGCAACGGCTCGTGGGCGATGATGGCGATCGGACCTTCCAGGTTGGCGGACATGAACTCCAATGCCTTCCGGTCCATGTGGACATGGGTCGCGTGGAGTTCGAAGGAGCGCCGGATGCGGGAAAGCAGAGAGATCACAATGATGCCCCCGATGAAGAACGCGGCGATCCGGATGCCTTCGGGCCGTTCGATGATGTTGGCCACCGTGGTGTAGATGAACACGACGGCGATGACGCCAAACCCGATAGTGCGTTTGCGCTGTTTCCCGCGCCGGGCGGACAGTGCCACCGCCACCGCGGCGGAGGTCATCAGGACCAGGACGCCTGTGGCGTAAGCGCCGCCCTGGGCGTCGACGTCGGCGTCGAACAGCCAGGTGATCAGGAACCCCACCAGGGTGAACACCAGGACCAGCGGGCGCACGGCCCTTGCCCACCCGGGGGCCATGCCGTACCGGGGCAGGTAGCGCGGCACGAGGTTCAGCAGCCCGGCCATGGCGGAGGCGCCGGCGAACCACAGGATGGCGATGGTGCTCAGATCGTAGACGGTGCCGAATCCGTTTCCCAGGTATTCGTGCGCGAGGTAGGCCAGGGCGCGGCCGTTCGCCGGGCCGCCGGGTTCGAAGTCCTGCGCTGGGATCAGGACCACCGTGGTGAAGCTGGTCGTGATCAGGAAGGCACTCATGATGACGGCGGCAGTTGTCAGCAGCCGGCGGGCACCGTCGATTCGGCCTGCCGGTTTCTCTTCCGTGTCACCGGGGCGTCCCTGGATCTGCGGCATCACGGCCACGCCGGTCTCGAAGCCGGACAGGCCCAGGGCCAGCTTGGGGAAGACGAGCAGCGCGATGCCCACCACCATCAGCGGGCTCCCGTGCTGGGTGGTCAGGGCCAGCCACCAGTCGTCCACGGCAACTGGGTGGGTCAATGTTTCGAATATTGTCGTGACTACCACGACGACGTTCAGGCCCAGGTAAATGCCCACCAAGACGACGGCGACGCCGATGGCCTCCTTGAAACCGCGCAGGAACACGGCGGCGAGCAGAGCCAGCAGGAACAGCGTGACCGCGACGTTCTGGCCCTGCATCCAGGCGGGGGCGAACGGGTTCTCGAGCGCGTGCGCGGTCGCGTCCGCGGCAGAAAGCGTCATGGTGATCATGAAGTCGGTAGCCGCGAACCCCAGCAACACCAGGACGAGCAGTTTCCCGCCCCAACGCGGCATCAGCCGCTCCAGCATGGCGATGGATCCCTCGCCGCGGTGGCTTTCGCCGGCCACCCGGCGGTATACCGGCAGTGCGCCGAACAAGGTCACGGCAACCAGGACCAGCGTGGCCAGCGGCGAAATCACGCCCGCGGCCAGGGCCGCAATGGCCGGCTGGTAGCCCAGCGTGGAGAAGTAATCGACGCCGGTCAGGCACATGACCTGCCACCACGAGTGCTTCTTCAGGTGGCTGTCGCTCACGGCCCCGGGCCCCTGATGGATACCCTTGGCGTCCTGCAGGCCGAACAGCAGCCATTTCCTGAAGTTGTCCCCGGCTCCCGGCCGTGCCGCTGAGGGATCCGAAGGCGGCCTGCTCATCGTGGTCATCTATGCCTCTCCGCGCGATGCCCACCATCGTGTTTACTGCCGACGATAACACCGGAGCCGGGAGCGGCTCCCGCCCCGGGGCCGATCTTGACGGATCTTTAACACCGGCCCGCCGGCGGCGGCACCGGTCTCAGCGGGCTGCGGCGGGGGCGGGGATTTCGATGTAGAGGATGAAACCGGCGGCAGCCGGCAGATACCAGTGCCTGCGGTGCCGTGCGGGCCGGTAGAGGTGTCCGAACGGGTCTGTCACGTGGGCATGCGCCAGCACGTCTTGGCGCCGGAGCTGGACGTCGATGTCCTCGATGCCGGACGGGTGCGAGGCAAGGCCGTCGATGTCGAGAGACCAGGCGCCCCCGGCCGGGGCTGTCCCGCGTTCCAGGGCGAGGGTTTCGAACAGGTCCGAGACCACTTCGTCCCTGGTGGCGGGGTAGAAGCGGCGGAGCCGATGCCCCTCGGGATGCGCGCCTTGTGCGTCCAGCCATGCGTGGCGGAGCCAATGGAATTCCACTTGGCCGCGGGAGGGCCCGAGGACCAGATGACGGTTCGGATCCAGGGCGAGGCGGTAGGCGCTGCCGCTGCGGTCGATGATGCACGCGGCTTCCCCGACGTACTCAAACGCCGCCAGCAGGTCCTGTTCCGACCGGTGATAGGAAAAGTCCCCGCTGTCATCGACGGCGACGAAATCCGGGGCAGTGCCGCCACGGGCCGGAAGGTCGGGCGTGTCGTGTGCCGGCCGGGACGTGGTGTTCATGCTGTTTGGCTCCTGCTGGGGATCGGATTGCGGCCACCGTGGCTGCAGCGTCCTCTTGCTTCATAACATCACCGGCGACGCCCCTCGGGACGGTCCTTAATGCTTTCCATATGCCGGCAGGCCATAAATTTGCGTTCTCTTAATGTGGCGGCTCGCCGTGGGCGTTAAGGAACCATCAGGATTGTTGGCCGGACGGTCGTGACGGCTGCGTGCGCTGGTACTCTCGCGGACGGAAGCGGCGCGATGCGTCGCCTGGAAAGGACTACATGACTACCCTCAGCCGGCCACCGGCAGACCCTTCGGCGCCGCGGCCCGACGCCGGGGAGCACTTCAAGAACTGGCTGCTGTTCGGCCTCCAGGACGCCAAGGGAATCCACCAGGGGCCCGGGGCCGTGAGCGACAGCCACCTGAAGAAACACACATGGTGGCAGGTCATGTGCCTGACCGGCGTGGACTACTTCTCCACGCTGGGCTACCAGCCCGCCATCGCCGCGCTCGCGGCCGGCGTGATTTCGCCGCTGGCCACCCTGGTCCTGGTCGCCGTGACCTTGCTGGGCGCACTGCCGGTGTACCGCCGGGTGGCCGGCGAAAGTCCGCGCGGCGAAGGGTCCATCGCCATGCTGGAGCGGCTGCTGCCGCGGTGGGGCGGGAAACTGCTCGTCCTGGTGCTGCTGGGTTTCGCCGCCACCGACTTCATGATCACCATGACGCTCTCCGCTGCGGACGCAACAGCGCACGCGATCGAGAACCCGTTCGCCCCCGACTGGATCCAAGGCCAGAACGTCGCGGTCACGCTGGTCTTCCTGGCCCTGCTCGCTGCCGTGTTCCTGCGCGGCTTCAAGGAGGCGATCGGCGTCGCCGTCGTCCTGGTGGGCATTTACCTCGGGCTGAACGTCGTCGTGGTCATCACAACGATCATCGAGGTCCTGCAGCACCCGGTGGCGGTCGACAACTGGTGGCTGGCCCTGACCACCCAGCACGGGAGCCCGCTGATGGTGGTGGGGATCGCGCTGCTGGTCTTCCCCAAGCTGGCCCTGGGCCTGTCCGGCTTCGAGACCGGCGTCGCCGTGATGCCGCAGATCCGCGGCCACGCCACGGACACCGAGGAGAACCCTGAGGGCCGGATCAAGGGTGCCCGCCGACTGCTGACGACGGCGGCCCTCATCATGAGTGCGTTCCTCGTCACCACAAGCTTCACCACGGTGGTGCTCATCCCGGCGCCGGAGTTCCAGCCGGGCGGGCAGGCGAACGGCCGCTCGCTGGCCTATCTCGCGCACGAGTACCTGGGAAACGGATTCGGCACCGTCTATGACCTGAGCACCATTGCCATCCTGTGGTTTGCCGGCGCTTCCGCCATGGCCGGGCTGCTGAACCTCGTACCGCGCTACCTGCCCCGGTACGGCATGGCTCCGGAGTGGGCCCGCGCGGTCAGGCCACTGGTCCTGGTGTTCACGCTGGTCGGGTTCCTGATCACCTGGCTGTTCGACGCCGACGTCGACGCCCAGGGCGGCGCCTACGCCACCGGCGTCCTGGTCCTGATGACGTCGGCCGCGATTGCCGTGACGCTGTCCGCGCGCAGCCACCAGCAGCGCAAGCGCACCATCGGGTTCGGCATCATTGCCGTCGTGTTCATCTACACCACGGTGGTCAACATCTTCGAGCGGCCCGAAGGCATCCGGATCGCCGCGTTCTTTATCATCGGGATCATCGTGATCTCCCTGCTCTCGCGCATCCGGCGCTCCTTCGAGCTCCATGCCACGCATGTGCGGATGGACACCCCGGCCCTGGAATTCCTGGCCGCCAATGAATCCGGCCCCATCGCGATCATCGCCCACGAGCCGCTGCGTCTCACTGCCCAGGCGTACCTGGACAAGCTCACGTCCGCGATCGAGGTCAGCCACCTCCCGCTGGACTCCCAGGCACTGTTCCTCGAAGTGGTGGTGGACGACTCCTCCGACTTTGAGACCGCGCTCGAGGTCCGCGGGGTCAGCCGGCACGGGTACCAGATCTTGGAGGTCCACGGGCCAGTTGTTCCGAACACGATCGCCTCCGTGCTGCTGCACATCCGCGACGTCACCGGGCTGATGCCGCACATCTACTTCCGCTGGACGGAGGGAAACCCGTTCACCAACCTCCTGCGGTTCCTGGCTTTCGGCGAAGGCGAGATCGCCCCGGTGACGCGCGAAGTGCTGCGGGAGGCCGAGCCGGACGTCACCCGGCGTCCATGGGTCCACGTCGGCTGAGACCGCGCCCGGCGGCAGGCGCAAGGCCACAAGTGCCTCGAACACAAGCGCCTCGAACACAAACGCCCCTCCGGAGGAATCCTCCGGAGGGGCGTTGTGGTCTTCGGGGAAAGTGTCCCGGCCAGGCGGCCGGGGCTTTTTCCGGAGTATTTAGAGCGGGCGGATGTTCTCAGCCTGCGGGCCCTTCGGGCCCTGCGTGACGTCGAATTCAACCTTCTGGTTCTCGTCCAGCGAACGGTAGCCGCTGGTAGCGATTGCCGAGTAGTGGGCGAAAACGTCGGCCGACCCGTCATCCGGGGCAATGAAGCCAAAACCCTTTTCGGCGTTGAACCATTTAACTGTGCCTGTAGCCATGCCTTTATCCTTCTGAAATGCTGCTGATCTCCGGCGGCCATAAGGCCAACGGCTGCGGAGACATTCGTCCGCTGTCCCCAACGTACGGTGCGACGGGCCGCGGTGCAAGGGTCTGACGGGGGTCTTCGTCCCGGCCGGCCGCTTTCGTCAGGCCGAGACGGTGGCGTCGAAGAGCGCAATCAGGTCCCGGCTGATCTGGTACGGCGAGGTCTCGGACGGGCTGTGGCCCGCGCGGTAGACCGAAATCCGCGCACCGATCGACTGCGCGAAGCTCCGGTGCAACGCCAGCGGCCAGAGGTCGTGTTCGCCGACTGCGACAAGCTTTGGCAGCGTCGCGGCCGCCAGCACCCGCCGCAGATCCGGGGTGTGCTTCATAAGGCCGATGATGTCGACCACCGAGGCGCGGCGCGTGAACGCGAACCGGCTCCTGACGAACCGCAGCCGCTGCGGCGCCACCCGGGCAATATTGCTGCGGATGCCCCAAATCATTAATGCGGTGCGGACCCTGGAGTTGACCCAACAGCTTACCCAGCCAGCCAGGCGCACATAGCGGAGGCTCTGCCCCGGCTCCGGCGGGCAGCTGATGAGGGTCAGGCTGCGGAACTTTTCTGGCCGCTGGACGAACGCCAGTTGGGCAACCACCGCCGCGAAGGAATACCCCACGACGTGCACCGCGCCTTGATCGGTGTCCAGCATTGCCAGGAGATCGTCGCGGAACAGCTCATAGTCGTAGCAGTTCCGGGGCGGAACGAGGTTTTCGGGCCCGGCCTGGGCGGATTCGTACTGCCCGGCGATGTCGCAGCTGAGGACGAAGTATCCGGCCGCGGCGAGCTCGGGCAGCATGAGGATGAAGTCTTCCTTGGAGCCGGTCGCGCCCGGGACTAGCAGGACGCGCGGCTTCCCGGGATCTCCGGCAGCGATCGTCGCCAAGGTCCCGCTCGGTGCCTCGAACTCACCGCGCATCACGCCTGCCGGAAGGACGGCCCAGTCGAAGTCGGGCAACGCGGCGTCCCGGCGGGCGGCATCGTCCACCAGCCCCGAACCAAAGCCCTCGGGAACCGGGCCGCCCTGTGCGTTACTGCCGGCAGACGCCATCTAACTAACATAGCCCCCTGCTGGCGGCGTGGCGGAGGTCCCGCTGCAATTCGAAGGCCCGGCGCCGGCCGGTCCGGAGGTTCACGCTCAGCCAGCCAGGCTGCCGGCGGCCGTCGCAGGGGAGAGCGGGGCATCCACCTGCCGCACCGTTCCGGCCGATCCGTCCACGGTCACCTTCTCACCGGTCCGCAAACGGGTGGTCGCGTCCGGCACGCCCACCACCGCCGGGATGCCGTATTCGCGGGCCACCACGGCGCCGTGCGAGATCACCCCGCCCATTTCCATCACCAGGGCGCCGGCCGTCATGAACAGCGGCGTCCAGCCGGGGTCGGTGGAGGGTGCCACAAGGATTTCCCCGGGCTCAAGGTGCGCGCCCACCGGATCCAGGATGACCCGGACCGTTCCGGTGGCGGTGCCGGCCGACGCCGGTGTCCCGGCGAGGGCGCCGGAAGCGGGGGACTTGGCCATCACGGCCGCCTCGACGTCCGTGCCGTCGGAGAGCAGGAGCCGGGGAATCCGGCGCCGGCGCAGTTCGACGTCGTAGATCCGGCGGCGGCCCGCGACGATGCCCTTGAGGTCGGCACCCCGCAAACCCACACGGACCTCGTCGAATTCCAGGAAATACACATCGTCCGCGGCGGCGATCGCACCGGACCGGGCCAGCTCGATGCCGATCGCGTTGAGCTGGCGGCGCATCTCCGCGAGGGCGAGGACGATGTAGAACTTGGGCAGTTCGCGCAGTCCGGACAACTGGCGGGTCCGGCGCAGGCAGAATTCCACCAGCCGCGCCCGGAGCCGGCTGCGCGCCCCGGTTCGTTCCACAAGGTCGCGGATCCTGGCCTCGGCATGTTCCTCCGCGCGCGCAAACTGCCGGTCGGGAGCCTGTTCGGGGTCCTCCACGTGGAGGTAGTTCGAGATCATCCCGAGGATATGGTCCGGTTTCTCCGACCACCGCGGCATGCCAAGGTCTATCTCCGCCACGGCGCGGTGGCCGTAGCGGTCCAGGAACCCGTGCAGGCCGGTCTGCGCCACCGCGGGCAGCGAGCCGGCCTGGTACAGGGCGGCCAGTTCCCTTGGCCCGTGGGCCAGGAACACCTCCCGGGACGCGGCATGCGCGCCGATGGTGACGGCCAGTTGCCAGAGCTCGAGGTCCATCTCGGTGGTGACATTGTTGGGCAGACCCCGCAACACGGCCTCGAGTTCCCGCGGTGCCGCGATGCCGCGCAGCAGCCTGCGCGCCCCGGCCAGCATGAGGTACCCAACGGACGGTCCGGGCAGCGTCGCCAAGATCAGCCCGTCCACGGTGTTCTCCAGGATGCGCTGGGCGTGATCGAGCCGGCCAAAAGTGGTGGCCGGCTCCGGCAGGACAAGCTCGGATTGAAGGCGATTTCCGTAATCGAAGGCGCGGCGCAGTTCGGCGGACGGCCGCACCGCGGCCCGCGCCAGGGACGGAAGCAGCCGGACCGTCAGGCCCAGGCCGGCCATGGTTCCGGGATCGCGCCCTGCGCTATTGCCCGCTGCGCCGCTGCCAGTCCCCGCCTGTCGGGGGGCCAGCCTGCCCGCTGCACCGTGCCGTGCCCGCCGGGACGGCCGTTTGCGCACGCCGAACCGCGGGTCATCCAGGAGTGCCGGAAAAACCGCGCCGGACCTGCCGTCCGCCAGCGGCAGCATCCGCAGCAGGTAGCGGCGGCCGTACCTGTTGCGCACCATGGGCGTCACGTCGACATACATCCGCAATCCCGGGTTGACGTACCGCCACGGCCCGTTGCGGTTCCGCATTGAGCCCAGCACGGAGAGCCCCATGGGGGTCAGGGGCCTGGTCAGGCCCTGGAGCAAGGTGCCGCACAGGTAGACGCGGGGGTCGGCGTCGGCCCCTGCCTCCGCGCCGAGCGGTTCGGCGGCCGCAGGCTCCGGCAGCGGATACAACGTGGTGATGGGCCGCGACTGGGTCACCCAGATCCTGCCCGCTGCGTCGATCACCCATTCCACATCCTGGGGTGTACCGAACAGCCGCTGGACGGTATCGCCGAGGGCCGTGAGTTCGCTGATCCGGGCGTCGTCCAGGCTCGGCCGCCGCCGGACTGCCGTCCCCTTCGGTGAACGGAGGAGGATGCGTCCCGTGGCCGTATCCACGACGAAATGGTCCGGGTTCACGCTGCCGGAGACCACCGCCTGGCCGGGCCCCGCGCTCGCATCGATGACCGTTTCAGTCCGGGTGCCCGTCACGGGATTGGCGGTGAAGAGCACGCCGGCGCTGGTGGCGGTGATGAGGTCCTGGACGACGACGGCGAGCCCCACCTCACGGTGGCTGATCCCGTTGGCGGCGCGGTAGGCCACGGCCCGTTCGGTCCAGAGTGAGGCCCAGCAGCGCCGGACCGACTCGACCACGGCGTCGGCTCCGGAGATGTTCAGGAAGGAATCCTGCTGGCCGGCGAAGCTGGCGAAGGGCAGGTCCTCGGCGGTGGCGGAGGACCTGACCGCCACTGTGGCCCGGCTGCCGAGCGCGGCATACGCGCCGCGAAGGGCGGCATCGACGTCGGCGGGAATCGGCGCGGTCACGATCATTTCCCGCGCCTGCCGGGCCAGTTCGCCCAGGTCCGGTCCGGGCCGGGCCAACCCGGGGCGGCCTGGCTGGCCGGGGCGGGAGCCGCCGTCGCCTGGTTCGCCGTCGCCTGGTTCGCCGTTGTCTGTTTCGCCGTTGATCGAAGGGCCGGGCCGCGCGGCGTCCAGCCGGGCCGCGAGCGCGTCCAGTTCGGCCGGGGCCGCCTTTCGGTAGGCAACCGTGGTGAGGCAGAATCCGCGGGGTATACGGAATCCGGCGGCCGTGAGTTTGCCGAGGTTCAGGGCCTTTCCGCCCACGAGCGGCAGGGGAGCGGAGCCCAGTGCGCTGAGATCCATGACGAGACTTTCCGGCGCCCTGCCATCTGCAGAACCCATTTCCCTGCTCCCACGTCCTGTCCGCGTCTTCAATCCACGTGGTCACGCCACGTATTCAAGCCGCGGGCGGCCTCCGGGTCCTGAGTCCGGCGGCGCGGCGGCACCTCCGCCAAGCGAGCCTGCCGGCCTACTGGCCGGCGTCGGCCTCGCCGGTGTCTTCCCACATAAGATCCAGGTTGCGGAAGACCGGAGGGCCGTCGCACAGGGCGGCCATCTGCGCGGCGAATTCGGAGGTCTCGGGCCGGTTGGAGTTCTCCATGGCCGACTCGTAGGAGTCGAATTCCACGATCGTGAGGTACGTTCCGGGGCGGTCGCGGTCTGCGGTGGCCATGATGCGGCGGAAGGTCGGGGCAGTGGTTCCCTCCGTCCTGGAGGGCCGGCCGAGTTGCTCGATCTCCTCAATGCGGGAGGTCTGAAATTCGATGATCTGCACGAACCTGGCCATGACGGCTCCCTTGACGGCGGCGGATGCTGATGCGCTTCACGCTAGACCCTCGTCCTTGCCCGTGCAAGGGCGGGAGCTAGCAGTACAGCTAGGCCGGCGCGGGCGACCGCGCGGGTGCAAGCGCGGCCGCCGTCGAGATCCCGGCTAGGGGGTCAGGAGGACCTTGATGGCGCGCCGTTCGTCCATCGCGCGGTAGGCCTCGGGTGCCTCCTCCAGCGGCATGACCGAGTCGAACACGCGGCCCGGATTGATGGTGCCGTTCAGCACGTCCGCCAGCAGTTCCGGGATGTACGTCCGGGCCGGGGCCATGCCGCCGCCGATCGAGATGTTGGTGTCGAACAGGAAGCGCAGCGGGGCTTCGGCGCCGCCGGTGGGGACGCCGACAAAGCCGAGGGCGCCGCCCGGGCGGACGCTGTGCAGGGCCTGTTCCATGGATTCCTTGGTCCCCACGCACTCCAGCACGGAGTCGGCCAGGACGCCGCCGAGCAGTTCGCGGACCTTGGCGACGCCCTCGTCCCCGCGTTCGGCGACGATGTCCGTGGCCCCGAATTCGCGGGCGATCGCCTGGCGGTCGGCGTGCCGTGACATGGCGATGATCCGCTCCGCGCCGAGGCGCTTGGCGGCCAGGACGCCGCAGAGCCCGACGGCGCCGTCGCCGACCACCACGACCGTCCGGCCGGGACCGGCCTTGGCCGCGAGGGCTGCGTGGTGGCCGGTGGCCATGACGTCGGAGAGCGTGAGCAGGCTGGCGCGGAGGGCGTCGTCCGGGTCGGTGACGCCCGGGACCTTGACCAGCGTGGACTCGGCGAGCGGTACGCGCACGGCCTGGCCCTGGCCGCCGTCGATCCCGTGGCCGGTGTCATCCTTGCCGCCCCAGCCGGCGAGGTGGTCGCAGGCCACCGTGACGCCGTCGAGGCACTGCGGGCACGCGCCGCAGCTGACCACGAACGGGGCGATCACGTAGTCGCCCACGGCGAGGTCTTTGATGTCGTCGCCGATGCTTTCGACCGTCCCGATGAACTCGTGCCCGATCGCGGACGGCTTGTGGGTGGGCTTGACCCCGCGGTACGGCCAGAGGTCCGAGCCGCAGACGCAGGAGGCGGTGACCTTCACGATGACGTCGGTGGGCAGCTGGAGGGTGGGGTAGTCGCGGTCTTCGACTCGGATGTCGCCGGGACCGTGGATGATGGTGGCGCGCATGGGTGCTCCTCGCATTGTGGTGGATGGGCTGGGAACGAGTTTAGTCCCGTGGCATGCCGGCCACGCAGGCGAGGACAAGCAACGCGGGGTCAGATACGGCCCATCAAGCCGCCCGGCATGGGCTGTATCTGACCCCGCGTTGCTTTAGAGGGCTTCGAGCACGCTGACGTAGTTGGCGATGCCCACGCCGCCCATGTTCTGCACCGCGGCCCGGCGCGGGTTGGCCAGCTGCATGTCGCCGGCGGTCCCGGTGAGCTGCATGGCGGCGATGACGTGCTGGGAGACGCCGGTGGCGCCGACGGGGTGGCCCTTGGCCTTGAGCCCGCCCGATACGTTGACCGGCAGCTTGCCGTCCTTGAAGACCCAGCCTTCTTCCAGCGCCCGGGCGCCCTGGCCGCGTTCGGTCAGCCCCATGGCCTCGTACATGAGCAGTTCGGCAATGGTGAAGCAGTCGTGGACTTCCGCGAAGTCGAGCTCCTCCAGCCCGACGCCGGCCATCCCCAGGGCCCGCTGCCAGGAGGCGCGTGTGGCGGCGAATTCGGTCGGGTCCCGGCGCTCGGCGGGGAAGAAATCATTCGCCTGGCCGAAGCCGGCGAGCCGCACCGGGGCGGTTGCCCCGCCGGCAGGGGCAACGCTGAGGACGACGGCGGCGGCGCCGTCGGAGACGGGGGAGCAGTCGGTGCGGCGCAGCGGATCGGCCACCATCGGGTTCTTGTCCGAGACGGTGCGGCAGAACTCCTCGCCGAGGTCCTTGCGGAGCTGGGCGTAGGGGTTGTCGACGCCGTTGCGGTGGTTCTTCGCCGCGATGGTGCCCAGGACGTCGCCGAGCTTTCCGTTGCCGTCGCCATAGCGCTTGCCGTAGTGCTTCGCGACCTCCGCGAAGAGCCCGGTGAACCCGGTGGTGGAGGCCTTGCCGGCCATGTCGTAGTCCGCGCCGAGCAGGGCCGCGCCCACGACGTCGGCCCCGGCGTGGGTCATCTTTTCGGCGCCGATCACCAGGACGGTCTTCGCGGTGCCGGCAAGCAGGGACTTGGTGCCCTGCTGGAATGCGGCCGAGCCGGAGGCGCAGGCGTTCTCCACCCGAGTGGAGGGAACGTTGGCCAGTTGATCCGAGACCTGCAGTGCGAGGGAGGACGGGAAGGCCAGCGGCATCATGCCGGAGTTGAACTGGCCGAGGTAGATCTCATCGATCTGGCCGGGCTCGATCCCGGCGTTGCCGATCGCCTCGGTGGCGACCTGCACGATCAGGGACTCCAGGGTTTCTTCGCTCAGCTTGCCGAACCGGCTGTGGCCCCAGCCGGTGAGCAGGACGTCCTTGCCGAACTGGTCTTTGAGGCTCATGCCGTCGCTCCTTCAAATTCGAGCGCGACATCGAAGTCGGCTTCGGTCTTTTCGCGGATTTCCTCCACGGTGACGCCGGGCGCGAGGCGCGTGAGCGTGAGCTTCCGCCCGCCGCCTGCTTTGTGTTCATTCTGCACAAGGTCGAAGACCGCGAGGTCGCTGATGATGCGGTCCACGCAGCTGAGCCCGGTGAGCGGCAGCGTGCATTCCTTGACGATCTTGGCGCTGCCGTCCTTGGCGTTGTGCTCGGTCAGGACCACGACGCGCGGGGTGCCGGCCACGAGGTCCATGGCGCCTCCCATGCCCTTGACCATCTTGCCGGGGATGGTCCAGTTGGCGAGGTCGCCGTTCCCGGAGACCTGCATGGCGCCGAGGATCGCGACCTTCACGTGGCCGCCGCGGATCATGCCGAAGGACGTCGCGGAGTCGAAGATGCTGCCGCCGGGCAGGACCGTGACGGTCTGCTTGCCGGCGTTGATCAGGTCCGCGTCTTCCTCGCCCTCGAAGGGGAACGGGCCCATGCCGAGGAGGCCGTTCTCGCTCTGCAGGACAACGCGGACGCCGTCGGGCAGGTTGTTGGCCACCAGCGTGGGGATGCCGATGCCAAGGTTGACGTAGTCGCCGTCGTTCAGTTCTTCGGCCGCGATTGCGGCCATTTCATCTCGGGTCCAGGCCATGGTGGTTCTCCTTGGAAAGTCAGGGTGCAAAGGGTGGGACGCCAACGCCGGCGCGCCCGGGGTGGGCGGCGCTCGGGCCGGATTAGACGGTGACGGCGGAGGCGGCCTGCGCCGCCGCCGCTGCGGGCCGCGGGCGGACGGTGCGCTGTTCGATGTCCTTGACGCGGCCGCTGGCCTGGACCAGGCGCTGGACGAACACTCCGGGGGTGATGATGTGGTTCGGGTCCAGCTGGCCGGGCTCGACGATCACTTCGGCCTCGGCGACCGTCACGGCTCCGGCGGTAGCCACCACCGGATTGAAGTTCTGCGCGGTGTACCGGTAGATCAGGTTGCCGTCGGTGTCGGCCGTGTGGGCGTGAACCAGGGCGACGTCGGCCTTGATGGCGCGCTCCTGGACATAGGTCTCGCCGTCGAACTCCGCCAGCGGCTTGCCTTCGGCGACGAGGGTGCCCACGCCGGTCTTCGTGTAGAACGCCGGGATGCCGGCGCCGCCGGCGCGCAGCCGCTCAGCAAGGGTGCCCTGCGGGGTGAACTCCACCTCCAGTTGGCCGGCGAGGTACTGCTCGGCGAAGAGCTTGTTTTCCCCAACGTAGGACGCGATGACCTTACGGACCTGGCCGCCTTCGATCAGGACCCCGAGGCCCTTGCCGTCCACGCCCATGTTGTTGGAGACGACCGTCAGGTCCTTCACCCCGGAGTCCCGCACCGCCTCGATCAGGTCAGCGGGGATCCCGCTGAGCCCGAAACCGCCGACGGCGAGCGTCATGCCGTCGCGCAGTACGTCCTGCAAAGCGGCCGCTGCCCCGGATTTCACCTTTGACATTGCATCTCCTCATTGAGCTCGTCTTGCTGTCCACCCCGGCAATCCACTTTGTGGACTCCATGTCTGAAGAAGGAGCCTATGGTGTGTCACGGACCACTGTCAACGTGGATTTTCCCCGCTAACTGGCGAAGTTTACAGTGTGGACGCTACCCTTGGGACTATCCATTATGTGGATAGCTGATGGCAAAATTGGGTAAAAGCAACGTGGGTGACAGCATCATTCAGTTCCGGGCCGACGTGAGGCAAGCAATGAATACAACCCCCGTCCAGGGCGCCCAGGTGGTCAGCCGGGCAGCCGGCCTGCTGCGCCTGGTCGGCCGGAAGCCGGAGGGCTGCCCCCTGGTGGAGCTCGTGCGCGAATCCGGCCTGACGCGGCCCACCGTGCACCGGCTGCTGAGCTCGCTCGCGGCCGAGGGGCTGCTGGACCAGGACCCGGGCAGCGGCAACTGGGTCCTGGGCCCCGAGATCCTGTTGCTGGGGTCCGTGGCCTCGGCGCGCTTCCCCCTGGAGGATCTCGCGAGGCCGAGCCTGCGCCGCCTGGCCGAAGAGACCGGCGAAAGCGCGTTCTTCTCCATCCGCCGCGGCAACGAGACCGTGTGCCTGCTCCGGGAAGAAGGCAGCTTCCCGGTCCGTTCCTTCGTGCTGCACGAGGGGGTGCGGTTCCCGCTGGGCGTCGCCTCGGCCGGCACCGCCATCATGGCCTTCCTGCCGGCACAAGAGCAGGAAGAACTGCTCGCCAACTGGGCAGCCCATGCCGGCAGCTTTGCGGCCGCGCATACCGCAGCACTGGTCAGGGCGAACCTGGAAGCGACGCGGCAGGCCGGCTATTCGGTCAATCCTGGCCTGGTCCTGGAAGGCAGCTGGGGGATGGGTGCGGCGGTCTTCGACCAGCGGGGCCGCCCCGCCTGGGCGCTGTCCCTGACCGGCATCGAACCGCGCTTCCGGGAGGACCGGCGTCCGCAGCTGGGGCGGCTGCTCCTGGAAGAAGCGCACCGGATCTCCACGCTGCTGACCCGCTCGCCAGGCGCCTGACCCTCGTCACGGCCCCGGTTCGGCTCAGGCTGCCTCGGACAATTCAACTTGCCGGGCGACCCTTGCGCAGCCGCCGCTTGTGCCAGAAGCTGGCAGCACAGGCCGCAGCGCGTCGAGCCGAAGGAGCAAAGCCTCATGAAAGACACCAAGATCTCTTTCGATCACTATGGCAGCCCGGACGTCGTCACCGTTGGCGAGGAGAAACCGCCGGTTCCGGGGGAGAACGAGGTCCAGGTGGGAATCCGCGCCGTCGGCGTCAACCCGGTGGACTGGAAAGTCGTCGCCGGCTACCTGGAGCCGTACCTTGCCCTGGACTTCCCTGCAGTTCCCGGCTGTGAGGCGGCAGGAATCGTGACCGCCGTTGGCCCCGGCGTGACCGGCTATGAGGTGGGTGACGACGTCATCTGGAATGGCATTTCCGGGGCCTACCGTGCCGTGGCCAATTTTCCGGTCGACCAGCTGACGCCAAAGCCCGCGGGCATCGATTTTGAGCAGGCGGCATGCGTCGCGATAGCTGGCGGCACAGCGTATTCGGCGCTGGTTCAGCTTGGCATTGGCATGGGGGACACGGTCCTCATCCAGGGCGCAGCGGGCGGGGTCGGCTCGGCGGCGGTCCAGATAGCACGGCACCTCGGCGCCCGTACCATCGGCACCGCTTCAGAGCAGAACCACGACTACTTGCGCGGCCTCGGCGCCGTGCCTGTGGCCTATGGCGAAGGGCTCGTCGAACGCGTCCGCGCACTGGGCACCATCACCGCCGTCGTGGACACCTTTGGCGGGGAGGAGACGACGACGGCGACGGTCCATTTGCTCGGCGGCCACGGCCCCGCGGTGACCACAGTGCCTGGAAAGGAGGCCAACGCCGCCGGAATTGCACCGGTCAGGCTGCTGGACGGACGGGTAGCGGAGGCGGCCCGGCTGTCGGCCGGGGGAAAGCTCCGCTTCAGCATCCAGGAGCGGATTCCCCTCACCGATGCGGCCCGGGCATTGGTCATCAGCCGCGCAGGCCATGTCCGGGGCAAACTCGTGCTGATCCCGTGATTGGACCCCCGCGGGGCGAGCCTGCAGCCCGGCCCGGGGCTCTCGGCTCAGGCTATTTCCACCAGGTGTCGAAAATCGTCACCGGGACCGTGCGCTTGTGGCGGGTCCGCAGGTACATCGCCTCGATCCGTTCGGCAGCGGCATCGGGTACGTCACGGCCCTCGAGGTAGTCATCGATCAGGTCGTAGCCCAGGCCGAGTTCGTCCTCGTCGGTGCGGCCCGGCTTGCCGTCCAGCAGATCCGCCGTCGGAACCTTTTCCCAGATCCGGGCCGGTGCGCCGAGTTCCGCCAGCAGGGCGCGGTTCTGGCGCTTGTTAAGGCCGAACAGCGGCAGGATGTCCGCGCCGCCGTCGCCGAACTTGGTGAAGAACCCCGTGACGGACTCGGCGCCGTGATCCGTGCCGATCACCAGGTAGTTGTGCTCGCCGGCCAGGGCGTACTGGGCAATCATCCGGGTCCGGGCCTTGGTGTTGCCCTTGTGGAAATCGGAGATCTCCGCGCCCACGGTCTTCTCGAACTCGTCCTCGAAGCCATCTACTGCCGCCGAGATGTTGAATGTCCATTCGGTCTTGGCTCGCACGAAGTCCAGGGCCGCCTGCGCGTCGTCCTCGTCATGCTGGACGCCGTAGGGCAGCCGCACGGCCACGAAGTTCGCCTCGGTGCCCTCGGCCTCGAGTTCCTCGACCGCCAGCTGGGCCAGCCGCCCGGCCAGGGAGGAGTCCAGGCCGCCCGAGATGCCCAGGACGAAGCCCTTGGTGTGGGTGGCCGCCAAGTATTCCTTCAGGAACGTCACGCGTTTGCGCACCTCCCCGGCAGGGTCGATCCGGGGCTGCACGCCCATTTCCTCGATGATCTTCGCCTGGAGTTCACGCATGCCTCACAGCCTAGTCAGCGGTGTCAACAACGCTCAACTATTGCGTCCGGACCGGCGGCTGACGGGCGGATCCGGCGTCGAAATGGCTTCGGTTCCGGACGGCGGCTACGGTTTCGGACCGTTGCGACTTAGATCCCAGGTGCGCCGGTCCGAATTCGGCGCCCCTGTCCGGAACCGCTGCGAAAACCGCACCGCCGGCCGACGCCTGCCCGGTCCTGACTGGGCACCGGCCCGGACGCCGGGCCTATTGAGCCTGCCGCACCGGACCGGTGGAGCCGCGGACCGTGAGATGGGTGGGCATCACGGACCGGCTTCGGGTGCCACCGCCGGCGAGCGGGTTCAGCTGGGCCAGCAGCATGGACACCGCCACGCGGCCGGCCTGCTCGATCGGGGAGGCCATGGTGGACAGCGGCGGATTGCAGAAGTCGGCGCCAAAGATGTCGTCGCAGCCCACAATGCTCATGTCCTGCGGGACGCGGATGCCGCGTTCGCGAAGGCGCTGGAGCATGCCGATGGCGATGAGGTCGTTGAACGCGAGGCAGGCGGTGACCCCGCTGTGGACGGCGGCGTCCGCGGCTGCCGCGCCGGACTGTGTCTTGGGGGCGAACGGACCGAGCCGGCGCACCTCCACGCCGCGTTCCTCGGCTGCCACGGACAGCGCGGTCCACCGCCGTTCGCTGGACTGCGACGTCGTCGGGCCGGCCACATAGGCCACCCGGGTGTGCCCCAGCGAGATCAGGTGGTCCAGCGCCTGGCTGGTGCCGGATGGGGTGTCGATCAGGACCGCGGGAACGCCGGGCACGTCACGGTTGATCGCGACCATGGGCATCTTCGCCGCCGCGTTCAGCAGAGCTTCGTCGCTGAGCCGGGATGCGGCAACGATGATGCCGTCGGCGCTCTTGCGCAGCTGCTCCACGGTGCTGGCCTCCACCTCGTCGGATTCTTCCGTGTCCACCAGCAACTGGGTGTACCCGGCCGCCTTGAGCTGGAGCTGAGTTCCCCTGATGAGGTCGAAGTAGAACGGGTTGGTGATATCCGGAACCAGGACTCCCACCGCGCCCGTGCGCCCGGAACTCAGCGCCTTCGCCTGGCTGTTGGGTGTGTAGTGCAGCCGGGCCGCGGCCGCCTCGATCCGCTGCCGTGTCCTGATGTTGACCCGGTCCGGCGTGGAGAGGGCACGGGAAACCGTGGAGGCCGCCACGCCACAGAGCGCGGCGATGTCATGGATGGTGGCCGGGCGGTCCACTGCTGCTGGTTGCGTCGTCGCCACGGCGCTCCTCTCTGAACGTGGTGGCCGGGCTGTGATTGCCGCCACAGGGCCGGTCAGCAAAGCATGCCACAGATTGTCAGAATTTGGCAACCGGTTGTCATTTGAGTGCGGTGATGGCTAGACTGGGGCCCACATCGTTTGTGAACTGCGTCACCGCGCCGGAGCCGGAAGCTGCCCGCGGCGGCCGCGAAACCCAGGAGATCCGCGTGAGCAAAACACCACCCGCAGTCTGGTCGCTGTCAGGCTTCGGCGACGAAATAGATCCGGACCCGGCAGTTCAGGCCGCCGTGCTCCTGGCGCTGGGCGCAAGCCACATCGAGGTCCGCAGCGCCTGGGGCACCAACGTCTCCGAGATGCAGCCCGCGCAGGTTGCCCGGCTCAAGGAAATCCTGGATGAAAAGGGCCTCAAGGTCTCGGCCGTGGCCAGCCCCATCGGGAAGGTGGACGTGAGCCTGCCGGTGGAGCACGAGCTGGCACGGCTCCGGCAGATCATCTCAGTGGCCAGGGGGCTGGATACACAATACGTCCGCATTTTCTCCTTCTTCCGGGCCGAAGGGCGCAGCGCGGAAGACATCCGCGAGGACGTCCTGGCCCGTATGGGCGCGCTGGCGGCGCTCGCCGCGGAATCCGGCGTCGTGCTCCTGCACGAAAACGAAAAGGGCATCTATGGCGATACCCCGCAGCGCGTGCTGGACATCATGGAATCCGTGAACTCGCCCGCGCTCCGCATCGCGTGGGACAACGCCAACTTCGTCCAGGTGGGCGTCAAGCCCTACACCGAGGGCTACGCCATGTTGCGCCCCTACCTCGAGTACTTCCAGGTCAAGGACGCGCTCGCCACCACCGGGGAAGTGGTCCCCTCCGGTGAGGGCGACGGCGAGCTCGACGCCACCATCGCCGCCCTCAAGGCGGATGGTTACGCCGGCTTCGCCTCGCTGGAACCCCACCTGGCCAGCGCCCACGAACTCGGCGGCTTCTCGGGCCCGGCGGCCTTCGGCACCGCGGCCCGCGCCTTTGCCGCGCTGGCCGCGAAAAACCAGATCGAACTCGTGTAATCGGCCTTCTTTAGCAGGCATGCACCACCACTAGGGAAAGAGGGAACTCCGGATGCCAAAGGCGGCAATCATCGGCTGCGGCGACGTGTCGGTCGTTCACTTTGAAGCACTTGCAGGGATGGACGACGCCGAATTGGTGGCCGTCTGTGACCCGGATCCGGCACGCCGGGCGGCGGCGCAGGAGGCCCACGGCGTCCCCGGCTTCGCGGACTACCGCGACATGCTGGAGGTGGCAGCTCCCGACGTCGTGCACATCACCACCCCGCATCACGAACACGCGGCGATCGCGATCGAATGCCTGCGCCGCGGGGTCCACGTGGTGCTGGAAAAGCCCCTGGCGCACACCCTGGCCGAGGGCGAAAGGCTGCTGGCCGCGGCTGCCGACAGCACGGCGAAAATTGCCCTGTGTTTCCAGAACCGCTACAACGCCCCGGTGCAGGAAATGCGCCGGCTGCTGGACTCCGGCGAGCTGGGCCAGGTGCGGGGGGCCTCGGCCACGGTCATGTGGCACCGCAATGCCGATTACTACCTCAGCCGGCCCTGGCGCGGAAGCTGGGCCGAGGGCGGCGGCGGGCTGATGATGAACCAGGCCATCCACACCGTTGACCTGCTGCAATGGCTGGTGGGCGACGTCGTCGCGCTCGCCGGCAGCGCCTCGACCCATGTGCTGGCAGAAACCATCGAGGTGGAGGACACGGCGGAGTTCGCCGCACTGCACAGCAGCGGGGCCCGCTCCGTCTTCTACGCCACCCTGGCCAACGCCGTCAACGCACCGGTCACGCTGGACATCAGCACCGAGCGGGCAACATTGAGCCTGCGCCGGGACCTGACAGTCACTTACGACGACGGGCGCAGCGAGGTGTTGCGTGAACGCGCCAAGGGATCGGGCGGCCGGTCCTACTGGGGCGTTTCGCATGCCCTGCTGATCGCAGATTTCTATGCCGGGCTGGCGCAACCGGGCCCGTTCTGGATTGACGCCGCCGAAGGGGCTAAGTCGCTGCGGATCGTGAAGGACCTCTACCGCCAGTCCTACCCCGGCTCTGAGGAAAAAGTGTCCTGACCGAAGCCGCCGCCGCGACCGTGCGCGGCCATGCGCGGACTTCCGTTGCGCTGCTTGTGCACTCCGCTGCGAACGTCGTGCTTGCCCAGTACGTGCGCCCCTCAGGCGCGCCGCGCTGCGTCTCCGTCCGGTGCCGTCGTAGTGCTTGGCCACGCCCGGATTCGCAATAATTCAAAAAATAATGACAACCGGTTGCCAGATGTGGCAACCCAACGTACGCTGAACCCACAAGCAGCGGTGTGGCCCAAGCCACATTGCCGCCATCAACGTCCGTGCAGCGGACCTCGAGAAGCGATCCAAAGGAGCCAACAATGAAGTTCGGTCCCAAGGCAGCAGCTGCTGCCCTCATCCTCAGCGCATCCCTCGCGCTCACCGCCTGTGGCGGCGGCGCCGCAGCAGGCGGCGCAGGCACCACAGCCACGTCCCTCACGCTCGGCACCATCCAGGATGTCCGGTCCTGGGATCCGGCCCAGGCCCATGTGGGCCATATCCTCCAGCCGTACCAGGCCGTCTACGACACCCTGATCCTGCGCGAGCCGGACGGAAAGCTCAGCCCCATGCTGGCGACGGCCTGGAAGTACAACGCAGCAAACACCAAACTGACGGTGGACCTGCGCTCGGACGTCACCTTCAGCGACGGAGCAAAGTTCGACGCCGAGGCTGCCAAGGCCAACATGGACCACTTCAAGACGGCCAATGGTCCGCAGATGGCCCAGCTCAATGCCGTCAAGGACGTGGCCGTTGTGGACGCCGATACCATCGACATCAACCTCAGCACCCCGGACCCGGCCCTCGAGTACTTCCTCAGCCAGGCGGCCGGCCTGATGGGCAGCCCCAAGGCGCTCGGCACCGAGGGCATCAAGACCGAGCCGGTGGGCTCCGGGCCCTACGTGATGGACAAGGCCGCGTCGGTCAAGGACTCCCAGACCGTGTTCACCGCCCGGAAGGACTACTGGAACAAGGATCTGCAGAAGTACTCCAAGCTGACCTTCAAGATCCTGACCGACCCCACCGCCCGCACCAACGCCCTGGTCTCCGGCCAGGTGGACGCCACACTCCTGGACCCCAAGAACGGCAAGCAGGCCGAAGGCGCCAAGATGAAGCTGGCCGCCAACGAGGTGGACTGGCAGGGGCTGCTCCTCCTGGACCGTGACGGTGCCAAGAACCCCGCACTGCAGAACGTCAAGGTCCGCCAGGCCATCAACTACGCCTTTGACCGCAAGACCATCCTCGACCAGGTCCTGTTGGGCCAGGGCACCCCGACGTCCCAGCCGTTCGGCAAGGCCAGCGGCGCCTGGACCGAAGAACTGGAGAACTACTACAGCTACGATCCGGCCAAGGCCAAGCAGCTCCTCAAGGAAGCCGGCTATGAAAACGGCGTGACCCTGGAAGTCCCCAGCATCCCCGACTTCCAGACTCAGATTTCCGTGGTCCAGCAGCAGCTGGCAGACGTCGGTATCACCCTGAAGATTGGCGCCGCGCTCACCAACACCTTCACCTCCGATGTGGCTGGACAGAAGTACACCACCATGTACTTCTCCCTCTTCCAAGGCCAGCCGACAGTTGCCATCAACCAGATCATCTCCACCAAGGCGCTCTACAACCCGTTCAAGAACGCGTCGCCGGAGCTCGACGCCAAGATTGACGCCGTGCGCAACGGCGGGGCTGACGCGGGCAAGCTGGCCCAGGAAGTGAACAAGTACGTGGTGGAGCAGGCCTGGTTCGCGCCGCTGTTCCGCGTCAACCAGATGTACTACCACAACGCCAAGGTCGACGTCACACCCCAGATCCAGCAGGCCGTTCCGTCCATTTACAACTACTCACCCGCCAAGTAGGACACCATGATCAGGTTCATTGCGAAACGACTGGGCAGCGGGCTGGTGGTGCTGCTTGTTGTCTCGGCGCTCACCTTCTTCCTGCTCTATATGTCCAGCGGGAGCATCGCCAGGAACATCCTGGGCGATCAGGCCACCGCTGAGCAGGTGGCGATGAAAGAACACGAGCTGGGGCTGGACCAGCCCCTGCTGACCCGCTACTTTGCCTGGGTGGCCGATGCCCTCAGCGGAAACCTGGGCGCCTCCTGGTTCTCCTCGGAACCGGTGGCCAACTCCCTGGCCACCCGGATTCCGGTGACCATGACCATGGTTTTCGCCGCAATGATCCTGATCGCAATTTGTGCCGCACTCATCGGTGTCTTCGCCGCGGTCAAGCGCGGCTGGGTGGACAGGGTGGTCCAGGTTGGCGCCATCATCGGCGACTCCGTTCCGGGGTTCGTGATCGGCGTCATCCTGGTCACCATCCTGGCCATCCAGCTGGGCCTGTTCCCGGCCACCAGCACCATTTCCCCGGATTCCGGGGCCGACGCGTGGGTCTATTCCATGTCGCTTCCGGTGATAGCCCTGCTGATCAACGGCGTCACCGGGGGCGCGCAGCAGATCCGCAGCGCCGTCATCAAACAACTCGAGCGGGACTATGTCCGCACCCTGCGCAGCCGCGGGATCGGCGAGCGGGAAATCCTGTTCAAGCACGTCCTGCGCAGCGCCGCGCCGGCCGGCCTGACGGTGCTGAGCCTGCAGCTGATCGGCATGCTGGGCGGCGTGGTGATCATCGAGCAGATCTTCGCCCTTCCCGGCATGGGTCCGATGGCGGTCGCCGCCACCGGCCAGTCGGATCTTCCGGTGGTGATGGGCGTCGTGATGTACACGGTGGTCGTCGTCATTGTGGTGAACCTGCTGGTGGACATCCTCAATGGCTGGCTCAACCCGAAAGTACGTGTGTCATGAACAATTCTTCCGAAGAAGCCGCCGCAACCGCGGCATCCGCCGCCATTCCGATTCACCCCGGCCAGAGCGGCACCGTGGTCCGGTCCACCGTCATCCGGCGCCTGTTCAGGAACCCGCTGGGCATCGTTGCCATGACCATCCTGCTGGCGATCTCGCTCCTGGCGGTACTCGCCCCGGTCCTGGCGCCCTTCGAGCAGAACTACGCCAACATCGCCAAGACCCTCGCCGCCCCGGACTCCGTAAACATCCTCGGAACGGACAGCGCCGGGCGCGATGTCTGGAGCCGGCTCCTGTACGGCGCGCAGCTGACGCTGCTTTCCGCCCTGCTCTGCGCGGGCGTGGCCATTGCCATCGGCCTGCCGTCCGGCCTGGTCGCCGGGTACTACGCCGGCAAATTCGAGGCAGTCTCCAACTGGGTGGTCGGCATCCTCATGAGCCTCCCCGGGCTGATCGTGCTGCTGACCATCCGGGCGGCCTTCGGCCCTTCGGTCTGGATGTCCATGATCGCCTTCGGCATCCTGATCAGCCCGTCCTACTTCCGGCTGACCCGCACGGCCGTCCAGTCGGTGCGCAACGAGCTCTATGTCGACGCCGCACGGGTCTCCGGGCTGTCCGACCTCAGCATCATCGCCCGCCACATCTTCTCCGTGGTCCGCGCCCCCATCATCATCCAGACCGCGGCGATCGCCGGCGTGGCCATCGCCATTCAGTCCGGTCTGGAATTCCTCGGCCTGGGCGACCCCACCAAGGCCACCTGGGGCGTGATGCTCTCGGAGGGCTTCAAGAACGTCTACCTCACTCCCACGCTGCTCTTCTGGCCGGCACTGGCCATGGCGCTGACCATCGGCGGCCTGGTCCTGCTGGGCAACGCCATCCGCGATGCCCTTGAAGACGGCGAAAAGATCACGCATCGCAAGAAGCCAAGGGGAAACGGCATCAGCAAACGCACGACGGCGGCGCCCGCCGCCGCGCGCCCGTCGCGGAAGTCAGTGGCCGCCGTCGACCCCGGAACCGAACACCACCTGGTCAAGGTGACCAATCTCGGCGTCGGCTATCCGCAGGCAGACGGCTCCATCAAGAAGGTCGTCGACGACGTCTCCTTCCACGTGGACCGCGGCGAGATCCTGGGCATCGTGGGCGAATCCGGTTCGGGCAAGTCCCAGACCGCCTTCTCCATCCTGGGGCTGCTGCCGGACAATGCCCGCATCGTGGCCGGCTCCATCCAGTTCGATGGCAACTACACCGTTGCCCCGGGCGAGGAACGCGTCAGCCAGGAGCGCCTGTCCAAACTGCGCGGCAGGCGGATTTCCTACATCCCGCAGGAGCCCATGAGCAACCTGGACCCGGCCTTCACCATCGGCTACCAGCTCGTGACGCCCATGGTCCGCGTCCTCGGCATCTCCAAGGCCGAGGCCAGGAGGCGGGCCCTGAAGCTGCTCACCGACGTCGGAATCGCCAACCCGGAACGGACCTTCAACGCCTACCCGCACGAAGTCTCCGGCGGCATGGCCCAGCGCGTCCTGATCGCCGGCGCCATCAGCTGCGAACCGGACCTGGTTATTGCCGATGAGCCCACCACGGCCCTGGATGTCACGGTGCAGGCGGACGTGCTGGACCTGCTGCGCGAGCTCCAGCAACGCCTGAACATCGGCGTCATCCTGGTGACCCACAACTTCGGTGTGGTGGCGGACCTCTGCGACCGTGTGGCCGTCATGCAGAACGGCCGGCTCGTGGAGGAAGGATCCGTCCGCGACATCCTGCGCAATCCGCAGGAGCCTTACACGCAAACGCTCCTGGCATCGATGCTTGAGGGCAAGGAACCCATGTCCATGCTCGTTTCCACCGGCCAGAAGGAGCCAGTCGCATGAGCCCCACCGACAGCGCTCCGCTGCTCGCGGTAGACCAACTGATCGTCGAGTACCCCAGCAAGAAGTTCCGGGCCAAGCCCTTCCGCGCCCTGACGGACATCAACATCACCATCGGCCGCGGCGAAACCCTCGGCCTGGTGGGGGAGTCCGGTTCCGGCAAGACCACCCTGGGCCGCGCCATCCTGGGGCTGGCCCCGGTGACCGGCGGGAAGATCAGCTTCGACGGCAAGGACATCAGCCGCGCCACCCGCAAGGACCGGCGGGTCCTGAGCCGTGACCTGCAGGTGGTGTTCCAGGATCCCTACACCTCGCTGAACCCCGCCCTGGAGATCGGCGACATCCTCGCCGAACCACTGGGCGTGCAGGGCATGGACGCCGCGGCGGCCAAAAAGCGTGTGAGGGAACTGCTGGACCAGGTGGGTCTGCCCGCCGACGCCATCAACCGGCTGCCGCGCGAATTCAGCGGCGGACAGCGCCAGCGCGTGGCGATCGCCCGCGCCCTGGCCCTCTCGCCCAAGCTGATCGTCTGCGATGAGCCGGTCAGTGCCCTGGACCTCTCCACCCAGGCCCGGGTGCTGGACCTGTTCCTGCAGATCCAGAAGGACACCGGTGTGTCCTACCTCTTCGTCTCCCACGACCTCGACGTCGTCCGGCACATCAGCCACCGCGTCGCCGTGATGTACCACGGGGAGATCGTCGAACAAGGCCCGGCCGGCGTCGTCACCACCGACCCCGACCACCCCTACACCCAGCGGCTGCTGCTCGCCTCCCCGGTCCCGGACCCGGACCGGCAGGAACAGCGCCGCGCGGACCGGCACCGCCTGCTCGAGACGCAGCGCATGCAGCACGAACAAGCGGGCGCCCTCGCCTGAGGCCACCCGCGCCGTCAGACAGAACGGCCGGCGCCCTGGCGGCAGCACCTAACCGGCAACGAGGGCCCTTGCGGGTCCGTAACACCACGGAGGAATACAGTGGCCAAAATTGGCGTACAAGCGATGATGCTGAAAGACAGCTTCGCCGAAGTGGGGGCGTTCAAGACGCTCCGCAAGGTGAGCGCGATCGGATACAACGCCGTCGAGATCTCCCAGATCCCGATGACCCCGGAGAACGTCGCCGAGCTGGGCCGCGCCCGGAGCGAACTGGGCATGGACATCGCGGCACTGTCAGTCGCGATGGAGACCCCCAAAGGCCGTCCCGGGGACTCCCTGGCGGAGCACTTCGACAAGATCGTGGCGGACGCCAAACGCCTGGACTCCAGCCTCCTGCGGATCGGCATGCTGCCGTTCCCGGCCATGAAGTCAATCGCGGCAGTCGTTGATTTCGCCAAGCAGGCCAACGAGTACGCGGAGCGCCTGCAGGAACAGGGCCTGAGCCTGTATTACCACAACCACCACATCGAGTTCGCGAAGTTCGACGGCAAATTCATGCTGGACATCATTGCCGAGAACTCCCCGGCCATGGGCATGGAAATCGATGTGCACTGGGTGCAGCGCGGCGGCCTGGACCCGGTCCGGACGCTGCAGAAGTACGCCGGCCGCACGGCCATGGTCCACCTGAAGGACTACCGGATCGGAGAACTGCCGGAGTCCTCGTTCGGGCTCCTGGATTCCGGGGACATCATGGGCTTCATGACCGAGTTCAAGAATGTGGTCCAGTTCGCTGAAGTGGGCGAAGGCAACCTGGACTTCGCATCCATTGTTCCGGCCGCCCAGGCCGCCGGCGCCCGGTACCTGCTCGTGGAGCAGGACGAACTCTACGGGCGCACCGTCTGGGACGCGCTGCAGACCTCCCACGACAACCTGGTGGCGCTCGGCCACGCCGACCTTTTCTAACCCACCCCCACTGACTACGGAGAACCACCACATGAGCAAGCAAGTACGCCTGGGCATCATCGGCCTGGGCCAGCAGGGCGGCGCCTACGCCCAGTTCATCACCGACGGCCTGGTCCCGAACATGGTGATCGGCGCCATCTGCGACACCGACCCCGCGAAAAAGGAACTGGCGACCGCCAGATACCCCGACGCGCCCTTCTACGACGACTACATCACGATGCTGGAAAGCGGCGACGTCGATGCGGTCGTGACGTGCGTGCCGCACTTCCTGCACCCGGAAATGGGGATCGAGACCCTCAAGCGCAACATCCACGCCCTCGTGGAGAAGCCGGCCGGCGTCTACACCAAGCAGGTCAGGGAGCTCAACGAATTTGCCGCGGGCAAGCCCGAACTGTCCTTCGCCATCATGTTCAACCAGCGCAACAACCCGCTGTACCAGAAGCTGAAAGAGATCGTCGACGGCGGCGAGATCGGCGGCATCCGCCGCACCAACTGGATCATCACCAACTGGTGGCGACCGCAGGGCTATTACAATTCCAGCGAATGGCGCGCCACGTGGGGCGGCGAGGGCGGCGGCGTTCTGGTCAACCAGGCCCCGCACCAGCTGGACCTGTGGCAGTGGATCTGCGGCGTGCCGAAGTCCGTCTACGCCAAGGTGGCCTACGGCTTCCGCCGCGACATCGCCGTGGAGGACGAAGTCACTGCCGTGGTGGACTACGGCAACGGCGCCACGGGCGTCTTCGTCACCGCGACGCACGACCTCGTGGGAACCGACCGCTTCGAGATCCTGGGCGACCAGGGCAAGATCGTGGTGGAGAACAGCAAAACCGCCACCGTGACCCGCCTGAAGAAGCCCGAGCGTGAACTCAGCGACGGCATGGGCATGGACGATGTCCGCAAACTCTTCATGGGCGAGCTGAATCCCGGCGAGTACTACACCACCGAGGTCATCGAGTTCGAGTCCGCCTGGGGCGCGCAGCACTCCGGCGTCCTGGCGAACTTCGCCGCCAACATCCTGGACGGCACGCCGCTGCTGGCCCCGGGATCGGACGGCATCAAGGGTGTCCGGCTGGCCAACGCCATCCACCTCTCGAGCTGGACCGGCACGGAAGTGGCGCTGGACTTCGACGAGGACGAGTTCCTCGCCGAGCTGAACAAGCGCATCGCGGACGAGGGCAAGTTCGCCGAGCGCTCCTAGCCCGCCCCGCCCAGCCGCAGCAGGGGCCGTTTTGAGCACTCAAAACGGCCCCTGCTGGGGGCTGGTTGGGTTGTTTCCTCGTTAGGATGGGGCGGTGACTGAACCCAAGACGCCGGACGCTGCCGCAACAACAGACCCGGCCAAGAAGCACTCCCGGTCCGGAAAGTCCCACGCCACCATCTACGACATTGCCAAGGTTGCCGGCGTCAATCCTTCGACCGTCTCACGGGCGCTGAGCAAGCCCGGCCGGGTCAGCGCCAAGACGCAGAAACTCATCGAGGACGCGGCCGCCGAGCTGAACTACCAGGTCAATCCGTTCGCCCGCGCGCTGCCCACCGGCCGCACCAACACCTTCGGCCTGATCGTCGCGGACATCACCAACCCCACGTTTTTCGACATCATCCGCGGGGCGGAAACGACCGCCACGCTGCGGGACTACACCCTGGTGCTGGCCGAGTCGGCCGAGTCCGGCGTCACCGAACTGACGGCAGCACGCCGGATGATGGCCACCGTGGACGGCCTCATCCTGGCCAGCCCCCGCATGGACGACGACGACATCCGCGCCATCGCCCGGGACAAGCCGGTGGTGGTCATCAACCGCGAGGTCGACGGCGTGCCGTGCGTGGTTCCCGACGTCAACAAGGGCATCAGCGAGGCAGTCCGCAGCCTGGCCGCCAACGGGCACCACAAGGTTGCCTTTGTTGCCGGGCCGCCGCAGTCCTGGATGTCCGCGCGCCGCTGGGAAGGCGTGCAGGCGGCCTGCGAGTGGTCCCGGCTCGAAGCCGTGCGGCTGGAATCCACCAAACCCACGGTCGACGGCGGCCGCCAGGTGGCGCGCGACGTCCGGGCAAGCGGCGCCACGGCGGTGCTGACCTACAACGACCTCCTGGCCATCGGGCTCATGCAGGAACTCCAGGCCGCCGGCATGGTGGTCCCGGACCAGATCAGCATCGTGGGTTTCGACGACATCTTCGGCGCGGATTTCACCACGCCACCGCTCACCACCGTGCGCTCGCCGTTGGGGGAGTGCGGCTCCGGCGCCGCGACGCTGCTCCTTGATCTGCTGCATGGTGCGGGGGAACCGGCCGCCACGCTGCGCGTCGAGACGGAGCTGGTGCTGCGCGGCTCGAGCGGGCGGCTGCTGCCCGCGGGCCAGCCACACCTGTGAGGCCATCCGCAACTTGATGGCAATTATTGGCAACCGGTTGACAAATGCCGGAGGCAAGCCGGACCATTGATCTATGTCACAGTCGATTGCCGCCAACCCAGACCGGCTTCTGCCCGCGGATCCCGGAACGCGCAGCATTGCGCGCGACCTTCTCCAGCGCGTCCAGGACCTCCCCATCATTTCCCCGCACGGGCACGTTGACGCCGCCGTCATCGAGCACAACAGCCCCTTCCCGGACCCGGCAGCGCTGCTGGTCAGCCCGGACCACTACGTCACCCGGCTGATCCACGCCAGCGGCGTCCCGCTGGACCGGCTCCGGGGCTCGGCCGCGGCGGAACCGGACTCCCGCACGGTCTGGCGCGAGTTCTGCAAGGCCTGGCCGCTCTTCGAAGGCACGGCCTCCGGCTACTGGCTCCGCACCCAGTTCAGCAGCGTCTTCGGCCTCCGGCAGGAGATCAGCGCCGAAACCGCCGACGCCAGCTACGACGCGATCTCCGCCAAGCTGCTGGAGCCCGGCTTCCGTCCCCGCCAGCTCTTCAAGGACTTCAACATCGAGGTGCTGGCCACCACCGACGACCCCCTGGACAGCCTCGCCAGCCACGCGGCGATCGCCGAGGACCCCACCTTCCACGGCCGCGTCCTGCCCACCTTCCGCCCCGATGCCTACCTCAACATCGCGCACCCCACGTGGAGTGCGAATGTTGACCGGCTTATTGCGGCAGCGGGCGACGGTGCCACCGGCTATGCCGGCTACCTCACCGCCCTGGAAAACCGGCGCCGCTACTTCGTGGACCACGGCGCAGTCTCGGCCGACCACGGCGTCCGGACCCCGGCAACGCTCAAGCTCGACGCCGGCGACGCGGCCAGGCTGTTCGACCGCGCCCGCTCGGGCCAGGCCACGGCGGCCGACCGCGACGACTTCGAGGCCCACATGATGTACCAGATGGCACGGATGTCCGTGGAGGACGGCCTGGTCATGACCATCCACCCGGGGTCCTACCGCAACCACCACGAACCCACCTTCAACGCCTTCGGCGCCGACACCGGCCACGACATCCCGTTCGCCGTCAACTACACCGAGGCGATCCGTCCGCTGCTGCAGGACTTCGGCACCGCCAAGGACTTCCACCTGGTGCTCTTCACCCTCGATGAGACCGTGTTCTCCCGCGAACTCGCGCCGCTCGCGGGTTTCTACCCGTCGGTCTACCTCGGTGCGCCATGGTGGTTCCTGGACGCGCCCGACGCCATGCTGCGCTTCCGCTCGGCCGTGACCGAAACCGCAGGATTCTCCCGCTCGTCCGGCTTCATCGACGACACCCGCGCCTTCTGCTCCATCCCCGCGCGCCACGATGCCTCCCGCCGGATCGAGGCCTCCTTCCTGGCCAGGCTGGTCGCGGAGCACCGCGTCAGCGAGGACCGCGCCCATGAACTGATCGTCGACGTCGTGGACGGCTCACCCCGACGGGTGTTCAAACTGTGAGCGCCGAACTGACATCCGCACAGGAATCCGAGGTCGAGGCCGCCGTGGAACTTCCCCAACTGAGCCGCCGCCTGCACCCCGGTGCGACGGCGCCTGCGCGGATCGTCCATCTGGGGCTGGGCGCCTTCCACCGCTCGCACCAGGGCTGGTACACCCACCAGGCGTCCGACGCAGCGGACTGGGGCATTGCGGCCTTTACCGGACGCCGCCCCGACGCCGCCCTGGCGCTGGCCGAACAGGACGGGCTCTACACGATCGTGAACCGGGCCGACGGCGGCGACACCTTCACCGTTGTCAGCAGCATCGTCGAAGCCGTGGACGGGGCGGATGTCCAGCGCCTGGCGGAGCTGGTTGCCGCGCCGGCCACCGCGGTGATCACCCTGACCATCACCGAGGCGGCCTACCGGCTCCGCGCCGACGGGCAGCTTGACCGCGCCGCGCCCGACGTCGCCGCCGACCTTGCGCTGCTGGCGTCCGGCAGCGCCAACCCGGCGACGCCGCTGGGCCGGCTGGTGCTGGCCCTCGCCGCCCGCCGGGCTGCCGGGGCGGGACCACTCGCCGTCGTCTGCTGCGACAACCTTTCCAACAACGGCACCGTCGCGCACAATGCCGTGGCAGGCATGGCCGGGGCGTGGGACGCGGACCTGGCCGGATGGATCGACGCCAACGTCAGCTTCGTCAGCACCTCGGTTGACCGCATCACTCCCCGCACCACGGCCGCGGACATCGCCGCCGTCCAGGCCGCGTGCGGCTACCGCGACAATTCGCCCGTGGTGGCCGAGCCCTTCTCCAACTGGGTGCTCAGCGGGGAGTTCCCCGCCGGGCGGCCGCGCTGGGAAGACGCCGGAGCCGTGTTCGTCGCCGAGATCGAACCGTACGAAAACCGCAAACTCTGGCTCCTGAACGGCGCGCACTCCCTGCTGGCCTACGCCGGCCAGCTGCGCGGCCACACCACCGTGGCCGAGGCCCTGGCAGACCCGCTGTGCCTGCGGGCCATTGAAAGCTTTTGGGACGAGGCGGAGGCAAATCTGTCCGGGCCGGCGGGACATGCCGCCGAGCTGCAGATCCCGGCCTACCGCGCCGCCCTGCTGGAGCGATTCGGCAACGCCCGGATTGCCCACCACCTCGCACAGATCGCCATGGACGGCAGCACGAAGCTGCGGATGCGCGCCGTTCCGGTGCTGCGGGCCGAGCGTGCCGCGGGCAGGCCCGGCGCGGCGGCCGCGCTCATGATTGCCGCCTGGATGGACTACAGCGCCGCCTCGGCCGCGCTCCAGGATCCGCTGGCCGAGGAGGCAGCCGCAGCCAACCGGCTCGCGGGCGCCGAGCGGACCCGTGCGCTGTTGGCCCTGGTGGATCCGGCCCTGGCCGGTGACCGTTCCGTTGTGGAACTCATTGAAAGCTTGCGCGGAACGTTCGGGGAGCAGGCTGTCTCCCCGTAACGCCCTGCGTGCGAGCAGCGCTGCCCGGTCCCGGATCATCGGGAGCCGGGCAGCAGCGTTTCGATGTACTTTCAATAAATCTATGGCAACCGCTTGCCATTTGATTGCCAAGTGATTAGGATTACAGCAAGAGCACAAACCGGCCCCGCGGCCGGACCCTAAAAACCCTCCCCGGCACTGCCCGCAAAGACGCGATAGGACCTCCCCAATGCTCAAGCCCCAGGCCAGCGAAACCCGCGAGATCGTCAACCTCGACGGCCTGTACCGCTTCAAGGTCGACCATGACCGCTCCGGCCACCGGGACGAATGGTTCAAGGCGCCCCTGGAAACCGGACTGGAAATGGGCGTCCCGGCCAGCTACAACGACGTCTTCCCCGACAAGGCTGTCCGGGACCACGTGGGCTACGTCTGGTACCAGCGCGACGTCCGCGTCCCGCGCGGCTGGGCAGGGGAGCGCATCCACGTCCGCCTCGACTCCGCCACCCACGAAGGCATGGTGTGGGTGGACGACACCCTGGTGGCACAGCACACCGGCGGCTACATGCCGTTCAGCGCAGACATCACGGACCATGTGACACCCGGACAGGCCTTCCGCCTGACGGTCTCGGTCAACAACGAGCTCACGCAGGCCACCATCCCGCCCGGGACCATCACCGTCACCGGGGACGGCCGCCGGCAGCAGAGCTACCTCCACGATTTCTACAACTACGCCGGCCTGCACCGCAGCCTCTGGCTCTTCAGCACCCCCGCGGTCACGGTCGATGACATCACCGTCGTCACCGGCTTCGAAGGAACCGCCGGCAGCGTCGACTACACGATTGCCACCGCCGGCGGAACCGGCAGCGAAACGGTCACAGTTTCCCTCCGCGACGCCGACGGCGTCGAGGTCGCCCGCGCCGACGGCGCCCGCGGCACCCTGGCGGTCGCCGACGTCGTGCTCTGGAAGCCCGGCGCGGCCTACCTGTACAGCCTCACCGCGCAGATCCGCGACGGCGGCCGGCTGCTGGACAGCTACACCCTGCCGGTCGGCGTCCGCACCGTGGAAGTCAGCGGCAAGGAATTCCTCATCAACGGCGAACCGTTCTACTTCACCGGCTTCGGCATGCACGAGGACCACGTGGCCATCGGCAAGGGCCACAGCAACGCCCAGATGGTCAACGACTTCCAGCTCCTGGACTGGGTGGGCGCCAACTCGTTCCGGACCTCGCACTACCCCTACGCCGAGGAAGTCATGGAGTTCGCGGACCGGCACGGGATCGTCGTGATCGACGAAACCGCCGCCGTCGGGCTGCACCTGGGCTTCGGCGCCGTCTTCGGCGGCATCGCCAAGAAGACCTACGTCGAGGGCGGAGTGGACGCCAACACCGCCGCCAACCACCGGCAGGCGATTACCGAACTCGTCGCCCGCGACAAGAACCACCCCTCCGTCGTGATCTGGTCGATCGCCAACGAACCCAACGGTTCCGAGGAGGGTGCCCGCGAGTACTTCGCACCCCTCGCGGAGCTGACCCGCAGCCTGGACCCCACCCGGCCCGTCGGCTACGTCAACGTCCTGTTCGACACCCCGGACAAGGAACTGCTCGGGGACCTGTTCGACGTGATCATGCTCAACCGCTACTACGGCTGGTACGTCGATAACGGCGACCTCGAAACCGCCGAGCAGCACCTCGAGAAGGAGCTGCGCGAGTGGGAAACCAAGTACGGCAAGCCCATGATCATGACCGAGTACGGACCGGACACCATGCCCGGCTTCCACTCCATCTATGAACAGCCCTGGAGCGAGGAATACCAGGCAGCGTTCCTGGCCATGTACCACCGGGTCTTCGACCGGGTCGACGCCATGGTCGGTGAACAGGTCTGGAACTTCGCGGACTTCCAGACCTCCAACGGCATCATGCGCGTGGACGGCAACAAGAAGGGCGTCTTCACCCGGGACAGGCGGCCCAAACCCGCCGCCTATGCCCTGCGCCAACGGTGGACGGCACTGGCCGGCACCAAGAACAGCACCTCCAAGGCGTAGGCCTCACCGCACATTTTTCGCCGGACCCAGGTCCGGCAACGGGTAAAGGAGCCCAATCATGAAAAAGCTGAACAAGCTCAGCATCGTCGGCTATGGCGCCGGCGACGCCGCAAACAACCTCGCCTTCACCACCGCCACCATGTTCCTGCTCGTGTACTACACGGATGTGGCCGGAATCTCCGCCGCGGCCGCCGGCACCCTGCTGCTGGTGGTGCGGATCTTCGACGCCTTCGCCGACGTCTTCGCCGGCCGCGTGGTGGACCGGACCTACAGCAAGCGGTTCGGCAAGTTCCGTCCGTTCATCATGTTCGGTTCCATCCCGTTGCTGCTGCTGAGCGTGGCCACCTTCTCCATCCCTGAGCTCGGCGAATCCGGCACCCTGCTCTACGCCTACGTCACGTACGCAGCCCTGGGCCTGGCCTACAGCCTGGTCAACATCCCCTACGGCTCCCTCGCCGGCGCCATGACCCAGGACCCCGCGGAACGCGCCAAGCTCGGCTCCGCCCGGATGATCGGCGGAATGCTGGTCGGCTCCGCCCTTGGCATCTTCGTGGCCCCTTTGATCAAGCCGGGCGCCAACCTGCAGGCAACGTTCACCACCATCACCCTTGTCTTCGTCGTCATCGGCGCGGCCCTGTACCTCTTCACCGTCCTGACCGCCAAGGAGCGGGTCCACCGCGCCGTCCCCAACGTCACGTTCAAGCAGAGCATGGACACCCTCAAGGGCAACAGGCCGCTGCTGATGCTGTGCGTGAGCTCCTTCTTCTTCCTGACCGGCTACCTGGCCCTCACCTCGGTCCAGCTGTACTACCTCCGCGATGTCCTGGGCCGGCTGGACCTGTACCCCGTACTGTCCATCACCCAGCTCGTCCTCACCTTCGTGCTGGCCGGGTTCATGCCGAAGCTGGTCCGGAACCTTGGCAAAAAGCGCGTCTACATCTTCTCCTCGCTGCTCACGGTCATTGGCGGCGCCATCGTCTTCTTCACCCCGGCAAGCCAGGTCTGGATCGGATTCACCGGCCTGATCATCAGCCTCGTGGGCGTGCTGGCGGTCAACATCGTCGTGTGGGCCCTCGAGGCCGACACCGTGGAGTACGGCGAATGGAAGACCGGAGTCCGGACCGAGGGCATCACCTACGCGTTGTTCTCCTTCACCCGCAAGACCGGACAGGCCGTCGGCGGTGCGCTCGCCGCCTACGCCCTGGCCCTGGGCGGCTACAAGTCCGGCGCCGTCCAGACGCCCGACGCCGTCTTCGGCATCCAGATCGCCGCAGGCGCCCTGCCGGCCGTCATGACCATCCTGGCCGTGCTCGTCATGGCCAAGTACACGCTTACCGATGCCATGCACGCCCGGATCCTCGCCGAGATCCAGGCCCGCCGCACCGGCGGCGACAGTTCTTCGGCCGGCGTTCGGCCGGCCGGCACCGCCGGCGGTGCCCCCACCGTTCCGGCCGGCGCCGGGCCGCTGGCGCCGGGCAACTAAGACACCCCCTGTAAGAGCAGAAAAGGACCTGTTGTGAAAATCATTGCCGCTGAAGTGTTCGTCACCAGCCCCTCCCGGAACTTCGTGACCCTGCGGATCACCACCGAGGACGGCGTGACCGGGATCGGGGACGCGACCCTGAACGGGCGCGAGCTCGCCGTGGCCGCCTATTT
>NZ_JBFTHT010000012.1:0-146222 GCF_056394385.1 Arthrobacter sp. 10N44_2 | reverse complement strand
GAACAATCCATCGGCCTCGTCACCGCCCTGAACCCGCAACTGGGCTACGCCACAGCCACGGCCATCGCCCAGGAAGCCCTCGCCACCGGCAAGGGCGTCGCGGAACTAGTGCTCGAACACGGCCTGCTCACCGACGAGCAGCTCACCGAACTCCTCAGCCCGCACCGCCTGGCCAACCTCACCCAATAGCCTCCGCAGACCGACGACCCCGCCCGACCAGGGAGCAAGGGGCACGCCGTCGTGCCCAAAATCCCGACCGACTACAGAGAAAACGGAACTCGATGACGAGGACCGTTCCAGCACCGGGCCACCAGCCCGGCCTCTACCCAAGGACTGACTATGAAAAACAAATCAACGATGTGGATCCTGGCAGCGCTCCTGTTCGGAATCCTCAGCGGTCTGCTCTTCCACTGGCTGCTGCCGGTGGACACACGCGAATCCGTCGTGGCGGTCCTCGACACCGTGACGCACATGTTCCTGAACCTCATCAAAATGATCATTGCCCCGCTGATCTTCGCCACCCTCGTCTCCGGCATCGCAGGAGCAGCCAAATCCGCCGGGGTGGGCAAGCTCTTTGGCCGCTCAATGATCTGGTTCCTGACCGCCTCCGTCCTGGTGGGCGCGTTCGGCTTCATCACGGCCCATGTACTCAACGTCGGTGACGGGCTCCACCTGATGCCGGGAGGCGACGCGGGGATGGAAACGAAGCCCCTCGATTACCAGGCGTTCATCACCCACATCATCCCCACGAGCGTCTTCGCCGCACTGACCGAAAACAACCCCCTTCAGATCCTCGTATTCGGCGCCCTCTTCGGCATCGCCCTGCTGAACCTCCGGAAGAAGGGCCGCTCCTCCATAGCCGATGCCATCGACGAACTGATGGGCGTCATGCTGAAGGTCACCGGGTATGTGATGCTGGCGGCACCCGTCGGCGTTTTCGCCGGCATCGCAGCGGCCTTCACCTCCCAAGGTCTCGATGCGTTTGCCACCTACGCGTCGTTCATCGGCGGGTTCTATGTGTCTCTCTCGGCCCTGTGGGTCATCATGGTCGGCGTCGCCGTCGCCTTCCTCGGACGGGCCGCCTTCCGACTGGTACGGATAGTGCGCGAACCCGTGGTCATCGCGTTCGCCACCTCCAGCAGTGAAGCCGCCCTGCCCAAGCTCATTGAAGGCCTGACCAAGTTCGGCATCGAGAAGCGCACCACCGGTTTCGTGCTGCCCCTGGGTTACTCGTTCAACGTGGACGGTTCCATGATGTACATGACCTTCGCGTCGGTCTTCCTGATCAACGCCTACGGCATCGACATGGACCTTGGCCAGCAGATCGCGATGACCGCAATGCTCCTGCTCAGCAGCAAGGGCATGGCCGGCGTTCCACGCGGGTCACTCGTCGTCGTAGCCGCCGTGGTCCCTGCCTTCGGCATCCCGGCCGCCGGAATTGGTGTCCTGCTGGTGATCGACCAACTCCTGGACATGGGACGCACCGCCACCAACATCCTGGGAAATGCCATCGCCACCGCGGTCATCGGCCGGAACCACGACAAGTCCACGTCCCTCCTCGAAGCGTCACGCCCGGAAGCCTCCCAGGATGCGCAGGTCACTGAAGACAGCAGGGAGTTTGAGTGTGTTCCGATGCACTGACCGGATCCCGCTCGGCCAAATTTTCAAACCTGCGAACCTACCCTCACACCGGATGAAAGGCCATGGCCAATGACCGCTCACTTTGACCTCCAGAGCCCGATGGACGTGCACCGCATTCAGCGGACGAAAAGAGCGAGAAACACTCCGATCAGATCAAAAATCATCGACTACCTGGCAAGCCATGGGGCAAGCAAAGTAGCTGACATCAGCGACGGCATCGCGTCCTCGCGCGGCGCAGTCAGATATCATCTGGCAGCGCTGGAGAGCGCTTCGATCGTCCGTTCCAACATTTCGCCCGGTGCCAGGAGTCGTTTCACGCCCTTCTACGGTATCGCCCCTGGAAAGACGGAGCCCGCCTCCTAGCCGGACAGCGCTGACTGCAACTCTTGCGGACGACGGCGGGACCTCCCGCCGTCGTCCGCCGTGTCCTTACGGCCGGAATCTCATGTCCTCGCCCCCAACCAACCTCGCAGTTTGGGCGGGCGCCACGTCCTGGGCGAACACCCGGACGCCCCCGGCGAAGACTGGCACCTTCCCAACGACCCGAAACCCGCAGCACCAAGAACTGGTTGACGCTATATACCGCCAAGCCGGACAGCAGCACACCAAGCTTCGCTCCGTCCCGGCACTGCTCCTGCTCGCCATGGCACTCACCAACCCCGTCGTGTGTGAACTCCTCCAAATGAGCGCGCTGCTCTGGGGCTTTCCCTTTATGTTTCGGCCGCCGGGGTATGGACGAGCTGAAGGGATTGTGCCCGGTGCAATACCGGGCGCAATCCCTTCAGTTCCAGCTCCTTGGGGAGCCCGTCAGGCGGCGGGTGGGGTCACTTCTTTTCAGCCAGGAACATTGCCTTTTCAAGCGGTGTCACGGTGAGTGATTTGAGTTGGGCGGTACCGCCTTCTGCAAAGAGGGCCATCTTGTCGGCTCCGGCGTTGGGGAATACCTGGTCGGTGATGGTCCGCAGACCGTCCTGGGCGAAGACCTCTACTGAGGAGCGGTCGAGGTAGACCCGAAGGGTGACGTAGCCCTTCTTGTCCAGGGTGACGGGGGCGTCCTCTATGGAAGCGAACGACGGGTGGAACGCGGTGTTGCCGGAGTTAGTGCGGTCAACGAAGAGCTTCCCGGTCGTGGCGTCGTAGCCGATGACGGTGGATGCGGCTCCATCGCCCAGCACGGTGATGCCGGATTTCTTGGCCGTGCCCGGCGCGAAGGTGATGTCGACTCGTTGGACCTGGCCCGATGCTGAAGCCGGCAACTGGTGTGTCCCGGCGGGAATCGGTCCGCCCTTCTTATCCTGATAGGAGACTTTCCCGCCCAACTGTTCCACTTGCTTGACAGCGCTTTGGGTGAGGCGAGGGCCGTCAGAAGTCGTGGTCAGGTTGACTTCGCGGGGAAGTGCCATGGCGCTGCGCCAGGGGCTGGTGGGGATGTCATTGGCGTAGTCCCAGTTGTTCATCCAGCCGAGCATGACCCGCTTGTTATCGGGCATGTTGCCGAAGGACACGGAGGCGTAGTAGTCGCGTCCGTAGTCCAGCCAGTCATAGGTCTCCAGGGCCGACTGTGCCGGTTTCGAGGAGAGCATGAAGTCGTCCGCGAGAATGTGGCCCCAACCGAATCGGTTATTGTCGACCACTTTGATATGTGCTTGTTGGCCAACGAATTCTTTGACATTCCATGATGCCCAGTCGAGCTTTTCACTGTCGTTTCCGGTGGCCGTGCGGACCACTTGTCCGTTGACCACGAGGTTTACCGATTCCTCGTCAGACCGGGGAACGGCCGGGCCGTCAGTCAGCATGACGTGGTCGAGGGTCAGGTGTCCCCACCCGCCGGTTGCCTGGTCGACGACCCGCAGCTGTGCATTCTGTCCCGCGAACTCCGAGACGTCCCAGCCTTTCCAGTTCATGACTCCGGAATTGTCTCCCGCGAGGGAGCGGACCACCTTGCCGTTGATGAGCAACTGGGCGGCCAGGGTCTGTCCGGAGTCCGCGGAGCGGTTGCCGCCGCCGACCAGCATGCTCATGAAATTTTTGGTGATGGGGAATTCCGGTGATGTCAGGGTGCCCTGCCGGTCATCGCCCGGCGTGGTGCCGGTTTCGAAGGTGTTGATCCGTTTGGCCCCGAGGTAGAAGTCCCCGCCGCTGGTGGCGGGCTGAAAGTTGGGGGTGAGGTCGCCGGTTCCGGTCCAGCCGGTGTCGGCCAGCGATGTCCCGTCGGGAATCTCGAAGCCATCAAACTTGAGCTCTCCCGAGGGCGGCGTGTTGTCCAGTTTGTCGGAGACGCGGGGGTGCTTGCCGCCGCCCACGAGGAAGTTCAGGTAGTCGTCGGTCACGGTGAAGTTAGGTGACCGCATGGAACCGAGCGGCCAGTCGCCGTCGTTGAAGGAGTTGATCAGGCCACTGCCGTCAAAGCCGGTCACGGGGCTCTGGCCGGGAAGGGCTCCGTTTGCCGGAGTGCTGCCGAATGGGCCGTTCTTCCAGTTTCCTGGCTCGTTGTTGACGGTCCAGCCGTTGTAGGTTCCGTCGTTGAATCCGGCCAGGACCGTCCCGGGAGGGGGCGTGGCCACGGGTTTGGTGGTTTCGGAGGTGAAGGTGGTGCCGTCGAAGTTGCCCACGAAGTACTGGCCAGCGGAGCCGCCGGCCACGCCGCCGGGGTTGATGTTGACGACCATGACCCATTTAACGTTCTTCGGGTCGCCGTCCACGGCGAGGGGAAACAGGTCGGGGCATTCCCACTGGCCGCCGGTGGCATTGGCTGGTCCGAATTCACTCAGTGGGGTCCAGTCCTTGAGGTTGGCGGACTTGTAGAGGACGACCTTGTGGTCCGTGGCTTCGACGGCGGTCATGAGCCAGTAGCCTCCGCCGCCGGGTTTGTTGTACCAGGAGACCTTCGGGTCACGGAAGTTGGCGGAGTTTCGGTTCAGTACAGGATTGCCGGAGTACTTGGTCCAGGTCTGGCCGTCATCGAGGCTGTAGGCCAGGGACTGCGCCTGCAGGCCGCGGTGGGGCGAGGCGTCCTTGTAGGCGCTGGTGAAGATCGCGATCAGCGGTGGGTTCTCTTTCGTACCGAAACCGGTCGTGTTGTCCTTGTCCACGACGACGCTGCCGGAGAAGATGTCCTGCTCTGCATCAGTGGAGATCGCCAGCGGCTGCTCCTGCCAGTGAACAAGGTCCTTCGACGTGGCGTGACCCCAGGACATGTTCCCCCAGGTGTTACCGGAGGGGTTGTGCTGGTAGTACATGTGGTAGACGCCCTTGTAGAAGACGAGCCCGTTGGGGTCGTTCATCCAGTTCTTTGCCGGCGTGTAGTGAATGGCCGGCCGGTAGGGTTCGTCCCCGGGGCCCGTCGCGGCCGACGCCGGCAGGGAACCTGCCAGTGCCGCGGCCAGCGTCAGTCCCGCGGGCGTCAGTGCAGAAACGGCATGCGTCCTGCGGGTGGTCGTGTTCTTCATTCGTTTGATTCGCCCTTCGTTGCGCGCGTCGTCGGTAGACAACGTTGTCAGTGCGAAGGACACTAAGTGATGTCCGTCAGACAAGTCAACGGTTTTGGCGGCGCGGGAATGAGGCCGCCCGCCGCGCGGCTGAGCCGGGCGAAGCGATGGGCGGGCAGCAGAAAATTCCCTCCCAGCGGCAGGGCTGGAAGGGTTATTTCCGGCAGGCGGCTCCGTTCAGCCGTCTCCGTGGGTCCTGGACGCAGCAGCTCCCGCCGACCGTGGATCGGCTGGATTTGGCTGAGGGCTATTCCAGCGGCAGAAGCCAGGTCAGTTCCGAGGCGTCGCCTTCGATATGGCGGGCCAGTTCCTCGTTGAATCTGGCGCCGTAATCGGCGCCGATGTGTTCCTGGAACGCGGCTTCATCGCGGTAGACCTCAAAGACAAAGTACTCCCGGGGGTTCTCTTCCCGGGTGCAGGGAAGGAACAGCTCGTTGCCCGGTTCACGGCGCACATGCCGGGTCAGTTCGAGCATCATTTCAGCAACGCGGGCTTCGCTGCCGGGCTTGACGGTGAACTCGGCATACAGGGTCTTGGTCATCATGATCCCTTTCAGGTCGATGGGTTCGAAATATAGTTCAGGAGGCCACCCCTGTCAGGCCGGAGGGCGCAGCTCACCGGAACCTCGTTGTATGAGCTCAGACGGGACAACATAGGTATGCGGGGGCTGCTGGTCGCCATCGATCCTGGCCAGGAGCCGCTCTGCTGCCAGCTTCCCGATTCGCTCGGGGTGCTGGGCGATGACTGTCACGCCGGGATCCATCATGTCGGCAAGCGTGAAGTCATCGAATCCGATTAAGGCCACGCGTTTGCTCAGCCCGAGCTCTCTCAGAGCGCGCATGGCGCCGAAAGTGATGAGGTTCTGGCTGGAGAAAATCGCCGTCGGTGGTTCGGCAGCGGTGAGAAGTTCCAACACGGCCAATCTGGCCGATTCCTCATCGTGCAGGTTTTCACGGACGGGAATCGTGGAAGTGGGAATTCCCTGCCGGCCGATCTCCTCAATGAACCCCCGCCGGCGTTCCCGGGCGGTCTGGATGTCGGTGCGGTCCCCCAGATAGGCGAGCCTGGTGTGGCCGCGGCTGATCAGGTGAGCAGCTGCCCTCGCGGAGCCTGCGGCGTTGTCGGTCACGACGGCATCTGCTTCCACTCCTACCGGTTCACGGTCAATGAAGACCAAAGGCAGGTCACGGGAATGCTCCGGGATCACATACGCCTGGCTCCTGGCGATGGGCGTGAGGATGAGCCCGTCGACACGCCGCCCAAGAAATGCCGCCACGATGTCCTGCTCCCGCTGGGGGTCATCATCCAGGCTCGCCGCAAAGACCGCGATTCCCCTGGCCCCAAGAGCATCTTCTATGGCCCGGTTGATCTCGCCGCTGAACGGGTTGGAAACACTCGGCAGCAACAGCCCGACCGAGAGCGTCCTTCTGCCCGCGCGGCGCAGGCTGCCGGCGGCCATGTCCAGCTGGTAGTTGAGTTGCCGTGAAGCGCTGAGCACCTTTTCCCGGGTGGCGTCCGACACGCCAGGTTCGTCGTTGATCACGCGGGAGACGGTCTTTATTCCGACGCCGGCAAGGGCAGCCACGTGGCGCATTGTCGGACGACTGGCGGAAATGGTCGGCTGGCTACGATCGGACATCGTTGTCAAATATATCGCTCCTTCTAAGTTGCATCTATTGACTCTCTGGTGTGATGCTGATTACATCGTACATGACATCGTTGTCGAGGCCAGTGAGGGCCTCAAACACCAGGAGATTCAATGTTGAGTTCCAAAGCACCCCGTTCAACGGCCACCCGCCTGTTCGCTGCAGGAGCAGTGCTGACTCTGGGAGCGCTCAGTCTTTCTGCCTGTGGTGGCAGTTCCCCGTCCACCTCATCAACCGGTAGCTCGTCAGGGGACAAGGTCGGTGTCTCCCTGATCGTGAAGACGACGACCAACCCGTTCTTCGTCGCCATGGAGGACGGGGCGAAGAAGGCGGCCGAGGCCGGCGGCGTGGACCTTAAGCTCGCTGCGGGCAAGGCTGACGGCGACGAGGACACCCAGATCCAGGCCATTGAGAACGCGATCTCCAAGGGTGACAAGGGCATCCTGATCACCCCCAACGGCCCCTCCGTAGTGGACGCCCTGAAGAAGGCCAAGGACGCCGGGCTCTTCGTCATCGCTCTGGACACCCCGCCGGATCCCGCCGACGCAGCCGACATCACGTTCGCCACTGACAACTTCGCCGCCGGGGAGCTGATCGGCAAATGGACCGCAGCTCAGCTGGACGGGAAAAAAGCGACGATTGCCCTCGTCGATCTCTTTGATGACAAGGTCGTCTCGGTTGACTACAACCGGGACCAGGGCTTCCTGACTGGCCTCGGTATCGACACCGCGGATAAAAAGAAGAACGGCGACGAAGCCAAGACCGGCAAGTACACCGGCGGCAAGGGCGGCGACTACGAGATCGTCGGTAGCCAGGCCTCCCAGGGCGCCGAAGACGGCGGACGCACCGCCATGGAAACCCTCCTGGCCAAGAACCCGAACATCAACGTCGTCTACACCATCAACGAACCTGCGGCAGCGGGTGCCTTCGAGGCACTGAAGGCCGCCGGCAAGGAAAAGGACGTGCTGGTCGTCTCGGTGGACGGCGGTTGCACCGGCGTGAACAACGTCAAGTCCGGCGTCATCGGCGCCACGGCCCAGCAGTACCCGGTCAAGATGGCCGAACTGGGCGTCAAGGCCATCGTTGACCTCGCCAAGACCGGCCAGAAGCCGGCCAACTCACCGGGGCTGGACTTCTACAACACCGGCGTCGAGCTCGTCACAGACAAGCCTGCCGACGGCGTGAAGAGCATCACCACCACCCAAGCCTCCGACATCTGCTGGGGAAAGTAACCCACCCAGCTTCACTGCGGGGCGGGGACCCGGCGCCCGCTATCGGCCTCCCCGCCCCGCATCTCCCGAGCTAGGGCCTCCCCTAGCAACCATCACGGAAGATCAGGACCAATCGTGACCCAGCAACAGACCGCCGGCCCGCCCAGCGCCGGGCATGCCGACCTGGCAGAGGAATTCCTTGACCGCCAGACACCGCTCAGCCGGATACGCAATATCCTCCACCGCTACCCCGCCCTCAGTCCCGCCATCGTACTTCTCATCGCGGTGGTGGTGTTCGGCCTCCTCAATGACAGGTTCCTGCGAGTTGAAAACCTCTCGCTGATTACCCAGCAGGTCTCCGTCGTCGGCACCCTGGCCATCGCCCAAACCCTCATCATCCTCACCGCTGGCATCGACCTCTCCGTCGGGGCCGTGATGATCCTGTCGTCCATGGTCATGGCCCAGCTCGCCGTCAACAACGGAATACCCGCGCCTCTCGCCCTGCTCGCAGGCCTGGTGGTCGGACTCGCCGCCGGAGCACTCAACGGATTCCTGGTCACCAGGTTCCGGCTCCCGCCGTTCATCGTCACCCTCGGCACGCTGAACATCTTCATCGCCCTGACACTGCTCTACTCCAACGGAGCGACCGTTCGCGGCTCGGCCATGCCTCCCCTGCTGACCTGGACCGGCACCACCTTCCCGCTCGGCCCCGTGCGGATCTCCACCGGCGTCGTCATGATGCTCCTGCTCTATGTCGCGGTCGCCTTCATCCTGGGCAAGACGGCCTGGGGCCGGCATGTCTACGCCGTGGGCGATGACAAGGAAGCCGCCCGCCTGGCTGGCATCCCCGTCAACCGGGTTCTCATGAGCGTCTACCTCGCCGCCGGCGCCGTCCTGGCCGCCGGCGCCTGGATCCAGATCGGGCGCACCAACGCCGCCAGCCCCAACGCCGGCGTAGACCTGAACCTGGACTCCATCACCGCCGTCGTGATCGGCGGAACCAGCCTCTTCGGCGGCCGCGGCTCCATCTGGGGTTCACTGCTTGGAGCGCTGATCGTGGGTGTCTTCCGCAACGGCCTCTCGCTCGCCGGGCTGGACGTGCTGTACCAGACGCTCGCCGTGGGCGTCCTGATCATTGTTGCTGTGTCCGTCGATCAGTGGATCCGAAAGGTCAAGTCATGACCACGACAGAATTTGAAGCCCCCCACGTCGCCACGCGCGAGCCCATCCTGCAGGCCCGGAACCTCGTCAAGACTTTCGGCCGTGTCGTGGGACTGGACGGGGTCAGTCTCGACCTCTACCCGGGCGAAGTCCTCGCGATCATCGGCGACAACGGCGCAGGCAAGTCAACCCTGATCAAATGCCTCACCGGAGCAGAAGTCCCGGACTCCGGCGAGCTCTTCATGTCAGGACAGCCCGTGCACTTCAAGCGGCCGCAGGACGCCAGGGTCCACGGCATCGAAACCGTGTACCAGAACCTCGCTGTCTCACCGGCCCTCGACGTCGCCTCGAACTTGTTCCTGGGTCGGGAGGAAAGGCGTGCGGGACTCCTCGGGAGCGTGTTCCGGATGCTTGACACCAAAGGTATGCGCCGGAAGGCCAAGGAAGAGCTGACCCGGTTGGGCATCTCCACCCTGCAGGACGTGACAGTGCCGGTGGAGAACCTCTCGGGCGGCCAGCGCCAGGCTGTCGCCGTGGCCCGCGCCGCAGCGTTCGGTTCAAAGGTCGTTGTGCTGGATGAACCGACGGCGGCACTTGGCGTCCGGGAATCGAACCAGGTCCTCCAGCTGGTCCGGGACCTTCGCGACCGAGGCCTGCCGGTCATCTTGATCAGCCACAACATGCCCCACGTCTTTGACGTAGCGGACAGGATCCACATCCAGCGCCTGGGCAAGTGCGCTGCCACCATCACTCCGCAATCACACACAATGACCGACGCAGTGGCGATCATGACCGGCGCAGCCACCGCCTGATGGCCGGCTAGTACCCTCCCGCTCTACCGGAGCTCCCTTCTCCGTCCGCGGACCTCCCCCAGGTCCGCGGACGGATCCATACCGGGAGTTCCCATCATCACCATCCCACGAGAGACAGACCATGGATTACCTCACAACAGCCCGGAACGACGCTCACCAGACGCTCGACGTCATGGTCATAGGCGAAGCGCTGATCGACGTGGTCACCACGTCGCACGACACGGTGGAGCACCCCGGCGGCTCACCGGCCAACGTCGCTTACGGACTTGGCCGCCTCGCCGTCACCACAGGTCTGCTCACGGCCATCGCCCCGGACGCGCGTGGGATTTCCATCGAAAACCACCTCAGCAGTGCAGGCGTCATACTTCTGCCCGGATCAAAATCCCTCACCAAAACGGCATCGGCCACAGCAACCCTTGGACCCGACGGCTCCGCTAAGTACGACTTCGACATCTCCTGGGACCTTGCCCCGACAGCCCCCGCCTACTTCCCAAAAATCCTGCACACCGGATCCATCGCCACTTTCCTTAATCCCGGTGCCGGCGCCGTGAAATCCCTGCTCGAACAAGCCCGCACACACTGCATGATCACCTATGACCCGAATATCCGTCCAGCCCTGCTCGGCAGCCACAGGGAAGCTTTGGCCACCTTCGAAGAGCTCGTGCCCCTAACCGACGTCGTCAAACTCAGCGACGAAGATGCCTACTGGCTGTACCCTCAAAAAAGCCTGGACGAAACCGCAGCACACATCCTCGGTCTGGGCGCCGGACTTACCGTCATCACCAAAGGCGCCGACGGCTCACAATTCACCACCCCCGCCGCTAACATCAGCATTCCCGCCGTGAAGTCCAAAGTTGCCGACACCATCGGCGCCGGGGACTCCTACATGTCCGCCCTGATCCTGGGCTTTCTCACCCGAGGAACCGAAGGTTTCGCCCCAGCTGTCTTGGAGCAGCTTGGACACACCGCAGCTGCAGCCGCGGCCATCACCGTGCAGCGCCCGGGAGCAAACCCCCCGACCCTGGAAGAACTCAACATCGCAATCGAAGCCCATTCCGGTGCCCAATACGGGGGTTCCTGAACCACCTAAGAAGGCCCCGGTCCCACACACCGCCCGCCGTGGACGCTTCTGGCATTGTCCACGCAGTCCGTGGCGCGCGGTGAAGGTACACAGGTTAAAGCAAAAACCCCCTCTAACGAGTGGAAACACTGTGCCCGAGGTGGGACTCGAACTGCATTCACTCCCCTGCAAACACTGGACTCCCCCGGGAACATGCGAGGTCCGGCCCGATCCGACCCACATACGACTCGATCCGAAGGCGGAAGTGTGGACAATGTACACACACCGCAAATTCGCCGTTTCAGAGCGTTCCGGCCGCCAGCCACATCCCAGACCGCAGGGGCGCGGCCCTTCTTTGCGCGCCTCGGGCGCTGCGCAACTGCCCGTCAGACGTGTCCGCAAGCCGGTCCTGAAGCGCGACACGTTCCGTCCGCTCCCCCGCCGCGAGAACTTCCCTAGGTGTGAATCTGTGACTGTGGGCTGAGAATGACGGGTTAATACACAGTTGGGATGGCGGTTTCGGTGCTCCGTGTGGAGAAGCATCGGTGCTGCTGCACAGATCCCGTTACATCGTTACTCAACAGGGGACATCGCCACTCAGGTTAACTGCGTAGAGGCCAAGTTCGTGACGCGTCAGAAGTTCCTTGCGCCAGCAGCACCAACCGGTCGATATCCAGGTTTGTAACTTTCTGACAGCGCCGTCACGGCGGCAATATCCTGGGGGGTCGTTCGACAGCACCCGCCAACGAGCCGGGCACCAAGTTCACGCCAGATTGGCGTTCCCTCCGCAAGGCTTGCGGGCTGTTTACTATCGGGGCCCGACGGGCTCGCCGCGGCCGGCCCCCACGTTTTGGTGACTGCGTCATAGCTTTCGCCCGAATTCGGATACGCGATCAGGGACGTATCAGTGGCTCTGCCCAGGGCCTCCAGCGATGGGGAGACCAGCTCCAGCGGCACGCAGTTCACGCCGATAGCCGCCACGAGCGGCTCTGCCGTCAAGAGCCTTGCCGCCTGAGCCAGCGGCGTACCGTCGCTGATGTGGCCGCCATCCCGTAGCGTGAAGGAGAGCCAGGCTTCGACGTCGAACTCTTTTATGAGTTCCAACAGGGCCCCGGCCTCCGGCAATGAAGGCAACGTCTCACAGGCAAGAAAGTCCGCTCCGGCCTCCACCAGCGCTGCGATTCGAGGCCGGTGGAACTCCAAAAACTCGTTTCGGCTGAGGACATAGTCGCCCCGGTATTCCGATCCATCGGCAAGGTACGCGCCGTAGGGCCCGACCGATCCTGCAACAAGCAGGGGGCCCGCATCCGGGTTTTCCGCCAGATACTCGCGGCGTGCCTCGTCGGCCAGGCGCACACTCAATGCCACCCGTTCCAAGGCCGCTTGCTCGCCGATGCCGCGGCGCGCGAATCCCAGGGGTGTGGCTTGATAGCTAGCCGTGATGGCGACAGTGGCTCCGGCGCGGAAGTAATCGTGGTGTACGCGCTTGACCAGTTCCGGTTGCTCCAGAAGGACTTTAGCCGACCACAAAGGGTCTTCCAGATCGCAGCCGTGCGCTTCAAGCTCGGTGGCGAGCGCACCGTCCACGGTCAGGTTCGCTCCGGCGTCGAGCATGCGGGAAAGGATGGTACTGGGCATCGTTCAGGGCTCCAAGCATTTCGGTTTGTTCTTTCCTGCGGGGCAGTTGCGGCGCCTCGTGGCCCGGCAATGCAAAGTAGCACAACGTGGAGTGCCAAAAAGAGCAGTGCAGCCCGGGGCTTGCAGGTGACGGTCAGCAGCCGCTTGCAGCAACCGGTGTTCCGTTGCTCAGTCACGCCCAAAGTCTGGCGGATGTGCCGAGTGAACGCGAACACCTCTCAAAATTGTGCGTAATAAGCATATATTCATGCTTGTAATGAACATCACTCTCTGCCAATATGGCATTCTGACACCTTTTGCGAACTGCCCAGGAAGAGGCTTCCCTTGAAAATTGCAATGAAATCAGTCCGCAAGCTGCGCGTGCATTGGCCTATAGCTTCGGAAACCTTCTCGCGGCTCGCCACGGGGGACGCAGAAGCGTTCAAAGATGAAGCCGGCATCGCGGCCCTGCTCCAGGCTTCGTCGGAATCCACCGACTTAGGGGATTTTGGCAACTACAGGCATGTATTTGAATCCGGCCTGGGTTTCGAGGGTTTCACCTGCACTGAAGGCGCCAACCCTACGTTGGGGCAGGTGGGGCAGCGGACAATTTCGCCTACCTTTGTCTTCACGACGTATTTCGATGCGGCGCTCCCTGACGCCGCCGTGGAACGCTTCCTGCAGCACATCGTGGATATCCATCCCTGGGAGGTACCGGTCATCGAACTGACCGGCCCGGTCAGCGTCTCCAGCACAGCCCTTCCCGCACTCTTTGAGAGCGAGGCCGCATCATGATTGAAGCCCCCACAGCTGGACTTTGGGACGGTCTGCAGGCGTTGCTGGCGGGCAGGTCATTCACCGACCTGACGCACGCCTTCCACCCCGGCCAGCCGCATTTCCCGGCCTTCCCCGACGAAATCAGGGAGGCGGTCTTCGACCTGGAGAAAGGCGACGGTTTCACCGCCCACCGGTATTCGATCATCGGCCAATGGGGTACGCACGTTGACCCTCCCTCGCATTTCATCCGCGGGGGACGGACCTTGGACCAGATTCCGGTGGAGGACATGGTCCTCCCACTGGTCATCCTCGACATCACCGCCCGGGCCACCGTAAATGCGGACGCCACTCCCACGATGGAGGACATTCAGGCATGGGAGCGCCGCAATGGTGCCATCGCGCCGGGGTCCTTTGTGGCGTTGCGGACAGGGTGGAGCCATCGTTGGCCCGACGCCGACGCCATGGCAAACAGGGACGATGAGGGTGTCAGCCACACACCTGGCTGGTCGCAGGAAGTCCTCTCCTTCCTGATCGAGGAGCGGTCGGTAACGGCCGTCGGCCATGAGCAGACGGACACAGACCCGGGGCGGGCTACGTCCCGCCAGGATTTCACCTTGGAGACCTATGTCCTGGCGCGGAACCGGTGGCAGATCGAGCTGATGGCGAACCTGGACGGACTTCCAGAAGCCGGCGCGATCCTCATTGCAAGCTGGCCTAAGCCACTGCAAGGCAGCGGCTTTCCAGCCCGTGTCTTCGCCATCCACTAAGACACGTTCGTGCAGTGACTAGAATCGGATCCATGTCTAAGACGTCCAGCATGGGCCGGGGAATCATGGCTGTCCTCGCCGTGGGCTCCCGCAACGCAGAAGGCCTGTCTGGCGGAACGGTCGCTGATATAGCAGCCGATCTGGGCAGGGACCGCAGCCAGGTTTCGCGCAGTCTCCGGACCGCCGAGCAGGAGGGGTTTCTGGCACGCGGAGACCATCGGTCCTACACAATGAACTGGTCGCTCCTGACAGACGCACAGCTGTTGACAGAGCAACGGCTGCAGACCGACGGCGTAACCGCTCTGGAAGGCTTGGCCGGTGAAACTAACGAAGGATGCTTCCTTGGAGTTATGAGCGGAAACAGTACTGTCACCATCGGTGAGCGTGTTCCGGCAAGTAGCAACATGGTCGGTTCGTGGCTGGGCCGGCCCTACCCGGCTTTTTGTAGCGATGCCGGCCAGGCCCTGCTGTGGGAAGCCTCGGACGCCGAGGTCCGAACCATTTTCTCCGGCGTACCTTTCGTGCGCCATGGCCCCAATACACCGCTTGACGTCGAGGACTTCCTGTCACGACTGCGCGGGGCGCGGGCACGGGGGTACTCCATTGTCGACGAGGAAGCCGAACCAGGACTTTACTCGCTGGCCGTTCCGATTCGCGACTTCAAGGGCGATGTGGTGGCAGCGCTTCAGGTCGTCGGCGCCAAGACACGCTTGGAGCCGCGCCTGGAGCTATGCGCCACGGCTCTCGTGTCCTGGGGAAAGTGGCTTGAGTCAACGCTGGGTCACGCGGCGCCGCAGAACCGGCTCTAGCTGGCAAGGCCCTTCCGGACCGCGTTGTCCCGGGGACGGCCCTCAAAGGACCCCAGCCGCTCGGCTGCTGCCGTAAGGGCCTTTGCAATGCCATTGGTGCTGGGTTTGATCTCGGCCCGGCTGCCGAGGACGCTGAGCGCGGCAAGAATCGATCCTTCAGCGTTGCGGACCGGAACGGCCAGTTCGTAGATTCCGTGCTCGAATTCTTCCTCCGCGACAATGAAGCCCCGCGCCCTGTCCCGGTCCATCAGTTCGGCGACTTCTTGCGGCGAATGGGCCGCCCCCGGACCGCCTACGCCGATAAAGTTGACATCCTGGAGAAGGACTTCAATGGCCGGCTGTTGGTCGTCCCACAGCAAGGCCCGTCCGGAGCCGGTACACCACACGGGCGTCACCATGCCGGGTTTCACGAAGCTGCCGGGTACCGCATCGTTACTCGAGGCCCGCAGGAGAACGACCCGGAAGCCATCACGAACGGAAACTCTGGATCTAAGGCCGAAAGAAGCCACCAAAGCCTCAAGTTCGGTTCTTGATTCGCGGACCCAGCCGGTATTCAGCGCTGCGGCCAGGCTGAAAAAACGTGGACCGGTTCGGAAGGGACCGCGATCGACGCGCTCCAGCAGTCCCAGCTCACACAATTCCTGCGTCAGCCGTGAGACGCGGCTTTGTTCCATATCCAACTCGGATGCGAGCTGGGAAACGCCGAGAAGCCGCCTGCCCTGCTTCTCCCGGTCTGCGACCAGCCGAACTATTCGAAGTCCTTGGGCCATGGACGACGCTTCCGAGGAAGAATCCATGCTCCGTGCTCCTTCCGCCCGATGACTACGCCTATTCTCACATGTCTTCATTGTTGACCAGGACGCGGTTTCCTTGCGCCCACACAGTGTAGAGGTCAGCGAGTATCGCTGAATTCGCTGCTTCCAGCTCTGCGGGAGCGATTTCTGCCCGTCCCTGCCGCCCGAACAGCACGACTTCGTCTCCAGGGGAAACTCCCGCCACGTCGGTGACGTCGACAACCATGGAATTCATCGAAACGATGTCGACTATGGCAGCGCGTCGGCCGCGGACAAGTACGCTGCCTTGGCTGGCCAGTGCCCGCCGGTAGCCATCTCCGTAACCCGCTGTCACTGAAGCCAGCCTGGAGTTGCGGTCCAAGGTGTGGGTGAGCCCATAGCCGACCTTAGTGCCTGCTGCATAGCTATTAATGGACGCAATCCGGGCTTTGAAGGCCAAACACCGTTGGAAGTGCGCTGTTGAAGGTTCCGAATCGCCGTAGAGGACTGCCCCGGCACGGACCATGTCCAGCCACGAGCCGCGGACGTGCAGGGCGGCGTATGAATTGGCGCAGTGGAGCAGCACTTCATCCCGGGGAGTTCGGGTCAATTGAAGCAGTGTAAACGCCTGGCTTTGGAACCGCAGAAGAGTCGTTTCGATATGGCCGTCGTCGTCCTTGGGAAAATGCGTCATGATCCCGGCCAGTTGAAGCCCCGGGTGGCTCACGATTCCTACCGCGGATGCCCGGCCAAGCGAGGATGAGACGTCGAGGCTGTGCCTGCTGATCCCGGAAGAGTTGATATCGAGGTGGATGCGGACCACCTTCCCAGCCGCGGCAGCGATCTTGTGTATCTCCCACGCGCTCTGCGGGTCGGCGACAAGTTCCTCGATGTCGTGACGCAGGCCTGCTCTGATCTCCTGCGGCGCCGCGGCACGGACACGCAGGATCCGGCCCTCAAAACCGCAGCGGCGTGCAATGGCTGCCTCCTCGTTGCTTCCTACTCCGATGAATGGAACGCCCAGACGAACAAGGGACGGGAGTAAGAGGTCAGCTCCGTGCCCGTAGGCATGGGACTTAACCACTGCGCACAACAGTGCGCGGTCATCGATCATGGACAGGAGGGTCCGGACGTTTGATTCGAAAGCGGCGGCGTCAATCTCCAGCCAGCTGCCGGCGTCCTGGACCGAACTGCGCACGTGTTGCATCAGGCCTTGTGAGTTCATGGTTTATCCCTTGAACAGCCTCGTGGCCGGGAAAGAAAGACCCCGGCCACGAAGCTGAGAAGACGATGGTTGATGATGGCGTCAGGACAGCTGGTCTGCGCGCGCCTTACGCCCGTATTTGAAGTAGAAGAAGGCGTAGCAGGCACCAACAAAAGAGATTCCGAAATAGAGGGCTGCCACCTGATTCGGGTCAAAGGCGATGCCGATGAGCGATATTAGGCAGAGCGAAAAGGCCAGGATGGGCACCAGCGGGAACAGCGGGGCCTTGTAGGCAAGGGCGGCGACATCGCCGCCGTTCTTGACAAAGGATCTCCTGTGGAAGAAGTGCGAGGCGGTGATGGACATCCAGACCCCGACGACGGCGAAACCTGCCACTGAAACGAGAGCCAGGTAGACCGTTTCGGGCGCAACGACGCTGCTGATGAGCGACGCAAGGCCTCCGAGCATGCTGACTGAAAGCGCGATTAGGGGGATACCGCCCCGGGTCAGTTTCTTCAGCGCCCGGGGGGCGTGCCCCTCGTCGGCAAGGGAGTAGAGCATCCGTGCGCAGGAGAAGAGGCCGCTGTTTCCGGCGGAGAGGAGGGCGGTGATGATGACGAAGTTCATGATGTCGGCGGCAAAAGGAATGCCTATGGATGAGAAGACAGTCACGAACGGGCTTTCATCCAGGCCTACCTGATCAAAAGGGATGGTAGCTGCGATGACAGCGATTGCCCCGACGAAGAAGATCAGCAGGCGGATCACTGTGCTGCGCATCGCTTTGGGGATGCTGGTGGCGGGGTCAGCTGTTTCGCCCGCTGCCACACCGATGAGTTCCGAGCCGGAGAAGGCGTAGAACACTGCAAGTGCAGTGACGAGGACGCCGCTGAAACCGTTGGGGAAGAGGCCGCTGGAGGTGTTGAAATTCTCAAACATGAACGGGTGGCTGCCTCCCTCACTGAGCGGGTGGATGCCGAACAACGCCGCGCCACCAAGAACGATGAGGACCACGATGGCGCCGACTTTGACGATGGCAAACCAGAACTCGGACTCGCCGAAGAACTTCGAGGAAACTGCATTGAATCCGAAGAGGACCGAGGCGAAGATGACGCACCAGACCCAGACGTCAACATCCGGGAACCAGCGCTGCATGAGGAGACCGGAGGCAGTGAACTCCGATCCGATGGCCACTGCCCAGCAGAGCCAGTAGAGCCAGGCCGTGGCGAACCCTGTGGCCGGCCCGATCGACCTCGCCGCGTAAATGTGGAAGGCGCCTGAGACCGGATACGCGATGGCAAGCTCGCCGAGGCAGGCCATAACCAGGTACACAACGAAGGCGCCGATCAGATAGGCGATGACCGCGCCGAGCGGTCCGGCCTGGGAAATGGTGTAGCCCGAGCTCAGGAACAGCCCTGAGCCGATCACCCCGCCCATGGCGATCATGACCAGATGGCGTGCCCCCATGGACCGCCGGAGCCCGGAGTCGGTCGACGGGGGCAACGTGGGTTGTGTGTCTAGCTGGACAGGTGATGAGGGTTCCATGGTTTCTCCCCGGTGAGTGGATAGGTCTGATGCGAAAGATGCGCACATCGCCCCGGCTTGGGGGACAGGGCGCCTCGGGCTGTGCAGTGGCGGTAGTGATGAAAGTAACACGAAAACGGCCTTTGGGTCATTAAAAACATTTCAACATGCTTATGTTGCACCTAAGTTACTTCGAGGCGCTGCTGCCGAATCGGTGTACAGATGGTCAGTTCGCCCTGTTGTTCGGTCACAATGACATGCACTGACGGACATGGAATGCGGTGAGCATTGGAGGACCGATGTATCTGACTTAAGGAGCACCATGACCACCTATGACATTGCGCTGATCGGCTTCGGCGGCGTCAACAGGACGCTGGCCGAACTGGTCGCAACACGCGGTGACACACTTCGTTCCGAGCTGGGCTTCGGCCTGCGTGTCGTCGCCATCACCGACCTGCGTCTCGGTTCGCTGGTCCAGCCCGAGGGGATCGATCTCGGCATCGCACTCAATTTGGACGGTGGAAGCGAAACCTTCGCCGCCCATGGCGGGTCCGCGGACACCAATAACGAATCAGTTATCCGTGACTGCACCGCCGACATCATCTGCGAGGCCACGTTCACGAATCCCGACGACGGCGAGCCGGCAGTTTCGCACGTACGCTGGGCCCTCGAATCCGGCAAGAGCGTTTGCACGACGAACAAGGGCCCGGTTGCCCTCCGCGGCGCCGAACTGACCGCCCTGGCCGAACAGAACGGCGTGCACTTCGAATTCGAGGGTGCCGTCATGAGCGGCACTCCTGTCATCCGCCTGGCCAAGAAAATGTTCGCGGGGCTGAAGCTGAACGGGTTCGAAGGCATCCTCAACGGCACCAGCAACTATGTGCTCGGGCGGATGGAATCCGGACTGGACTTCGAAGAGGCCATCAGCGAGGCACAGGAACGCGGCTACGCCGAAGCCAATCCCGCAGCAGACATCGAGGGATACGATGTTCAGCTCAAGGTACTGATCCTCGCCAACGAGCTGCTCGACGCAGGCATCGAACTAAAGGACGTTCAGCGGGCGGGGATTTCGACAGTGACGCCGGAGAATATCCAGAAGGCAACCCGCGAGGGACGCCGCTGGAAGCTCGTGGGTTCAGCGCGGCGGAACCCGGACGGGTCAGTGACCGCAGGCGTCTCCCCCGTAGCGCTCCCCCTCGGCCATGGGCTGGCCGGCGTTTCCGGCGCAACCAATGCCGTGTCCTTCGACACCGACCTTCTGGGCCCGGTAACCGTCTCCGGACCGGGAGCCGGCCGTGTGGAGACCGCCTACGCCCTGCTTTCTGACATCATCGCAATGCACGCAGCCAGGACGGAAGTAGCCGCAAATGTCTGAATCAACGCTGTGCTCGACGGAAACGGCGCTGCCGCAGTTCCGCGACGTGATGAGCCCTTACGACGGCAGAGTGGTCGGCGCGGTTTCGCTGACCGAGGCCACCGCCGGCAAAGCCGTGATCGAAACGGCCCGCGTCGGCGCCCGGAAGGCACGGGCACTGTCCCGCAACGCCCGCGGGAAGATACTGGACGGCGCCGCAACGGAGATCGAGCAGCGCAGCGAGGAGTTCGCGCAAACGATTGTGTCCGAGGCCGGGAAAACGATCCGCCAGGCACGGAAGGAAGTGATGCGCGCGGTCAACACGCTCCGCCTCTCCGCTACCGAAGCGCGCCGGAACGCGGGCGAAGTCATACCCTTTGACTCGTACGAGGGCTCAGAGGACCGCACCGGCTGGTACTCGCGCGAACCACTGGGCATCATTGCCGCGATCACTCCTTTCAACGACCCCCTCAACCTGGTGGCACACAAGATCGGCCCGGCAATCGCCGGAGGAAACGCCGTGATCCTCAAACCCTCTGCATTGACTCCCCTGTCAGCCCAGCTGCTCACGGACGCCCTCGTGAGCTCCGGCCTCCCGCCGGAAGCCCTCACGATTGTTCACGGCGACCGGGACGTGGCCGAAAAAATCATTCGGTCCCGGGACGTACGAATGGTGTCCTTCACCGGGGGGTTCTCCACTGGGGAGAGTATCGCCCGCACCGCAGGCCTGAAGAAGCTTTCCATGGATCTCGGCGGAAACGCACCCGTGATCGTCCTGGACGATGCCCACATCGAGAAGGCCGTGGAATCCTGCGTCTCCGGAGCGTTTTGGGCTGCCGGCCAGAACTGCGTGGGGGTGCAGCGGATCCTCGTAGCCGCCCCAGTGTACGGCGCGTTCCGCCAGCGCTTCCTGGAGGCAACGGCGCGGTTGGTTGCCGGGGATCCAATGGATGAACAGACGGATGTCGGACCCATGATCAGCCCCACAGCATTGCAGGAGCTCCAGTCCAAACTGGACGTGGCCCTCGACGCCGGCGCCGTCCTGCTCTCAGGCAACGTCACGGACGGCAATGTGCTTCAGCCGACCGTCCTGGAAGCCGTCCCGGCGGACAGCAGCCTGTGGAGGGAGGAGGTTTTCGGCCCTGTGGTCATGCTTCGTAAATTCAACACCTTCGAAGAGGCCATCGACGTCGCCAATGCCATCGAGTTCAGTCTTCATGCGGGCATATTCACCGACTCCCTGGCCAGGGCCATGGATGCGGCCCGCCAGCTCGAAGCAGGCGGCGTCATGATCAATGATTCCTCTGATTACCGGTTCGACGGCATGCCATTCGGCGGGGCTAAGTACGGGAGCATGGGCAGGGAGGGCGTCCATTTCGCGTATGAGGAGATGACCCAGCCCAAAGTCATCTGCATCAAGAACTGATCGAACTGGAGGGGCGCGGCCGAGGGCCCGCGCCCCTCCAGTTCCTCCGGGCAGCCGGCACAAAACTGCGCACCACCCAAACTTCCACACGGAGGACAGAAAACCATGGCCACCCGCATCGAGACGGATTCGCTCGGGAGCGTTCCTTTTCCGGCCACAGCCTATTGGGGAGCACACACCGCCCGGGCCTTGGAGAACTTCACCATCAGCGGGATCACTTTCACTCCGTGGCGCGGGCACCTCCGGCGCCCCGCCTGATGAAACTGGAAAGCGTCATGGCCGTCACCGTGTCCGTGACTCCGGGAATAGCAGCGATCTGCTCCCAGATCTCCTGCACCCTCTCCAGCGACCGGGCCTCGAGCCTCACCAGAAGATCAAAGTCACCGCTCACGACATCGCACAGAACCACCTCGGGAATCGACCGCAACACGGAGATGACGTCCGCCCCCCGAACCCGGTCCTTCCTGTAAACCATCAGGAAGGCGGACACCGGGCCCTGGCCCGGAGGTCCGGCAACAATCGTGTACCCCTGGATATACCCTTGCCGTTCCATCCGCTCGATCCGCTGGCGCACAGCGTTCCTCGAAAGGAGGACTTTGGTCGCCAGCTCTGCATGGCTCATGCGAGCGTTCTTCGTAAGCTCCGCAAGAATCCTCTGATCAATCTGATCAAGACTCACTCGATCCATGCCTGCCCTTCACCGCAATAATCCCCCGGACCCAACCGGAACGGAAACAACTTCAAGACCGAAAGCCTCGAAAAATGACACTTCATCAAGCCCGGCCGTCTCTCACTGGCATTAGCTGCATCTTGTTCGACATGGACGGCACGCTCCTGGATTCAGCACCGGGCGTTACAACAAGTGCTGCACAGGCATTGGCAGCTGTGGGCGCGCCGGTCCCCAGCATGGACATACTGCGCCGATTCGTTGGTCCGCCCATGATCGAGTCCTTCAGAACAGTCTCACAACTGGACGAAAAGACGGCCCAAAAGGCCCTCCAACATTATCGCAAAGCGTACGCCGATCATGGCGCCGAACAGTCCAGCCCCTACGACGGGATCATCGATCTACTCGAACGCCTACATTCGGCCGGCATTCCGATGGCCGTAGCCACATCCAAGGTTGAAGATCAAGCAAAAAGACTGGCACGAATGTTCGGAATTGATTGCCACTTCATCACCGTATGCGGAGCGTCAGATAGCGAGGGAAGAGCGAGCAAGGCAGACGTCATCGCCGAATTGCTGCTTCGGCTCCATTCCACAGGCGTAGACATCTCCAGTCCCGCAATGGTCGGAGACCGAAGCTACGACGTCGCGGGAGCAGCTATACACGGAATCCCCACAATATTCGCACTCTGGGGATACGGCGAGGCCGAGGAAGCCTCGCAGGCCGCCGCCGTTGCTGCCTCCCCTGCGGCCCTTCTGCCACTGATCCTGGAGAACCGCCGGCGGTCAGCCGCGCAGCATCCCTCGTGCGATGAGTCCACGAATGCGACCAGCAGTCATTCACATTCCACTGTTTGACGAGCCGTCGAAGCCGGCGTTTAGGGTTCGCACGCATTCCTCCCCGACTGTGGAGCTCCCGCACTGGCTGGGAGAGCGCAATCGTGCCTTAAATGGGGCCGGAGACTCTCAGGGATGGACGAACTCGAGCGGCGCTAATCGTGATGGTTGTATTCGAACCGTTCGATGATAATGCTGCCGCTGGTTGCCGCCAGTCCGACAACGCGGCCGGTGAACCCGCCGGCGACCTCTGTGGACAGATACCGGCCGTCCATCCGCGCGAGCGTCGTCAGCTCGCCGTGCTCTCGAAAGCCCAATGTGACTTCGTCCGGCCCAGTATTTATGCCCGGTTGGCCCGCCAAGGGTGACTCGTTGCATGCGATTTCCAGCTGAAATGGTCCAGGTGCTGGGTCGATTTCCGCTGTCGCTACCACCTGCTGAAGGGGTCCGATCTGGGCCACGACCCGGATTTGGCGTCCGGAGACTTCGATGCCATACCAATGGAAGTCGTCCATCCTCAGGAGGAACCTGACCGCCTTGTCACCCGAGAGAAGAACCGACGCGCGTGCACCCCAAACGTGTCCGAGGACCCTGGTTGCCAAGATGGGAACGCTGCCAGTCTGGCTCTGCCCGATAAGGAGACCTTCGGGGGTTTCGGCCGTAAACGAAGCCGGGTCCTGGCCGGGTGAAATCCACCGCGGGTGAAGGCTGTCGGAGGAGAAATCATCAATAAACGAAGACCCGACGACGGGAACCTGATAACGGTCCTCATCGAACCGCGGCCAACCCTGGTCCCAGGAGATACCCGCAACATAAGTTTCTCGACCCAGGACGTGAAAGCCAGGAACAACGCCACGGGGACGAACACCGAGATAGACCGCGGCCCAATCACCATCGACCGTTTCGACCAGGTCCGCGTGGCCGACACTCTGGACGGGCGCCGCCATGCTGCGATGACTGAGGATGGGGTTGTTCGGATGCGGTTCGAAAGGACCTGCGGGACTGCTGCCACGGCTGACAGAGACGGCATGACCGCGTTCCGTGCCGCCTTCGGCCAAAACCAGATACCAGCAGCCGCCCGCCTCATACAGGTGCGGCCCCTCCGGGTAGGCCAACCCTGTTCCCTGCCACACCTTCCTGGGAGATTCCAAGAGGCGGCCAGCGTCGGGATCCAGCCTCGCCTGGACGATACCGGACTCATGCTCGCCGGGGCCGAACCCCACCCAGGTGAGGTAACAACTTCCGTCGCTGTCCCACGCGATATCCGGGTCGATGCCCAGCGTTCCCGGTATCTGTACCGGGTCGCTCCACGGGCCGGCAGCCTCCTTGGACCGCAACAGCAAATGACCGCCACCGAAGTCGCTCATGTTCGTGGTGACGAACCAGAATTCACCGTTGTGATGCCTGAGCGTTGAGCCGAAGATCCCGCCTGAAGGACGCCCGTCCCCAACAGCGAACTGGCTCCGCCGGGTGAGGATGTTCCCGATCTGATCCCAAGTTACGAGGTCCCGGCTGTGGAAAATCGGCGCTCCGGGGAAGTACTCAAAGCTCGACGTTGCCAGGAAATAGTCGAAGCCGACCCGACAGACTGTGGGGTCAGGGTGGAAACCCGGAATGACCGGTGTGATGGCTGCGGGAGATGCTACTTGCCGAACCTGCTCGGCTGCAGTGTCAACCAATGGGGCTCCGTCCGTTGCTGGCATTGACTACCCGGTCTGCGGGAGTAGATGAATTTCAACCCTAGGATGTCCCGCCTTGCAGTCCCACCTGGACTTTCACTGGTTGGAACACCTTCCCTGCCTCACACCCGCATCACAGCCGGGGACGCCACGTCATTCAGCGCTGCCGCTGCATGGTCCAGAGCGTTGCACCAATTGGCCACGATGTCTTCAAGGGACGCGACGGTACCTGCCCGGCTGCCTTTCGATCACATGGAAACGCCCCGGACCAGCGTGGTCCGGGGCGAAGCAGACGGAATGGAAGATGCCGTGGACGGGGCGATGCGTACCGGCCTGATGGTAGCCAGCCGAATCGGCGAGCAGCTTGCCAGAATGCGCGAACTGGAACAGCGCACCATCGCCGCAGCAGAGGAGGAGAACCCCCTATCCTTGCTGCGGTGGTCCACGTGCCCTAGCCTGTGCTTTCAGGCCAACACGGGCATGGGTAACCCGGAGGGCGTGGCTGAAATTAGTGCGGTGCTGGCAGGACTGACGGCAGAAGAACTCGAGGAGATCACCGTCCTGGGGCCGAAAGGACATCTTGGCCGGCATCTGATCGCCGTCATCGACAGAGCTACCGGAGGCCCGGACGCCGGACGGGGGTTTTACGTGACGGACGGAACGGTCAACGGCAACGGTGGACAGTTCCACGTCCTCCACAGCGACCTGAGTGACCGCATCTTCCGAGTCGGGACAGGCCAAAGCTAAGCCGGCAGCCCCTTGAGCTATGGTGTGCCATTACTGTCCATTTACTGAGGCCTGGCCTGATTGACCCCAAGCCTGCCAAACGGAACCGTGCAGGCAAACTTCATTTCCGGTGTGGCGCCGGCCTGAATGTCTTTACCAGACTGTAATAATTCAATTTGTTTTACATATTGCTGCTGCAGTCGCGGTCCCATAGAGTCGGGCCATCAGCTGGTCGGGGCAGCGACGCTTCAGCCCAGCGATCATTGGGGGACTATTTCACTTCACTTCGCTGTGCGCCCTGATGTCAGCTAGCGGAGTACTGAAATTGGGGGATTCAATTGAAGAAGTTTCTTGGTGCGACACTAGCTGGCATTCTCGTAACGGGGCTGATGACCCTTGCATCTCCGGCCCAGGCTGCCCCGGACACAGGGGGGGTGGTTAGTCCACAGGGGCTATGTGACAGCTCGACGGTCTACAAGACGGTCACGTCCAAGCAAAACTACTATCAGGCCATCGGCCCGGTGTACCACGCCATTAACGGGACGAGCTATGCGAACACTGTCACGTTTACGAATACCTTGTCTGGCACGATAGGAGCGACAGTGGGCGGTTATATTGAAGGCGGCGTGAGCGGTGGAATCGCGACTGCTAAGGCACAGGTGTCCGGCAGCATCACGGCCTCCGCTTCCTATACGACCTCAATGTCGGTCCAATACACCGTGCCGGCTTTGCGGACCGGCTACGCGCAAATCGGAACCAGCAAATGGAAGGTAAACATCCGCACTTGGAAATACAACACCAATTGCGTTAGTTCGACTATTGGGACGGGGACGCTGGATGCTCCCACCAGCATCGGGTGGAAGACTTGGAATGGCTGATAGATCAGCGGGGATGATGCTGGCCGGGGCCGGGCTTGCTGCAGTGTGCCTTGCCCTGGTGGGATGCGACGCCGTGCCGCCGCTGCCTCCCGGTACTGCCACAGCTACGGTAAGTCCGTCGAGCACGCCGCCCGAGTCAGTAACTTCTCCGACGACCGTGAACCACCACGTTCCCAGCGGCGAAAAAGTGGTCGGATCGCTGGACAACCAGACTGCAACGATGAGCCTTGGTCAATTCAGCGTGGAATCGAAGTTCATCAAAGTTTATTTGACGTGCTTTGGCCCGGGGGAAGTACTCATAAACGTCGATGGCGTAGGTAAGTTCCCGCTGCCCTGCAATCAAAACGATGTGGTTCCTTCGGAAAACCAATTCGAGGTCAGCCACCTCAAGTCCTATTCGGTAGGCATCGAATCGGCTGTGGGCCAGCGCTGGGCAGCGACCCTGGCCATACCAAAGGCGTAGCGTTGGGATCAGCCGTTGCGTGGAGGCGGCTGATCCCAAAGGCCGGTCGCCGCAGGGAGATACTCGGATCATGACGCGACTGGAGTTCTGGACGGACTACGGTCCGGGACCGCTATGGACCGATGAAGGCAAACCCGTCGATTTGAACTCGGGTCTCGGTGATTCTGCTCGTGGCCGCAGATCGGCTGCACTCAACTGATTCCAACGCCGATATCGGAGAATATGACGAGCGGCCACTCAGAAGCGGCTACGACGGCAGGTTACGTGAACACTATCGATGAGCCTCGTCGGGCACTTGTGTCCCAGGCAGGGAATAATGCCGGGGCGCAGTGAAGCCGGCGGCTCGGTTTCTGGCCGCTTATTCGTGGCCGGGCGCCGGGACGGTCGCGGGTGTGTGCTCGATGACGAGTGTGCTCCGCTGGCTTCCTGCTGCTACCAGGCGGGCATTGCGTTCGTCATTGCCGGTTGCACGCCATTCGGCGATGGCGGCGTCGTTGTCGAACCTCAGGTGCCGGGCGGTGAGCCGGCGCAGGCGTTCGCCCTGTTCGAGTTCGACGAACCAGGTTTCATCCAGGAGGGATGCGACCTCGCTCCATGGGGCCTCGTCAAAGAGCAGGTAGTTGCCCTCGGTGATGATCAGGCGTGTTTCCGGCGGGACGGCGATGGCCCCGGCGATCGCGTCGTTGACTTCGCGGCGGAACACCGGAGCGAAGATCTCCCGCGAGGTCTCTGAGCGCAGCCGGCGGAGCAACGCGACGAAGCCGGCACCGTCGAAGGTGTCCGGAGCGCCCTTGCGGTGCTCCAGCCCGCGGGCCACGAGCAGCGACTGCGCCAGGTGATATCCGTCCATAGGGACCAGGGCGACCTGCCGGGGATGGTCGGCGAGCAGGCGCTCCAGCAGCCATTCGGAGATGGTGGATTTTCCGGCACCGGGCGCCCCGGCAATTCCGAGCAGGCACCGGCCGCGCCGCTGGAGCAGCGCTTCAGCCCTGGCGAGGAGCTGCTGCTGGCCTGATTCGTCCCAGCGCAGGTATGGAGGGGTGTTCATCGCTTCTCCTCTCCGGCTCTCGCCTGGACCAGGGCAGGAGGTCACCGGTGTTCTACGGCATCACGTTACATCGGCGTGGACAATGTCCACACAACCTTTGCCGCACAACCGCCCGCTCACCTCTCCCCGGCCAAGAAAAAGGAACGAATCGAGGACCAGACAATCTCCCAGAAACATCCCTCAGGTCATGTCATCACCACAACTCCGGGAGATGAACAGGTACAAGGCCGACCACGTCCGCCACAAACAGGAAGAAAGGAGGCCCAATGATCCCGAGTCGCAGCAAGTCATGCAGTTCCAAGCGCTCCCGGCCATGAAGGAGTACACGGCAACACCGCTGTCCACGCCAAGGGAAGGAGCCGCCAGACCAGCCGCCACCAACAAAATTGGGCCCCCGCAGGGGCCCATAAAAAGTGATTTGTACACATTCAGAGGCCCACAAGCCCCTGGACAGGGAAATACTGTGCCCGAGGTGGGACTCGAACTGCATTCGCTCCCCCGCGGAAACATACGGAATCCGGTCTGATCCGGCACCGGTACGACCCAGTCCTAAGCCCAAAGTGCATCGAATCCCACCGGCGGGCAATCCGCCTACACAAAGCCGGTCTGGACGACATCCCAGCAGTCAATGCGGTCGCACCAGTGGCCCGTCGGGTCGTCCCGGGAAGACCGCCGAAGGACCAAAAGGCAGCAGGGCTGAGGCATGGATCGGCCGGCATGACGACACGCGCGGCGCAAGTTCCTCTGATTGTCGATGGCCGGTGCCACCATCGAGATATGAGCACTCCAACAGTGGAAGCAGCGATCAATGAGCTCATGGATTGGGAGTGGCACGCAGTCGAGGAGTTACTCGCGAAACGCGGCCTCCTGGGCGACGGACTCCTCGTTGAGGACTACACCGGACTGATGTCATGGCTCGAATCAGTGACCCGGTACACCGTCGTGCATTCCGCGACAGTGGCCGTCCTGTTCGTGAACTCCTTCCCGGTCGATGCCATCTCCTTCCACCGCGACCTTCTCGGCTCGGACGATCCGAAGTCGTTCTTCACCCTCATGCCGCGGACGTAGAACCTCAGCGGCCCGCGGACAGGCGCGTCGACTGGCACCTTCGGCCGGTCATGCCGTACAAATGATGGCTATGACGACGACCACCGAAGCGCCGGCCTTTCACGCGACAGACGAAACCGTGACCGCTCAAACCCATCGTGTGGTCTTCTCGGACCCCGATGCCGTGACGGCGACAGCGGTACGCGACACTGACACTCGGGGCGCCGCCCAGGCCCCGGTCTTTTCGAGCCCCTACTGATCTCCCCGGCCCGCCATGTCAGAGCTCCGGCCGGCGGACCTTCGCGTGCCTTCCCTGAGCATGGCCAAACCCGTGAACCGAGTCCCCGGCCCGGACGTGCTTCCCGGCGGCTCCTGGTATGAGCCCAAGTGGGACGGCTTTCGGGTATCTGCAGTGGTCGCGGAGACGGGCGTGACGCTGTGCCCTGTCAGGGCAAAGACCTGACCCTGTGGTGCCCTGACCTGGCTGCTGCCCTTGCGGAGCAGGTCCCGCCCGGGTGCGTGATCGACGGCGAGGAGCTCATCTGGGCGGGCGATGGCCGTTATGACGGCAGGGAGCCGCGGACTGAAGGTCCTCACCGGCCAGGGAGCAGCCATCGACACCACGACCGCTTCCGGGAAGCTGGTCTTCGGGATCTTCGCGGGCCTGGCCGAGTTCGAACGCGAACTCATCTCAGAACGAACCATCAAAGGACTGGCCTCCGCGCGGGCCCGCGGCGGCCGCCCCTACAAGATGACCCCATCCAAGCTCCTCCTCGCGATGGCGTCAATGGGCAAACCCGAAACCAAAGTCAGCGAACTCTGCACCGAACTCGGCATCACCCGCCAGACCATCCACCGCCCTGTCTCCCGCACGGGTGAGCTCGCCCGGACGGAGCCAACCTGCTACCGCGGCAGCTGGCAACCCACGGCGACAACCAACGAACGCCGCCTCGGGCCCACATCAGCCACTCCCCCGCCATACCGATGCGGGACGCTTTATCGAGACCCAGGCGCGCATCAAAGTAGCAGCTCAAACGCCTGTGCCGAAGTCTGTAACTATTCGTTGGGAGTGGCGGTTAAATCACAGCTTGGAGTGGGCGGTTCGCCGTTCCTTTTGTGGAATCCTTAGCGGCGATCGGCGCTGGGTGCTGAGTTTCGTGGTCATCGGGCGTCGAGACTCCCCTGCCGCTCCAGGCGGGAGGAGATTGCTCTTTCCACTAGTCGGCGGGCTGTGCGGCGGGACTTTACGGGCCCGGCCTATCCACTGGACAGATTTGAGCGTACAACGATGTCATGGGTGCCCTGGCTGCTCGGTGGCGGACGCGTTCTTGTCCGCTCGGTGCCGCAGTTATCTCCGCGGCTTTGGTTCTCCCTGTGAGCGGCTGCGTGGGGGCCCCTCCCGGGCCGGCTCCATCGAGCGTCTTCGCGACCCAGGCAGTGACCCAGGAAGCGATCCAGGCCGCGACGGATTCTCTGGAAGGCCGGGTCCGGCACTTCATGGAGGGCGGGGCGACGTCCTTGGTTGTGCAGGTGAGATGGCCGGGCGGCGAATGGTCCAAGGCCTACGGGGTGCGAAACCTGGACAGCAAGGACCCGGCCCGGCCCCAGGACCGGGTATCCGTGGCCAGCATTACGAAGTCGATGGTCGCCGTCTCAGTCTTGAAACTCGTCGACCAGGGACTTATCGGGCTCGATGATCCGGTGAACGGTGTCCTGGAGAGTTTCCGGACCACGCTGCGGCCGCCCGGACTGATCACCGTGCGCCAGTTGCTGAACCATAACTCCGGCATGCCCGATTACGTGGATTCCGAATACTCTGCGGGACCACTGAAGCAGGTTGCGAACACACGGCTCAGCATGCAGCGGGCACTCGAACTGGCCGCCACGCTCCCCTGGGAGTCCAAGAACGTGGATCGCTTTTCTTACTCGAGCTCCAATTACATGGCTCTCGGCCAGCTGATCGAAAAGCTGCGCGGACGGCCCGTTGCCGACGTGCTCAATGAAGACATCTTCGGCCCTCTGGGACTTCAGCACACGTCGCTGGCCGAACCGGACCGGCAGGCTCCGGACAACATCCACGCCTACGTCATTGATGGCGGCGAACGGGTCGATCTCACCCAGCCCGAGGTTTGGGTCGGCTCCCCCGCAGGCGGCGTCATCTCCACAACGCAGGACGTCAACACCTTCTACCGGGCCCTCCTGCGCGGCCAGCTCCTGTCCCCCGCCATGCTTGAGGAAATGAAGAAGAAGGCCGGCTTCGCGGACTACGGGCTCGGCCTGGGGCGGTATCCTGACGCGTGTTCCAGCGACTTCCGCTACGGCCATCCAGGGGGCGGATTCGGCTACCTCAGTATTTCCATCACGAGCGCCGACGGCGGCAGCCAGGTCACGATGACCATGACAATGCCGCCGCGGCCTTGGCAGGACCCTGCAACTGCACGCCGCGTCGACCTGCTCCAGACGCAGATGGAACAGGCCGCCCAGGAAACCCTCGACCGCCTCTGCCAGTGAACAGATCGGGGAGCCGGGCCCGGGTGGAGCCCCTCCCGTTGTGAACCCGGCGGCCTTGGCCGGAGACCGCCTGGCTTGCGGGCTTATCCCATCCCGGCAATGCCAGCCCAAGCGCCACTCGCGCCGGTCCCGCCACCGCCACGGTCGTCGTCCTTACCGCAACGCCTGCAGCGCTTGTAGCGGCCGCCATCCTCGGTGAACTCCAGGTGCCAATCATGGCGCATGTTCAACTTACACAACAGGGTCCTGAGCATGACCCTCTCCGAGCTGAGTCACGATCCACGCAAACCGCGATCCCGTCCACGTTGGTCCAAGTACCAGTCCGCCTGATTTCAACAGTGGGTCGGTGAGTGCGGTCACCAGCCGAAGCGGTGCCCGGAGCGTGGGTTATGGTTGCTGCCCGCGTGACAGCTGTCGCTCGGAGGTTTTCATGTGAGGCAACAAGGGGGCAAATCGCTCGCCACCGGGATCACGGTGATGAACGCCGTTTTCAGCGTGATCTTCCTTGCAGACTTCATCTACCGGGTCGTCACCGCGCCATCGCCGGGCGGCTATGTCTTCAAGCACTTCGGCTGGGCCGACATCTTGGCCAGCTTGCCTTTCGAACAATGTAACTCTCCTTGCCGCTGGCCTGCCTGTCCGCGCCCGGCCGCCCACAGGCGGAGATTGGTATGCGAAACGTCCCAATAGCTCCGAAATAGGTATTTCCCCTAACTAATCCGCCCTCCTAAGCTGGTCGGAGTACGGCATATCGCCTGCTTCGAGCTGCCCGGGAGCTTCTTATGGAGACGCGCCACCTCAAGTACTTCATTGCAGTGGCCGAGGAACGTCACTTCGGCCGCGCAGCCCAGCGGCTGCACATGGCCCAGCCGCCGTTGTCCCAACAGATCCGGCAGCTGGAGGAACAGCTCGGCACACCCTTGCTGCTGCGCACTACGCGCAAGGTGGATCTCACCCCAGCCGGACAGGTCCTGTTGGATCGAGGACGGCTGCTGATGCAGGAACTGGAAGCTCTGGAGGAGGACGTCCGGCAGGTCGGCGCAGGTGCCACTGGCGTCCTCCGCGTCGGCTTCACCGGAACAGCCACCTACCGGCTGATGCCCAGCATCGTCCAGGCCGCCCGACGCACTTTTCCCGGGCTCCGCATCACCGTTCAGGGCGAAATGCTGACGCCGCAGATGGAGTCCGCACTCGAGGACGGAAGGCTCGACGTCGCCGTCCTCCGACCCCCAGTCCGCTCCGGAACTGTGGCCCTCAAACTGCTCGAACAGGATCAGCTGGTCGCGGCACTCCCGGCGGATTCGCCGCTGGCGGAAAAGGGCACCCTGGAACTGGCGGAGCTCGCCGGCCAGGACTTCGTCGGTTATCCGAGCTACTCCGCGGTCAGCAGCATCGTCGTGGATGCCTGCCGCAAAGCCGGGTTCCAGCCGCGGCTCGTCCAGGAGGCCAGGGAAACCTCCACCCTGCTCTCGCTCGTCGCGGCAGGGATGGGGATCGCCCTAGTGCCGATGACTTCCCGGATGTTTTCCTTTCAGGGTGTCGTCTTCCGTCCGTTGCATAACCCGCCGCCGGTCGACCTCGCCGTTGCCTGGATCCGCGACGCTGAGACACCCCTGCTGCGCAGCTTCCTGCAGCTCTTCGATTTACCTCCCACATCGGGCCCTGGCCAGCAACAGCCCCCGCTTCGCCCCGCGGAGTCGCCGGCCCAGTCCCTGCCACAGTCACAACCCGCATCCGCAACAAAGGAACCACCCCGTGAAAATTGACCGCATTGAGGCCATTCCCTACGCCATTCCTTACGCGCGGCCGCTGAAGTTCGCCAGCGGCGAGGTGACTTCCGCGGAACACGTGCTGGTCCGGATCTACACGGACACCGGCATCTGCGGTATCGCGGACACCCCGCCGCGGCCCTACACCTACGGCGAAACCCAGGATTCGATCGTCTCGGTGGTGACCAAGGTCTTTGCCCCGCAACTCATCGGGCTGGACCCGCTGGACCGCTCCAAGGTCCAGCAGCTGCTCCGGCGCACGGTCAACAACCCCACGGCCAAGGGGGCCCTGGACATCGCCCTCTGGGATGTCATCGGGATCTCGCTGGGCACCCCGGTGCACAAACTGCTGGGCGGCTTCACCGACAGCATGCGGGTCTCGCACATGTTGGGCTTCAAGCCCGCCGCCGAGCTTCTGGAAGAAGCGCTGCGGTTCCGTGAAAAGTACGGCATCAACACCTTCAAGCTCAAGACCGGGCGGCGGCCCCTCTCCCTCGACGTCGAGGCCTGCCATGTTTTGCGGGAGGGCCTTGGCGAGGACGCCGAGATCTACCTCGACGCCAACCGTGGCTGGACGGCGAACGAGGCCATGGAGGTCCTGCGCAGGACCGAGGGCCTGGGCCTTTCCATGCTGGAGGAGCCGTGCGATGCCGGCGAGGCGATGGGCCGGCGCCGGCTGGTGCAGAGCTCGAGCATCCCGATCGTGGGCGACGAAAGCGTCCCCACCCTGGGCGATGTCTCCCGCGAATTGCTTTCCGGCGGCAGCACCGCGATCTGCATTAAGACTGCGCGCAGCGGTTTCACCGAAGCCCAGCAGATCCTCGGCCTCTGCGTGGGCCTCGGCGTGGACGTCACGATGGGCAACCAGATCGACACCCAGATCGGCAGCCTCGCCACGGTCACCTTTGGTGCGGCGTTCGAGGCCAGCTCCCGGCGGGCCGGGGAGCTCTCCAACTACCTGGACATGACGGACGACCTGCTCGCGGAGCCGCTCGAAATCAACGACGGCGCCATCCGGGTCCGCGAGGTCCCCGGCGTCGGCGCGGCCATCGACGCCGACAAGCTGCAGAAATACCGACAGGACTAGGCCGGCCCAGCCCCGCATCCTGCCCTCAGAACGCCCGCATACCGCTCCCCACCCCGCAAGGAGAACCACATGCTGTACCTGGTCCGCATGGACGTCAATATTCCGCTGGACACGCCCAAGGAACACGCCGACGCCATCAAGGCGGAAGAGCGGGAGTATTCCCAGCAGCTGCAGCGCGACGGACGCTGGGCGCATTTGTGGCGGGTCGTGGGCGAATACTCCAACTACTCGGTGTTCGACGTCGCGGACAACGACGAGTTGCACACCCTGCTCTCCGGACTGCCGCTCTTCCCCTACATGGACATCAAGGTGACGCCGCTGGCCATGCACCCGTCCGCTGTGAAATAGCCCGGCCCCTCGCTCGAAACATTCATATCCAAAAGCTTTCAATGGGCCGGAAATAGGTATTTCCCCTCGATCAATTACGGGCCTACCGTTGAATCAACACCGGTTGTGATGTGCGGCACGGCACTGAGCGAAATTTGCCAGTCCGAAACCGCCGACCGTTTTTACCATCGTTCTTTTTTGACAAGGGAGTCACCATGACAATGGAAACCGAAGCCACAGCAGCTTCCTCGGGCGCAGGGGCAACCGCCCGCTTCCGGGAGAACAAGCACCTCGCCGCCGGCACCAGCCAGGAGCGGGTCAGCACGCTTGCCGGCCGCGTCATCAAGGCGATCAACGACACCGTCCTGGACGAGAAGGTCACCTACGACGAATACAACGCTTTCAAGGCCTGGCTCATCCAGGTCGGCGAGGACGGGGAGTGGCCGCTGTTCCTGGACGTATGGGTGGAGCACTCCGTCGAGGAGGTCGCCAATTCCAGCCGCCACGGTTCCAAGGGCAGCATCGAGGGACCGTACTACATCCCGAACGCCCCCACGCTCAACACCCCGGCCACCCTGCCGATGCGCGACGACGAACCAGGCACGCCGCTGCTGTTCCAGGGCCAGGTCACGAACGTCGCCGGCCAGCCGCTCGCCGGAGCACTGATCGAACTGTGGCACGCCGATGACCTCGGTTTCTACTCCCAGTTCGCCCCCGGGCTGCCCGAATGGAACCTCCGCGGCTCCATCATCGCCGACGCTCAGGGCAACTTCCAGATCAACACCATGCAGCCCGCGCCGTACCAGATCCCCACCGACGGTGCCTGCGGTGCCCTCATCGCCGCGGCCGGCTGGCACGCCTGGCGGCCGGCCCACCTGCACCTGAAGGTTTCGGCCCCGAAGCACGAGCTCATCACCACCCAGCTCTACTTCGAAGGCGACGAGCACGTCGCCGACGACATCGCCTCGGCCGTGAAGCCCGAACTCGTCCTGGCCCCCACCGAGCGCGCCGACGGCAAGGGCCGCGAAGTCATCTATAACTTCGTGCTCGATCCCCGGGGCTAAGCCCCCCCTTTTCGGCGCCGGGGCCGGAACCGCCCGGCCCCGGGCCCAACCCCAATATCATCCCCACCACCCGCCGTAATGCCGCGTGCCCAAAATGAAGTGGCCGCAGCCGCCCGGCCCCCGGATCAGTCGGGTCAGAACATCACACGAAAGTGAGTTACCGGTGACTAAACTCGCCTATAACGTCCAGGACGTTATCGACAACACGCCCATGGGAATCAAACGATGGTCCATCGTCGTCCTCTGTTTCGTGATCGCACTGCTGGACGGATTCGACACCCAGTCGATTGCATTCATCGGACCGGCAATCGCCGAAGGCTTCGGCCTGCAGGCCACTGACATGACCTGGGTGATCACCGCCAGCACCGTTGGCATGTGCGTGGGCGCAATGTCCCTTGGCACCTTCGGGGACAGGATCGGTCGGAAGAAGACCATCCTGCTCGCACTGGCCCTTTTTGGTGTGTTCTCCCTTGCCGGTGCTTTTGCTCAATCCCTGGAGCAGATAGTCATTCTGCGCTTCCTCATTGGCCTCGGCATGGGGGGGGCCACCCCGGCGCTGCTGGCACTGACCGCCGAGTACAGTCCCAAATCGCGCCGCGGCACGTTCATGACATTGGTGTTGCTTGGCCTGCCCGGTGGCGCGCTACTCGGTGGGCTTATGGCGGCGGCATGGCTGCCAGTGATGGGCTGGCGTGGCATCTTCCTAGCCGGCGGCGTGCTGCCACTTGCCATGGTTTTGGTCTGCAGCAAGATTCTCTCCGAATCGCCGATCTTCCTGGCGGCCAAGGGCACCTCCGCAGCCGACGCACAGGCGCGTCAGATCATGGCCTCAATTTCCGGGAGCCCAGTCAGCCCGGACGCCGTGCTCGCAACCAACGACAAAATGCAGGAGCGCAGCTCCGTCGCCGCACTTTTCTCCGCTAAGTACCGGATGGTCACCATCGCGGTCTTCGCCACCTACCTGCTCAATTGGATCGCGTGGTTCCTGCTGCTGCTCTGGATGCCAACCGCGCTCAAGATGTTGGGGCTGGCCGGCTCGCAGGCCGCGATGGGAACCGTGACCGTCAACGGCGCCTTTATCCTCTTCGCCATCCCTCTGTCCATCATCCTGCCCAAGGTCAACCCCAGAAAATTGCTGCTGGTCATGTTTGCGGCGGGGATCGTCATCGCGCTGGGCCTGGGCCTGGCCGGCTCCAACTTTGCGCTGGTCTTCGTGCTTATCGGGCTGGCCGGCTTTGGCATTGGCGGCCAGCAGTTGGCCCTGAACTACCTGATCGCCAACGCCTACCCCACTCAACTTCGTGCCACGGCTACCGGCTGGGGCATCGGAATTGGCCGCCTCGGTTCCATCGTGGGCTCCGCCCTCGGCGGGCTCATTCTCACGGGACTGGGCGTCTCCGGCTACTTCATGGCACTCGCGGTACCCCTGGTTCTGGCCGGACTGGCCACCCTGATGGTGCGAAGCTCGACAGTTAAAGCCGAGATTGCTTCGACGGAGCCGGCGCCACGGGAACGTGAAGCCATCAGCTGACGCGGGGGCAGCTACGCAGATATCGAACTGGCCTCAACGGCTGAAAAATCCTAATAAGAGAGGACGCACAGCAATGCGTTTTACCGACAAGGTTGTTGTGGTGACCGGCGCTGCCCAAGGGATTGGTGCCGTCGTCGCCCGTAAGATTGCGGCCGAGGGAGGCACCCTAGTGCTGGCGGACCGGTCCGAGCTGGTCATTGAAGTGTGTGCTGAGCTGACGGCCAGTGATGCACCCGCACGATACTTCCTTTGCGATCTGGAAACTTATGCGGGCGCCGTGAAGCTGATGGCCTACGCCGTGGCAGAGTTCGGACGCATCGACATCCTGATCAACAATGTCGGCGGTACGATCTGGACCAAGCCCTACGAGCACTACGAGGAGGACGAGATCGAGGCCGAAGTGCGGCGCTCCCTCTTCCCCACGCTGTGGTGCTGCCGCGCAGTGCTGCCGCACATGGTCGAACGGACGGCCGGGGTCATCGTGAACGTCTCCTCGATAGCCACCCGAAGCATCAATCGCGTTCCATACGCGTCGTCCAAGGGTGGGGTCAACGCTCTGACCGCGTCGCTGGCGTTCGAAGCCGCTCCGAAGGGCATCCGGGTAGTGGCCACCGCGCCCGGCGGCACCGAAGCTCCGCCGCGGAAGGTCCCGCGCAACCCGAACGCGCAGTCCGCCCAGGAAGAGACGTGGTACCAGCAGATCGTGGAACAGACCACCGAAAGCACCCTCTTCAAGCGGTACGGCACGCTGGAAGAGCAGGCAGCTCCGATCTTGTTCATGGCCTCTGACGACGCCAGCTACATCACTGGCGCGGTGCTGCCGGTGGGCGGCGGGGACCTTGGGTAATTCAGCGCGGCCTGAACAACAGCAGAAAGGAGAAGTCGATGACTCAGGAAGTCATGGGATGCATTGAAGAACGAGAATTGCGCCACGCCTTTGGCACGTTCGCCACCGGTGTCACGGTGGTCACCACCCGGACGGACGACGGCGTTCCGCACGGCGCCACCGTCAGCGCCTTCACCGCGGTATCCCTCGACCCGCCGCTTGCCCAGGTCACACTGACCCGGTCCTCGCGCGGCGCCCGGTATCTGGAAGCTGCGCCGTTCGCTATCAACATCCTGTCGGTAGAACAAAAGGATGTGGCCCTGCACTTCGCTGGCAAAGTCCTTGACGCGGAACCGGAATGGACGCTGGACGGCAACGTCCCGGTGCTGACGGGGAACGCCGCGACGCTTAAGTGCCGGCCGTGGAATATCTACGACGGCGGCGACCACATCATCGTCGTCGGCGAGGTCATCACACTGGACGTCACCAAGCGGGAACCCCTCGTGTTGTTCGGCGGCGAGTTCCACAATCCAGGAGGACGGATCGAGGGTGCCCGGCGGGATAACTCCGGCGATGCTCCCGAATCGGACTGGTTCGCCGGCTCCAGCTCCTTCAGGCCGCTTCACGACCGGACACCTGTCTAATCTGACCGGCCCTGCAGGGCGCAGCGATCTACATGTCGGGCTATGCGACTCAGTCTCCCGAGTAAATGACCTCGGCCAAACTCAGGCTCGCCACGGCCTCCCTGGGCAAGCCCGGAACCAAAGTCGGCGATCTCTGCACCGAACTCGGCATCACCCGCCAGACCCTGTACCGGCACGTATCACCGACGGGCGAGGTCCGCCCGGATGGCAAAAGTTGCTGGCGAAGAACTAGGCCGGCAGCGGCCGAACAATACCGATTCATGCACCATCCGGATGGAAAGGACAACACATCTTGGACTCGCGCGTATCCACTGGAATACTATGGGGGTCCGGGCGATGGCTCGGGTCTGCGAACTGGCGGGACCGAGTGGCGGCGTAAGCCTCCCTTCCGAGTCGCCACTGTGGAAGGAAAGTTGTGTCACCTGGTTCTGAAACGATGCGGCACGACGGGGATTCGATCTACGCCCAGCTGCGCTCTGAAATCCTGGCCGGTGCAATTGCTCCGGCCACTCCCTTGCGGGAAGTTACCTTGGGGGAACGCTTCGGTGTCTCCCGCACGCCGGTGCGCGAGGCTCTTCGCCGCCTCCAGCACGACCGTCTTCTGGATCGCGGCGCCCGTGGACTGCAGGTCCATCAGGCAACACCCCAGGAAGTCATCCAGGTCTATGACGTGCGGATTCTTTTGGAACAGGAGGCGGCCGGGCAGGCGGCCCTGTCCCACGACATCACTGACATTATGCAGCTCGAAGGCCTGGTGGAACGTGACCGCGCACTTTCGGAGCCGGATGACATCACCCGGGCGTCGACGAACCTGGAGTTCCACGCTGCCGTCTGGGCGGCTGCGCACAATCCCGTCCTCCAGGATCTCCTGCAGCGGCTGTCCACCCACCTGATCCGCACGCCGCACTCGACTCTGTCTGTGGGAGAGCGTTGGGACGAGGCCCTGGCCGAGCATTCGAAGCTGGTCGCGGCCATCACCGCCGGCGACGAAACTGCTGCGCGGAACACCGCACGCGAACACATGGAGACAGCCCGTCGGATCAGGCTCGACCTGCTGCGGAAATCGGCCTCCCACTAAGATCACCGCCAGGCTCTCCGGCTAGCTCTCCGGGCCCCGATGCGCCAGCTTTTCTGCCTTCTCCCGGGCATCAGCCCGGTGCTGCCACCCTTGCGCCCACCGCTGCCATTGGTAACTGCCGCGGCGGTGGGCGAGACCTCCACACCCATCCAAGACTCGTAATGACTTGCCGTGATTGCGGTCACCATGCCACACTGTACTTCACTGTATACAGTCGTATTCCATCAAAGGAGATAGATCATGACAGCCATCACGGAGACGGACACCGTCGTTGAGTTCCGCGGAGTCGGCAAGCGCTTTGGCAGCATGCAGGCCCTGACCGGCATTGATTTGTCGGTGCGCCGTGGCGAGGTGGTCGTCATCCTGGGCCCGTCAGGGTCGGGCAAATCGACGCTGTGCCGGTGCATCAACCGGCTCGAAGCGATCGACGAGGGCCACATTCTCATCGACGGCCACGAACAGCCGGTGGAGGGCAGGGATCTGTACAAGTTCCGTACCGAGGTGGGGATGGTCTTTCAGTCCTTCAACCTCTTCTCCCACAAGACCATCCTGGAGAACATCACCCTCGCCCCACGGAAAATTCTCGGCCTGGCCAAACAGGCGGCAGAGACGCGGGCCCACGAACTGCTCGCCATGGTCGGCATCGCCGACAAGGCACACAGCAGGCCTGCCCAGCTCTCCGGAGGCCAGAAGCAGCGCGCGGCCATCGCCCGCGCACTGGCCATGGATCCCAAGGTCCTGCTCTTTGATGAACCGACGTCGGCGCTCGATCCGGAATCCACCCGCGAGGTTCTGGCGACCATGCGGAGCCTCGCGCAGAGCGGCACGACGATGATCGTCGTGACCCACGAGATGTCGTTCGCGCGGGCCTTCGCGGATCGGATCGTGTTCATGGCCTCCGGCGCCATCGTGGAAATTGCCGACCCTGAAACGTTTTTCACCTCCCCTTCCTCGGACCGGGCCAAAGCCTTCCTCTCCTCGGTCCATTAACAGCACCTGTGCAACGACGCACCCACCCTAAGGAGTCACCATGAAACGCGAGCACTTCCTGCCGGCCCTGGCCATCGCCGGCGCATTGGTCCTGGGCACCACAGCCTGCGGCGGCAGCACCCCGGCCGCCGAGACCCAACCGGCCCGGAGCTTCCCGGCCAACAGCACGATGGACAAGATCCAGAAACGCGGCAAAGTGATCGTCGGGGTCAAATTCGACCAGCCGCTCTTTGGCGTGAAGAATCCGGTCACCGGCAAGATGGAAGGCCTGGACATTGAGATGGCCAGAATCCTGGCCAAGGACATCACCGGCAGTGCAGAGAATGTCGAGTTCGTTGAGGCGGTCACCAAAAACCGTGAGGCGTTCCTGCAGCAGAACAAGGTCGACGCCGTGATCGCCTCCTACGCAGTGACGGACGAACGGAAGAAAGTCGTCAGTTTCGCCGGACCCTACCTTGAGAGCAACGTGGCCCTGCTGGTACGCAAGGACGACAGCTCAGTGAACAAACCCGAGGACCTCCAGGGAAAGACCGTGTGTTCCACCACCGGCGCCCGCGCGGCCCAGCTCATCGGTGCGGCCGTGCCCGCGGCCAACGTGGTCCTGTTCAGCACCTACAGTGAATGCGCGCAGGCACTGAAGGATAAGAGGGTCGACGCGGTGACCACGACCGAGGCAATCCTGCTCGGTGTCCAGTCCCAGAATCCGGATGCCTACCGCATCGCGGACGGCCATTTGGCCGATGCCGAGGAATTTGCCATCGGCGTGGCCAAGGACGATGCAGCATTTCATGACTACCTCGATCAGCTCCTGACCAAGGCCATCGCGGACGGGGACTGGAAGAAGGCCTACGACGCCACGATCGGCCAGGTCAAGCCCGGCGATGTTACCCCGCCCAAAGTAACGCTGTAGGGATCCGCTGATGTCATTCCTTCTCAATCACCTCGGCGATTTTGGCCAGGGCGTGATGGTGACTCTGGGACTCGTTCTCCTGGGGGCCGCCGGTTCGGTGCTCCTGGGGACACTGCTCGCCGCACTGCGGACGAGCCCCATCAGGACGGCCCGGGGTGTTTCCTCGGCCTACGTGCTGATTTTCCGGAACGTGCCGCTTCCCGTGCAGATGGTGCTGTTTGTCTTCGGACTGCCGGTCCTGGGCATCCAGTACTCGCTCTACGCCTCGGCCGCCATCGTCCTGGTGCTCTACACCGCGCCGTTCGTAGCCGAAACCCTGCGCGCGGGCCTGAACACCGTGGACCGCGGCGAGCTGGAAGCCGGACGCGCCCTGGGCTTCGGGCCGATGGCCTCACTGAATCACATCGTCCTCCCGCAGGCCTTCGCCACGGTGACCAGACCGCTTGGCAACGTCTTCATCACCATGGTCAAGAACACCTCGGTCGCTGCCCTGGTGGGGGTATCCGAACTGACGTTCCTTTCGGACAAGATCGCGGTGGATGAGGCACAACCGTTCATTATCTTCGGCGGGGCCGCCCTCTGCTACCTCGCCATCGGGCTGGTCATCGGCCGGCTCGTATCCGCAGTCGATCAGAAGGTGGCGTTCAGCCGATGAGTACCGTATCGCTTTTTGACCCGGCCGGTCCGCGCGCCAAACGCCGCCACCTGCTCCTGGAAATCCTCACCGCCCTCATCGTGATCGCCGGCGCCTATCTGGTCTTCCGCGTCCTCTACGACAAAGGCGAGCTGAGCGCCGCGGCGTGGGCCCCGTTCGCCGAGCCCGGACTCTGGGCGCTTCTCGGCCAGGGGCTGTGGAACAACATTGCGGCCGCAGCCGTCGGCATGGTGCTGTCCATGATCACCGGATGCCTCCTGGCCTTCGGACTCGTCTCCACACACGCACCTCTGCGCCGGACCTGCCGGGTCTACACGGACGTCTTCAGCAGCATCCCCCTGCTCCTACTGCTCTACTTCACGTCCCTGGTGCTGCCCAACTACGGCCTCAAACTCGGGGACTTCTGGTTCCTGGTCATCGCGCTGACCCTGTACAGCGGGGCCGTCATCGGTGACCTGCTGCGCTCCGGGATCCTCGCGCTGCCGCCCGGTCAGGCCGAGGCCTCCCTCGCACTGGGTTTCTCCCACGTAGGGACGCTGCGCCTGGTCCTGCTCCCGCAGGCCCTGCGGTCCATGAGTCCTGCCCTCGTGAGCCAGCTCATCATCCTCTTCAAGGGAACAGCACTGGCCTTTGTGCTCGGCGGCTACATGGAACTCCTGAGGTCCGCCACCGTCATCGGCCAGTACTACACCCGGTCCCTGCTGCAGGCCCAGTTTGTTGCCGCCCTGGGATTCCTGGTCGTCAACATCGCCCTCGGCGCCCTCGCCGTGGCCCTAGAGCGCCGCCAAAACCGCCTCGCCGCCCATGAACCGCTCCCCGTGACAGCGGCAGAGCCAGCCCCCGTACCGGCCCACCGCTAACACCCCCGGACGCGCTCCTACCCCCAAATCACCCCTATCTCACTGTGTATACAGTCGAATACTTAAGAATTCAACATGAAGGAGACAGAAAACAATGGCTGATCAGAACGAACCTGCAGCGGGAAACCTCACCAAGGCCGACGTGATCGTCGTCGGCGGCGGAAATGCCGGATTCACGGCGGCCCACGCCGCTGCCGTCCGCGGACGAAAAGTCATCCTGCTCGAAAAGGGCACCAAAGACATGGCCGGCGGCAACAGCTTCTACACCGCCGGCGCCACACGCATCGTCCACAACGGCCTGGATGACCTCCAAGGGCTCGTGGAACCGGACGAACGGCACAGCCGGACCGTCGTTCCGCCCTACAGCGCTGAGGAATACGCGTCTGACCTGGAAAAGGTCACCGAAGGCCGCAACGACCCGGCACTGACGGAAGTCCTCATTGCCGAGAGCCAGTCCACCCTTCGGTGGCTCAACAGCCTGGGCCTGAAGTACCGCCTGATGTACGAGCGTCAGGCCTTCGAGCGTGCCGACGGGTCCTACCTCTTCTGGGGCGGCCTGCACGTGGGAAACGTGGGCGGCGGCGAAGGCCTGATCGAAGACCACACCCGGGTCGCTGCAGAGCTGGGCATCGAAGTCAGGTACGGCCACGCGGCCCAAAGCCTCATCGTTGAGAACGGCCGTGTAGCCGGCGTCGTCGTCAACACCGCTGGAGGGGAGCTGCGCCTGAGGGCAGAATCCGTGATCCTCGCCGCCGGAGGCTTCGAGGCGGACCCGAAGCGGCGGCGGGAGTACTTGGGCGAAGGCTGGGAAAACGCCAAGGTACGCGGCACTCCCTACAACACCGGCGACATGATCGCCGCAGCGTTGGAGATCGGCGCCACCAAGGGCGGAGACTGGGGCAGCTGCCACAGCGTCCAGTGGGATGCCTTTACCGCCACTAACGAAAGCAACCGCGAACTCACCAACCGCCTCACCCGGCAAAGCTACCCGTTTGGAATCATCGTCAACACCGACGGCAAGCGTTTCCTGGACGAGGGTGCCGACTTCCGGAACTACACGTACGCCAAGTACGGCAAGGAAATCCTCAAGCAGCCCGGCTCGGTTGCGTACCAGATCTTCGACGCCGGCCTTCGGCCCATGCTGCGCAGCGAAGAATACGAGATGCCCGGCATCTCTGTCGAGGTCGCCGACACCCTCGAGGACCTGGCCGTCAAAATCGGCATAGACCCGGAAAGCTTGTCCAAAACAGTGACGGACTTCAACAGCTCGATCGAGCGCTCCACCCCGTTCGACCCCAACGTTAAGGATGGCCGGAAGGCCGCAACCGAACCGGTCAAGAGCAACTGGGCCGCCCCGATCGAAACCGGACCCTTCTACGCCTACGGCGTCACCTGCGGAATCACGTTCACCTTCGGTGGCATCAAGTCCGACACCCACGGCCGCGTCCTGGACGCAGACGGCAAGCACATCGAAGGCCTGTTCGTGGCAGGTGAAATGCTCGGCGGACTATTCAGCGTCAACTACCCGGGGGGCACCGGACTTGCTGCCGGGTGCGTCTTTGGGCGGCGGGCGGGCGTCCTGGCGTAGGGCACGGATCCACTGCACTTCTCCTCAAAAACCCGGGCGGGCCACCGCCGGCTTCACTCGCTCCGACGCTCGTCGCAGTGACCGGGACTGAGGGAGAGCCGGCTCTTGACGGCGAAACCTCCCCCGGGAGATTTGCCCTGATGTTCGCGAGCAAAACGGGTCTCCCGAGCGGACCATCACCACCGACTGCCGGCCCATTGTCCGGCACAGATGGGCGCTCTTCCCGCACTCCATCGCAACAGGCAGCCCGATAGTCGGGCGTGGGAAGAGAGCCCATAAGGAGGAGGCAGGGTGGCGGAAACGCCGCCCTGCGACCTCCCCCGACGCTCAAACGATGCCGGCACCGCAGTCGCCCCAACCCAAGGACAACCCATGACGCCCCGATCGTCCGGATCTCATACAGAAAACCGGAAACCCGCCCCCGTTGCCAACTGGTCCAAGCTCTCACGGGCCGACTACGTGCAAATCCACCAACACGGGGAAGTCATCGCTACCGGGCGCATCGACATGCTGGCAGCTGACGGCAGCGTGCTTTGGCTCCATCTCGCGGGCGGCAACGAACGCGCCATCTTTCTCCAGAGTGACGGGCTAAGAATCTACCGAAGCCACCGCAGCGCAGCCAACTGACGGAACAGCTTCATCCCAGGACCGTGCTGGTGCTGCACCGCGCGGCCCGACAACAGCTGAACCGGATCATGGAACCGGGCCACCAGACATTCGGCTAACGTCACGATGACCAGTTCAGAGTGCAGAGGACTTCTGACATTCCGTGCCTCGACTGCTGAAAATGACAACTTTCGAAGCCCATGGCTGAAAGACCACGCTGTCTCAGTAATTGATCGTTATTGAGAACGGCGGGACCACCCCTTTGGCTCCTTATGCGCGCTATCGTGTGGCATGAGCTGTGGAGTTGGTCGCTCTGTGGCGGCGTTTTTTGGTCGGTCCGTGTCGCAACAGTGCCCGTAAGGCGAGCACCTATTCCCAATACATCGCAGCCGCACGTGAGCAGAGGCGCATCTCATGACCGCCGACACGAAACGCCGAGGCTAGTCGACGCACCGGATCGCGTCGCAGACGGTCACGGCTGGGCGTGACGCTCCAACGCGTCCAGAGTCGTCTCGGGCGATGTGTTGAAGCAGAAGGTGATTCCGGGCGATTCCGCATTGCACACGTTGATGATCCGCTCGAAGAGCTCGGTGTACTCCGGGATCATCCTGATGCCGCCCCCGATCATCACGAGGCCGAAACGATCACGACCGAACGCCGAGCGAATCTCTGCTTCGGCCTCGTCCGGGGAGGTGCCGATCAGGCAGTTGACGGCGTCGAAGCCGGCGGCCGTAGTGGCCCCGAACCCCGCTTCGATCCGTTCGGTCATCGTGGCCTCGTCGAGGCCAGGAGGCAGCTTGCTATAGTCGAGGGCTCGCGCGTGGATGCCGATCATGAGGATTCGAGTCATGGGCCTCATTGTGGCATGCACCCGAAACACTTGGCTGCGGGCCCGCTGGATCCTTGCTCGACCCGCCCCGCCCCAGATGAGCTGTTCCTGTAGTGCAGAGGACTCGTGACGTTCCGTGCAGACGACTTCGGAAAATGACATTGGTGGGCCGGCTCCAGGTTTGCAAACCGCCCGTTAGACGATCCCCCACCGCGACACCGTCCGCCCGCACTGGCGCTGCGAGAAATCAGATACAGATACTGGAAACTTGGATTCGCGCATGCCCCGCCCGCAAAACTGTCCCGCTCAGGTTGGACAATCGCGACAGTTGCACCCCTGCCCGCGCAGATCATCGGGCTACGCCCGGATCTCCACCAACGAACAGGACCTGACAGCGCCACGCTTTGGCTGGGTGTCCCCAGGGGGCCCGATCTATTTCGACAATGGCTGACCGACAGGAAAAAGAAACGGCCAGGACCAAGCGAAAGCCGTGGCGGCTGTTCGAGCCGGCGTCACCAAACGCGATAGGTTGGCCCGGCTCCTGCCCGCTGCTCGAGAACATTGCCGAGGACACAACGAAAATTTCCCAGGAGTTCTGGCTGCCGACAGGGATGACCATAGAGTTTTTGATCCCGAAGTCGCAGCAGGTCATGCAGTTCCAAGCGCTCCCGGCCATGAAGGAGTAAGCAGCAACACCGCTGTCCAAGGCAAGAGGAGGAGCCGCCAGACCGCAACGGGCATCAACAAAAATGGGCCCCCGCAGGGGGCCCATAAAGGAGATTTGTACACATTCAGAGGCCCAACAAGCCCCTGCACAGGGAAAACACGTGCCCGAGGTGGGACTCGAACCCACACACCTTTCGATACCGCATTTTGAGTGCGGCGCGTCTGCCAATTCCGCCACTCGGGCGCGGAGTACACCGGTGTAACAATCAGCCTGCCACAGTGCTGTGAGCAACGCGATCGCTTCCAGTGCGCGAAATTACTCTACATGCAGATAGGCTGAATTCCAGAATCGCGCCAGTGACGCCGCATCGAACCAAACCGGTCCAAGTACATTGGCGGACAAAACCTATGATGGTTGAGTTCCCGCCGTACCTTTCCAAGGAGTTCCCGTGTCAGAACAGACGGAGTCAACCCCCACTTCCCAGCCGGCGCGCCGCGTTGTCGTCGCCGAGGATGAGACCCTCATCCGCCTGGACATCATCGAGATCCTGCGGGGCGAAGGCTACGACGTCGTCGGTGAGGCGGACAACGGCGAAAAGGCCGTCCAGCTTGCCGAGGAGCTCAAGCCCGACCTGGTCCTGATGGACGTCAAGATGCCGGTCATGGACGGCATCTCGGCCGCCGAGAAGATCGTCAAGGCCCGGATCGCCCCCGTGGTCCTGCTCACCGCGTTCAGCCAGAAAGAACTCGTGGAGCGCGCCCGCGACGCCGGCGCCATGGCGTACGTGGTCAAGCCGTTCACCCCGGCGGACCTCATCCCGGCTTTGGAGATCGCGCTGTCCCGCCACGAGGAAATCAAGGCCCTCGAGAGCGAGGTCACCGACCTGCAGGAGCAGTTCGCCACCCGCAAGCTCGTGGAGCGCGCCAAGAGCCTCCTGACCACCAAGATGGGCCTGACGGAACCGGAAGCCTTCCGCTGGATCCAGAAGACCTCGATGGACCGCCGCCTCAGCATGCGCGAGGTTGCCGAAACCATCATCAACCAGGTCAACTAGCGGCCGGCGGTTCCGGCCGCGCTCCGCGGCCGCCAGCCGCGCACTCGAAGCACTAAGCACCAAGCACCAAGCACCAAGCACCAAAAAGGGAGGATCCCCGCCAGCCGGCGGGGATCCTCCCTTTTGCGTTCAAGCTTTCAGAACTAGGCCTGGACCCGGTTCTTCTTCTTCTTTTCCGGCCACGGGCCGAGCTTGTCCTTGGCCACTGCCGCTTCGCCCTGGCCGCCGATGTCAGCGAGGTCGCCCACCTTGTGGACCTTCAGCAGGTTCGTCGAACCGGCCTTTCCGGGAGGCGAACCGGCGGCGATGACCACCAGGTCGCCGTCCTCGACGACGTCGAGTTCCAGCAGGCTGCGGTCAACCTGGGCCGTCATCTCGTCGGTGTGGCCCACCATCGGGACCAGGACCGGCTGGATCCCCCAGGTCAGTGCGAGCTGGTTCCAGACGTGCTCCACCGGGGTGAAGGCGAAGACCGGCTTGATGGGGCGCAGCCGGGAGAGGCGGCGTGCAGAGTCACCGGACTGGGTGAAGGTACAGATGTACTTCGCATCCAGCTGGTCGGCGATCTCGACGGCGGCCCGGGTGATGGCGCCGCCGCGGGTCTTGGGCTTGGTGCCGAGCGGGGGGACGCGCTCGAGGCCGTGGACCTCGGTGGACTCGATGATCCGGGCCATGACCTTGACGGTCTCGATCGGGTACTTGCCCACGCTGGTCTCGCCGGAGAGCATGACCGCGTCGGCGCCGTCGAGCACCGCGTTGGCGCAGTCGGAGGCCTCGGCGCGCGTCGGGCGCGGGTTGTCGATCATGGACTCGAGGACCTGGGTGGCTACGATGACCGGCTTCGCCCAGCGGCGTGCCAGTTCAACGGCGCGCTTCTGCACGATCGGCACTTCCTCGAGGGGAAGTTCCACACCGAGGTCGCCACGGGCCACCATGATGGCGTCGAAGGCGTCGATGATCTCGGGGAGCTGCTCCACGGCCTGCGGCTTCTCGATCTTGGCGATCACCGGCACGCGGCGGCCTTCCTCGTCCATGATCTCGTGCACGCGGACGATGTCCGAGGCATCCCGGACGAAGGACAGGGCAACCATGTCCACGCCGCGGCGCATGGCCCAGCGCAGATCGTCCTCGTCCTTTTCGCTCAGCGCCGGCACGTTGACGGCAACGCCGGGCAGGTTGATGCCCTTGTTGTTGGAGACCCAGCCGCCGACAATCACCTGGGCGACCACCTTGACGTCGTCGACGTCGATCGCGCGGAGGGCGACCTTGCCGTCGTCGATCAGCAGGGCATCACCGGGGTTGACGTCCTCCGTCAGGCTCTTGAGGGTCGTGGAGCAGATGTCCTTGGTGCCGGGAACGTCCTCGGTGGTGATCGTGAACGTGTCACCGACTTCCAGGAGGTGGGGACCGTCGACGAAACGTCCGAGGCGGATCTTCGGGCCCTGCAGGTCGGCCATGATGGCCACGGCCTTGCCGAGCTGTCCCGCAGCCTTGCGGACGTTCTCGTAGGTGTTGTCGTGCACGGAGTAATCGCCGTGGCTCATGTTCATGCGTGCCACGTCAACGCCGGCTTCCAGCACGGCCAGCGTGTTGTCAAAGCTTGCGATTGCCGGTCCGAAAGTGGCCACGATTTTAGCGCGTCTCATATACCTACCCTACTGGTGTGTTGCATGGATTAAGTTGAAGTGCGGATGAATCCCGGAGGTCCTGTGGGACTACAGAACAGCCATCGCACGGTCGGTCGGCGCCACGGGTGCCGGCAGAATGGTGCTGCCCATCAGGAACTTGTCCACCGCGGCCGCGCAGGCGCGCCCTTCGGCGATGGCCCAAACGATGAGCGACTGGCCGCGGCCGGCGTCGCCCGCGACGAAGATGCCTTCAGTGTTGGTCATGTAGTAACCGTCGCGTGCCACGTTGCCGCGCCCGTCGAAGTCGGCCTGGACCTGGTCGGTGATCCCGGCCGGCTCGGCGCCGGTGAAGCCCAGGGACAGGAAGACGAGGTCCGCCGGAATGATCCGCTCGGTGCCGGCCTTCGGCAGGCGCTTGCCGTCGACGAATTCCGTCTCCGCAACCTTGACGCCCGTGAGTTTGCCGTTTTCCCCGACGAACTCCACGGTGGAGGCGAGGTAGGTGCGTTCGCCGCCTTCCTCGTGCGCGCTGGCGACCTCGAACAAGGTGGGGAATGTCGGCCAGGGCTGGTGGCCGGCCCGCTCGACGGGCGGCTGCTTGCCGATCGCCAGGGTGGTCACGGACGCGGCCTGGTGACGGTGCGCGGTTCCGAGGCAGTCGGCGCCGGTGTCGCCGCCGCCGAGGATGACCACGTGCTTGCCCGCGGCATTGATCTGGTTCTCCACGGTCTCCCCCGCCACCACCCGGTTGGCCGGCACGAGGTAGTCCATGGCGTAGTGGACGCCGTCGAGGTCGCGGCCCGGGATCGGCAGGTCACGCGGGACGGTGGCCCCGGTGGCGATGACGACGGCGTCGTACCGGCGGCGCAGCTGCTCCCACGTCACGTCGGTGCCAACCGCCACTCCGGTGCGGAACCGGGTGCCTTCGGCCTTCATCTGCTCCAGCCGGCGGTCCACCTGCTCCTTTTCCATCTTGAAGTCGGGGATCCCGTAGCGCAGGAGGCCGCCGATCTTGTCGTCGCGCTCGTACACGGCCACAGTGTGGCCCACCCGGGTCAGCTGCTGGGCGACGGCGAGCCCGGCGGGGCCGGACCCGACGACGGCGACCGTCTTGCCGGTCAGGCGCGCCGGCGGCAGCGGGTTGACCCAGCCGTTCTCGAAGGCCTGGTCCACGATCGACACCTCGACCTGCTTGATGGTCACGGCGGGCTGGTTGATGCCGAGTACGCAGGACGCCTCGCAGGGGGCCGGGCACAGCCGGCCGGTGAACTCGGGGAAGTTGTTGGTGGCGTGCAGCCGCTCCATCGCTTCCTCGCCCTTGTCCCGCCAGACGAGGTCGTTCCATTCCGGAATGAGGTTGCCCAGCGGGCAGCCCTGGTGGCAGAACGGGACGCCGCAGTCCATGCAGCGGCCGGCCTGGCTCTTCAGGACACCCTTTTCCTGGGCCTCGTAGACCTCTTTCCAGTCCATGATGCGGACCGGGACGGGACGGCGCGGCTGGGTTTCACGCTGACGTACTTTCAGAAATCCGCGTGGATCAGCCACCGGTCACCTCCAGGATTCGAGACCAAACTTCTTCGCCGTCGGGGTCCAGGCCCTCTTCGATGGCGTCAAGACGGGTTTGCAGGACGGCCGCGTAGTCGCGCGGCAGCACCTTGGTTATGCGGGCTGCGGTGTCATCGAAGTTCTCGAGGAGCCGTGCCGCGAGCAGCGACTCGGTTTCCTCGAGGTGCTTGACGAGCAGCCCGTGGACGATGTCGCGGTCCTCGGCGTCGAGCTCGCGCAGCTGCAGCTCGCCTGACTCGAGGGCCTGCTTGTTGACGCGCTCAGTCTGCAGGTCCAGCACGTAGGCCGTGCCCCCGGACATGCCGGCGCCGAAGTTGCGGCCGGTGCGGCCGATGATGAGCGTCTGGCCGCCGGTCATGTACTCGCAGCCGTGGTCCCCGATGCCTTCGACCACAGCGGTGGCGCCGGAGTTGCGGACCAGGAAGCGTTCGCCGACCTGGCCGCGGAGGAACAGCTCGCCGCTTGTGGCGCCGTAGCCGATCACGTTGCCGGCGATTACGTTGCGCTCGGCCGGGAACACGTTGGTGCGGTCCGGCCGGACGATGATGCGGCCGCCGGAGAGTCCCTTGCCGACGTAGTCGTTGGAGTCGCCGAACATGCGCAGCGTGATGCCGGCCGGCAGGAACGCCCCGAGCGACTGGCCCGCGGTGCCATTGAGCGTGATGTCGATGGTGTCCGTGGCCAGGACGTCGGTGCTGAAGGTCTTCGTCACGACGTGGCCGAGCATGGTGCCGACGGAGCGGTCCGTGTTGATGACGTTCACGGAGATCTTCACCGGCGTGCGGTCGCTCAGCGCTTCGGCCGCCATGGCGATCAGGCGCTGGTCGAAGTGCTTGTCGAGTTCGTGGTTCTGGCCGGTGAGGTTACGCAGCGGCGCGTCGTTGTCGAACTCGAGCCCGTGCAGGATCGGATCCAGGTCCAGCCCTTCGGCCTTCCAGTGGTTGATCGCGTCGCGGGAGTCGAGCATCTCGGCGTGGCCGATCGCCTCCTCGATGCTGCGGAAACCCAGCTCGGCGAGGATTTCGCGGACTTCCTCGGCAAGGAATTCGAAGAAGTTCACCACGAATTCGGGCTTGCCGTTGAACCGGGAGCGCAGCTCGGGGTTCTGGGTCGCGACGCCCACCGGGCAGGTGTCCAGGTGGCAGACGCGCATCATGATGCAGCCGGAGACCACCAGCGGGGCGGTGGCGAAACCAAACTCCTCGCCGCCGAGCAACGCGGCGATCACGACGTCGCGGCCGGTCTTGAGCTGGCCGTCGACCTGCACCACCACACGGTCGCGCAGGCCGTTGAGCATAAGCGTCTGCTGCGTCTCGGCGAGGCCGAGTTCCCACGGGACACCGGCGTGCTTGAGCGAGTTCAGCGGCGAGGCGCCGGTACCGCCGTCGTGCCCGGAGACCAGCACGACGTCGGCCTTCGCCTTGGTGACGCCGGCCGCCACGGTGCCGATCCCGACCTCGGAGACGAGTTTGACGTGCACCCGGGCCGAGGGGTTGGCGCGCTTGGCGTCATAGATCAGCTGCGCGAGGTCCTCGATCGAGTAGATGTCGTGGTGCGGGGGCGGCGAAATGAGGCCGACGCCGGGCGTCGAGTGTCGCGTGCGGGCCACCCAGGGGTAGACCTTCTGCGCCATCAGCTGGCCGCCTTCGCCGGGCTTGGCACCCTGGGCCATCTTGATCTGGATGTCGTCCGCGTTGGACAGGTACAGGCTGGTGACGCCGAAGCGGCCGGAGGCGATCTGCTTGACCGCGGAACGGCGGGTGGGATCGAGCAGCCGGTCCACGTCCTCGCCGCCTTCACCGGTGTTGGACTTGCCGCCCAGCCGGTTCATGGCGATCGCGAGGGTCTCGTGGGCTTCCTTGGAGATGGAGCCGTAGCTCATGGCGCCGGTGGAGAACCGCTTGACGATGCTGGAAACCGGTTCCACTTCCTCGAGCGGCACGGCGGGACGCGAACCGGCCTTGAACTTCAGCAGACCGCGCAGGGTCATGAGGTTCTCGGACTGGTCGTCAACGCCGCGGGTATAGGCCTTGAAGATGTCGTAGCGGCGTTCACGCGTGGCGTGCTGGAGCCGGAAGACGGTCTCGGGGTTGAACAGGTGGGGTTCGCCGTCACGGCGCCACTGGTACTCGCCGCCGCCTAGCAGGGGCTGGTGCGGCAGTTCGATGCCGTTCTCGGGGTAGGCCATGCGGTGCCGGGCCAGGACTTCGGCAGCAATGACGTCGAGGCCGACGCCGCCGAGCTGGGAGTGCGTGCCGGAGAAGTACTCGTCCACGAGGTCCTGGCCGAGGCCGAGGGCTTCGAAGGTCTGGGCACCGGTGTAGGAGGCCACGGTGGAGATGCCCATCTTGGACATGATCTTCAGGACGCCCTTGCCCAGGCCCTTGATCAGGTTGTAGACGCCGTCCTGCGGGGTGACCCCCACGACGTCGCCGGAGGCGATGAGCTGTTCCACGGATTCCATGGCCAGGTACGGGTTCACGGCGGAGGCGCCGTAGCCGATGAGCACGGCGACGTGGTGGGTCTCGCGGACGTCGCCGGCTTCCACCACGAGCGCGGTTTTGGTGCGGTTGGCGCTGCGCAGCAGGTGGTGGTGCACGGCGCTGACCAGCAGCAGGGACGGGATCGGGGCCCACTGGGCGTTCGAGTCGCGGTCCGAGAGCACCACGTACTGGACGCCGCGGTTGATGGCGCCGGAGACCTGTTCGCAGATTTCGGTGAGCCGGGCCCGGAGGGAGTTCTCGCCGCCTTCGGGGCGGTAGAGTCCGCGGACCTTCATGGCGACCTTGCCGCCGTCGGCGCTCTCGATGTTCGCGATCTTGGCGAGCTGGTCGTTGTTGATCACGGGGAACGGCAGCGAGACCTGCGGCTGCCGGACCTGCTTGGTGTCCAGCAGGTTGCCGTTCGGGCCGATTGCGCACGTCAGGGACGTGACGAGCTCTTCACGGATGGCGTCCAGCGGCGGGTTGGTGACCTGTGCGAAGGACTGCACAAAGTAGTCGAAGAGCAGCCGCGGGCGTTTGGACAGCACGGCCACCGGGGTGTCCGAGCCCATGGCACCGAGCGGTTCGGCGCCGGTGCGGGCCATCGGGCCCAGCAGGATTTTCAGTTCCTCGGTGGTGTAGCCGAAGGTGCGCTGGCGGATGTTGACCGAGGCTGCGGTGTGCACGACGTGCTCGCGTTCGGGCAGGTTCTTGAGGTCGATCAGGTTGTCCTTGACCCATTCGGCCCAGGGGTTCGCCGCGGCGACCTCGGCCTTGACCTCGGCGTCGTCGATGATCCGACCGGCCCCGGTGTCCACCAGGAACATCTTGCCCGGCGAGACGCGGCCCTTCTTGACCACTTTGGAGGGTTCGACGTCGATCACGCCGACTTCGGAGGCGAAGACGATCAGGCCGTCCTCGGTGATCCAGTACCGGCCCGGGCGCAGGCCGTTGCGGTCCAGCGTGGCGCCGACCAGGTTGCCGTCCGTGAAGGAGACGGCCGCCGGGCCGTCCCACGGCTCCATGAGCATCGAGTGGTATTCGTAGAAGGCGCGGCGGGCCGGATCCATGGTGGCGTGGTTTTCCCACGCCTCCGGGATCATCATCATGATCGAGTGCGTGATGGGCCGGCCGGAGAGCCAGAGCAGTTCGGCGACCTCGTCGAAGGAGGCCGAGTCCGAGGCGCCCGGGGTGCAGATCGGGAACAGCTCTTCGGGTGAGTCCCCCAGCAGCGGGCTGGCGAGCTGCGACTGCCGTGCCCGCATCCAGTTGCGGTTGCCCTTGACGGTGTTGATTTCGCCGTTGTGCGCGATGGTGCGGAACGGCTGGGCCAGCGGCCAGGACGGGAACGTGTTGGTGGAGAAGCGCGAGTGAACGATCGCGAGCTTGGTCTTGAAGCGCTTGTCCGACAGGTCCGGGTAGAACGGCTCGAGCTGCGCGGTGGTGAGCATGCCCTTGTAGACGATGGTCCGGGAGGAGAGCGACGGGAAATACACGCCAAACTTGTTCTGGGCGCGCTTGCGGATCCGCCAGGCGCGGGAATCGAGCTCGTTGCGCTCGAGGGTTTCCCCGGTACTGGAGGCGAAGAACGGCTGCGAGAAGTACGGCATGCAGGCCCGGGCCATGGCCCCGACCAGGTCGGCCACGATCGGGACTTCACGCCAGCCCAGGACGGTCAGGCCCTCGTCCGCGGCGAGGCCTTCGATGCCGGCGCGGGCGGCGTCCGATTCGCGCTGCTCGGCGGGCAGGAACGCGGTTCCCACGATGTACTGGCCGGGGGCCGGAAGTTCGAAGTCCGTGACTGCGCGGAAGAATTCGTCCGGCACCTGCATCAGGAGGCCGGCGCCGTCGCCGGTACCTTCATCGGCGCCCACGGCACCGCGGTGCTCGAGGTTGCGCAGGGCGGTCAGGGCGGCGTCGACGATGTCGTAGCCAGGCTCACCGCGGAGCGTGGCGATGATGGCCAGGCCGCAGGCGTCCTTCTCGTTCTCCGGATTGTAGAGTCCGGCAGCGGCCGGAATCGCCGCGAAGCGGCTGAAGGGTGACGCGGCAGCCGAGGGCTGGTCCGGATCGGACCAGCTGGGGCTGTGAAGAGTTTGGGTCATTGGAGACGTCCTTCCTCCTGATCGTGCGTATGGGAGGGACAACATTGGCCCCACTCGGCACGCCGGTGTGTGACGGGCGCAACAGAGTGTTTTTCTAACTGGAATTGTAGGCCAGCCCGGCCTCCTGTACTAACAGTTACGCAGGTGCTGGCCTGGGCTTGCATGGACAGCTTCGATCTGCTGTCCACGGCAAGCCCTCTTGCCACGACGCTGTGGAGTCGGGTCCGGTGAGCGGTGGCTCCGGTCAACCCGAAGTGCCGGCGCTGAGCTACTTGGTGCCCTCAGCCTCCGGCGCGGTTCCAGTTCCCTGGCGGCCGGAAACTCCGGCTGCCGGAGCTCCATTGGCGGGCGCGGTGCCGCCCGTGGAGTCCCTGCCCGCATCCTCGGATGCGCGAACTGGTCCGCTTTGGTTATTCCGGAGATTAGCACGGGATTCACTATCTGAGACAGCGGCGTCCGAATGGCGGATGGTTGCCGCGTCTGCGGGGACGGTGGCGCGGTCAGCGTGGGCGGCACTGTCGGCGCCGGTGGTGCGGTCAGCGCTGGTGGTGCGGTCAGCGCTGGTGGCCTCGGTCGCGTCGGCGACCGGCTTTGACTCTGCCGACTTTGCCTCCGCCGACTTTTCCTCAGCCGGCGTAGTCTCCACCGGCTGGGTCCCTGCCGGCGTAGTCTCCGCGGGCGCGCGGCCGGGGAGGAACGGGGTGTCCGGCTCCGAGCGCTTGCGCAGGCCGAGGAGGATGAAGGCGAGCAGGGCTCCGGCGAAGACGATGATGCTGGTCCAGACATTGAGCCTGGTGGTGAGCCCGAAGAGGGTGATCTGTTCGGCGTCGTCGATCCGCATGGCCTCGATCCAGACGCGGCCCAGGGTGTAGTACATGGCGTAGACGCAGAAGAGGCGGCCGCGGCGGAAGCTGAATTTGCGGTCGAGTGCCAGCAGGATCAGCACGCCGGCCAGGTTCCACAGCGACTCGTAGAGGAACGTCGGGTGGAAGAGCGTGTCCGTCGGCATGCCGGCGGGGAAGTTCGGGTTGTTGGGATCGATCTGCAGCCCCCACGGAAGCGTGGTGGGGCCGCCGAAGAGTTCCTGGTTGAAGTAGTTGCCCCACCGGCCAATGGCCTGGGCCAGCAGCAGTCCGGGGGCCGCGGCGTCCATGAAGGCGCTCAGCTTCACCCCGGCACGCCGGCACCCGATCCAGGCGCCCACGGCGCCGAGCACGACGGCGCCCCAGATGCCCAGGCCGCCGCGCTGGATCTGCGGAATCAGGGACAGGTCCCCTGTGCCGTCGAATCCCGGGCCAAAGTAGGCGTCCGGAGAGGAGAACACGTGGTACAGCCGTCCGCCGATAATGCCGAACGGGATGGCCCAGATGGCGATATCCCAGACGCTGCCCTCGGGGGCGCCGCGGCGTGCCCAGCGGACCGAGGTCAGCCACAGGCCGGCAATAATGCCGGCGAGGATGCACAGGGCGTAGGCGTGGATGCGCAGGGACCCCCACGGCAGCGGGATGTCGAATCCGGACCAGGTGGGGCTCGGAATGCTCGCGGGAATCATCGCCGCCGCGTGGAGGACTGACTGCATTGCTTAGGCTTCTTCCTTGGTAAGGCCGGTGCTGAGGTCTTTCGTCAAGGAGGCTACCGCATCCACGCCGCCGTCCCGGATTGCCGCGACGAGGGCGGTGCCGACAATCACGCCGTCGGCGTACTCGGCGATCTCGCGGACATGGCTGGCGGTGGAGACGCCGAGGCCCACGCAGACGCGCTCGGCGCCCGCGGCGTGCGCTGCGGCGACGACGTCCCTGGCCGCGGAGCTGACCGAGGTCCGGGCGCCGGTGACGCCCATGATGGAGACGGCGTAGACGAAGCCGCGGCTCGCGTCGACCGTGCGTTTCATGCGTTCGGGCGAGGACGAGGGAGCCACGAGGAACACCCGGTCCAGGCCGTACTTGTCCGAGGCCGCCATCCATTCGGCGGCCTCGTCCGGAATGAGGTCGGGCGTGATGAGCCCGGCTCCCCCGGCCTCGGCCAGGCGGCGGGAGAACTCGTCCACGCCCATCCGGACCACGGGGTTCCAGTACGTCATGACCAGCACGGCGGCGTCGGTCTTGCTCGTAATGCCGCGGACGACGTCGAAGACCTCCCGGACGTGGAAGCCCTTCGCGAGGGCCTCCGTCGTGGCGGCCTGGATGACCTGGCCGTCCATGACCGGGTCCGAGTACGGGATGCCGATCTCGATGAGGTCGGCGCCGTTCTCGGCCAGGGCGATGCCGGCGGCAATGGTGTCTTTAACGCTCGGGTAGCCGGCGGGCAGGTAGCCGATCAGGGCCGCCCGGCCCTGGGCGCGGGCGCGGTCAATGGCCGCGGCCGACTTGCTGGCGTGCTGGGTGCCGTCCTGGCTGGTGCTCACAGCTGTTCCCCCTCTTTGGCGATTTCGGCTTCAGGTGAATCCTTGTCCAGCAGGTCGAACCATTCCGCGGCCGTGGCCACGTCCTTGTCGCCGCGGCCGGAGAGGTTCACGATCACGATTTTCTCTGAGGCGTCTGTTGCCTTGCCTGCGGCCGCGTCAGCGGCGAGCCGCTGGCCCACCTTGATGGCGCCGGCGAGGGCGTGGGCGGACTCGATGGCGGGGATGATGCCCTCGGTGCGGCACAGGAGGCGGAAGGCCTCCATGGCCTCGCTGTCCGTGATGGGCTCGTAGCTGACCCGGCCAATGTCGGCCAGGTAGGAGTGCTCGGGGCCGACTCCGGGGTAGTCCAGGCCCGCGGAGATCGAGTGCGACTCGATGGTCTGGCCGTCGTCGTCCTGCATGAGGTAGGAGCGGGCGCCGTGCAGCACGCCGGGCTTGCCGAGGGTGATGGTGGCTGCGTGGCGTCCGGTTTCGACGCCCTCGCCGCCGGCCTCGAACCCGTAGATCTTGACCGAAGGGTCATCGAGGAAGCCGTGGAAAATGCCGATTGCGTTGGAGCCGCCGCCGATGCAGGCACAGACGGCATCCGGCAGCCGGCCCGTCTGGTCCAGGATCTGGGCGCGGGCTTCCTCGCCGATGACCTCGTGGAAGTAGCGGACCATCGCCGGGAAGGGGTGTGCTCCGGCGGCGGTGCCCAGCAGGTAGTGCGTATTGCCCACGTTGGCCACCCAGTCGCGCAGGGCCTCGTTGATGGCGTCCTTGAGAGTCTGGGATCCGTTGGTGACCGGGATGACCGTGGCCCCAAGGAGCTCCATGCGGGCCACGTTGAGGGATTGCCTGCGGCAGTCCTCGGCGCCCATGTAGACCACGCATTCCAGGCCCAGCAGGGCTGCGGCCGTGGCGCTGGCGACGCCGTGCTGGCCGGCGCCGGTTTCGGCGATGACGCGGGTTTTGCCCATCCGCTTGGCGAGCAGCGCCTGGCCCAGGACGTTGTTGATCTTGTGCGAGCCGGTGTGGTTGAGGTCTTCGCGCTTGAGGAAGATCCGCACCCCGCCGGCGTGCTCGGCGAAGCGCTTGGCCTCGGTCAGCAGCGACGGCCGGCCTGAGTAGTTCTTGTTCAGTTCGGCGATCTGGGCTGTGAACTCCGGATCGGCCTTGGCCTTCTCGAAGGTGTCCTCGAGCTCGTCCAGGGCCGCGATGAGCGACTCTGGCATCCACCGGCCGCCGTAGTTCCCGAAGTAGGGCCCCGGGGCGTGGCGCAGGGACGGTTCGCCCTGCGCGGGATGCTCCGCGGGGCGGCCGCCCTGCAGGAACGCGTCCACGGCACTTTCGTCAGAGCCGGCTGCTGGTGCATCGACCATCAGTCTCACCATCCTGTTCCACTGCTAGCTTTGGGGATCTGCTGATGAGATCCGCTCATTGGTCCGGGCAAAATTGCGGGCCCGGCACCGCTCACGGTCCGGACGGAGGCGCCAGGACCGGCCGGCCTCAGGCGCGCGCGGCGATTGCCGTCGCGCCGGCAGCCATGAATTCGGCGATCCGCTCGTGGGGCGTCGCGTCACTGACCAGCGCCTCCCCGACCAGGACCGCGTTGGCTCCGCGGGCCGCGTAGTGCTTGACGTCCTCGACGTCGCGCACACCGGACTCGGCGACCACGAGCGCACCGGCGGGAATGCCGCCGGTCAGCGCCGCGAAGACGGAACGGTCGACGTCGAGCGTCTTGAGGTTGCGTACGTTGACGCCGATGATCCGGGCCTCCGCGGCGACTGCGCGCTCGATTTCCTCCGCCGTATGGGTCTCGACCAGCACGTTCATGCCGAGCTCGCGGCTGAGGGCCGTGAACTCACGCAGCTGGGCGTCCGAGAGCGAGGCCACGATCAGCAGGATCAGGTCGGCGCCGTGCGCCCGGGCCTCCCAGATCTGGTATTCGTCAACCATGAAGTCCTTGCGCAGCAGCGGAATGTCCACGGCTGCCCGGACGGCGTCGAGATCGGCCAGGGAGCCGCCGAAGCGGCGCTCCTCGGTCAGGACGCTGATCACGGCGGCCCCGCCGTCGGCGTACTGCGCGGCGAGGGACGCGGGATCGGCGATGTCCGCGAGCTGGCCCTTGGACGGGCTGCGGCGCTTGACCTCGGCAATCACCTTGAGCTGGTCCCGGCTGCTTGAGGTCCCGCCGAGGGCGGCCCAGGCGTCACGGGCGGGCGCCGCCGCGGCGGCACGCTCTTTCAGCTCCGCGAGCGTAACCAGACGCTGGCGCGCCTGCATATCCTCCCTGACACCGGCATTGATGTCGTCGAGAACGCTCACGCTCAGTGGCCGGAGTTCTTCAGCTTGCTGCCGCCGACGCCGTAGCCGGCCTTGCGCATGGCCCAGCCGGCGAGCAGGCCGACCACCATGACCGCCGCGCCCGCGACAAAGATCGGGGTGTTGGCGATGACGAAGGCGATGGACGCAATGAGGGCGCCGATCAGCATCACGATCACGCAGGTCCACGCGGCCGGGCTGTTGCCGTGACCCTGGGGTTCGCTGTGGTCGACGTCGTCGTAGACGCCCTTCGGCGCAGCGGACGTGGATGCGGAAACAGTGGCTTTGCTCATTGAAATCTCCTCAGGATGAATACTGCTTACATTCTGCCATTTTTTGCTGTGTTATTTGGCCGCGTTGCTGTCGCGTTACCGGTCGCGTTGCCGGTCGCGCCCGCGGCATCGGCTCAGGTGGGGTCGTCACCGCGGGACAGCCGGTCCCAGCTGTCAATCTCGTCCGCGGGGGCGGCCGGCGCATTACCGCCAGCTGCAGTGCCGCCGGCGGCGGGCCCGGCGGCGGCCGCGTCATATTTGGTGCGGGTCTTCCAGTAGCGGCCGGCCGGCACGATCGCGAGGGCGCTGAGTCCCAGCAGGGCTCCGGCGACGACGGCGAGGACGGGGAACACCGTGACGTCCACCTGTACGCTGCTGCCGCTGATTCCGGTGGCGGCCGCGATCGATCCCTGCGCCGCGGCCAGCGGGTCCGCCAGCACAACGGCTGCCGCGGCGACGATGCCCGCGGCCGCGAGGAGGATGATCGCCGTGATCACCCAGCGGGCCACGCGGCCGGCGATGGAGGCCGCGAGGCCGCCTGCGAGGGCCACAAGCGCCAGGGCTGTCACGGTGGTGGCAGCCTTGCTGCCCTGAACCTGCAGGCCGTCCTGGCTGGCCACGGCCGCGCCGAGCTGCGTGGGATCGAGGTGCACGGTGAGCCAGGTCTGGGTGGTGGTCCCGAACACGGCAAGGGCCAGGGCAGCGATCACCAGGACCAGGGTGGACTTGCGGGCCCAGCCCGGGACGGCGGGCCCCCCGGTGCTCTTCACAGTGCCCTTCACGGTGTTCTTGGCGGTGTTCTTGGCGGTGTTCTTGGCGGTGGCTTCCGGCTCCCCCATCAGGACTCGGCTCCTGCGTCGGGCGCTGCGTCAGTGACTGCGTCAACGGTGATGTTATGCAGCGACCTGGCGGTGTGCACGGCGCGCAGCGGGGCGGCGGCCTTGTTCACGGTTTCCTGGGCCTCGGTCGGGTTCACCGAATCTGCGACGATCCCGCCGCCGGCCTGGACGTACGCGCGTCCTTCCCGGAGCAGGGCCGACCGGATGGCGATCGCCATGTCCATGTCCCCGGCGAAGTCCAGGTACCCCACCACGCCGCCATAGATGCCGCGCCGGTGCGGTTCAAGTTCGTCCAGCAGGCGCAGGGCCCGCGGCTTCGGGGCGCCGGAGAGGGTGCCGGCCGGGAACGTGGCCTTGAGCACGTCGTAGGCCTTGGCTGCCGGGGCGAGCTCTCCGACCACGGTGGAGACCAGGTGCATGATGTGGCTGAAGCGCTCCACTTCCATGAATTGCGTGACGTCGACGGATCCTGCCACGCAGACCTTCGAGAGGTCGTTGCGGGACAGGTCGACCAGCATCAGGTGCTCGGCGCGTTCTTTCTCGTCCGCCAGCAGTTCCTCGGCCAGGGCCTTGTCCGCCTCGACCGTCTTGCCGCGCGGGCGTGAGCCGGCGATGGGGTGGGTGATGACTTCGTCCCCGGTCACGGTGACGAGGGCCTCCGGCGAGGAGCCGACGATCGTGTATTCGCGGCCGGCGGCGTCCTCGAAGCTGAAGAGGTACATGTAGGGGCTGGGGTTGGTGTTCCGCAGAACCCGGTAGACGTCGAGGGGGTCGGCGCCGCACTCCATTTCGAAGCGGCGGGAGATCACCACCTGGAAGACCTCACCGTCCACGATCGCCTCCTTGCCGCGGTCCAGGGCGGCCAGGTACTCGGTTTCGTCCCAGCGCTCCTGCACACTGGACGCGAAATCCAGGGCGGCCGTCTCCAGCACGGAGACCGGCTGCTCCACGGGGCGGCTGATCTTTTCGAGCAGGGCTTTGACGCGGGCGACGGCGTCATGCCAGGCGTCGTCGACCCGTTCGGTGCTGTTGTCGAAGTTGATGGCGTTGGCGATCAGCAGGACGGTGCCGTCCATGTTGTCGTGGACCGCCATGTCGGTGACCAGGTTGAGGGCCATTTCCGGCAGTTGGAGGTCGTCCTCCGGCGGGCTGGTCAGTTTCTCCCAGTGCCGGACGGTTTCCCAGCCCAGGAACCCAACCAGGCCCGAGGTGAACGGCGGGAGGCCGTCGAAGCGCTCGGTCCGCAGCGCCGCGACGGTGTCGCGGATGGCGTCCACGGGGTTGCCGTCCAGGGGCACACCGACCGGGGGCTCGCCCAGCCAGTGCGCGCTGCCGTCCTTGGTGGTCAGGGTGGCCCGGGAGCGGGAGCCGATGAAGGAATAGCGCGACCAGGCGCCGCCGACCGCCGCCGATTCCATCAGGAACGTTCCGGGCTGGCCATGGGCGAGCTTGCGGTAGAGCCCGATCGGGGTTTCGGCGTCAGCCAGCACCTTGAGCCGGACGGGGATGACACGGCTGTGGCCTGCGAGTTCGCGGAACTCTTCGAGGCCGGGGCTGATGATTCCAAGGTCCTGCATGGCTGTGCTTTCCGCCTGTTCTTTAGGTGGACCTGCGACCGGATCCGGTCATGGGATCCTGCCTGGGGTCCGGTTCGTGAAGCTGTGGAAGCGCCGGGGCGCTCTGCCGGTGTGCCGGGCGCCTAGCCTCCGTGGCCGACGACGGCGTCGAGCTCGCGGCCGTCGAAGCACGTCCGGGTTCCGGTGTGGCAGGCCGCGCCGACCTGGTCGACCCGCACCAGCAGCGCATCGCCGTCGCAGTCCATGGCCAGCGACTTGACCCATTGCACGTGCCCGGAGGTGTCTCCCTTGCGCCAGTACTCCTGGCGGGAGCGCGAAAAGAACGTCACGCGCCCGCTGGTCAGGGTGCGGTGCAGCGCTTCGTCGTCCATCCAGCCCAGCATCAGCACCTCGTGGGTGTCGAATTGCTGGATGATGGCGGCCACCAGTCCGGCGCTGTCGCGCTTGAGCGCGTCCGCCAGTCCGGCCGGGAGGGGGCTGCCGCTGACGGGACTGCGATCGACGGCGCTGCCGTTAATGGCGCTGCCGTTGGTAGGGCTGGGGGCGGAGGCGGGCTGCTCAGACATCAGATCAAGTCTAGTGCCTCCGGGCCGGTCGCCGGCCTGCGGACAGGTCCCGCCGCTTAACACTGGCGCGCCAATCGGCCCGGCGCCGCGGTCCGGCCCTGCGTCATGCGGCCGGGTGCGGTCGCGGCGGCGATTCCTGTGCCCACGCACGGCCGTCTCGTGCTAGTTTCACAAGTGATGCATTTCGTCGAACCGTCCCGAGAAGTCCTGGCCGAAACCCTGCTGGCGGCCGGCCCTGATGCCGCCACGCTCTGCACAGGTTGGCTCACCCGCGATCTTGCCGCGCACCTGTACCTGCGCGAGCGGAAAATCGCCGTCGGACTGGGCCTGCTGATCAAGCGCCTGTCCAAGGCCTCGGACCAGGCGACGGCCGAACTGGCGGGCACCCTGAAGACCACCGAGGACTACGCCAAGCTGGTCAACGACTTCCGGGCCGGTCCCCCGGCGCTGTCCCCGCTGCGGATCAAGGCGCTGGACGAAAGCTCCAACCTGATCGAGTACTTTGTGCACACCGAGGACGTCCGCCGCGCCGTGGACCGCTGGGCCCCGCGCGCCCTGGACCAGGCCTACTCGGACGCGCTGTGGGACGAGCTCGTCAAGCGGGCCGCGATCCTGTACCGCGGCGTGGATCTGGGCATCGTGCTGGTGAGCCCCTCGGGTCCGCGGCATGTCGCCAAACGCGCCCCCGTGTCCGTGGCCATCGTCGGCGAACCGGGCGAGCTGCTCATGCACGCCCACGGCCGCACCCGCCACGCCCTCGTGACCTTCGAAGGCCAGCCGGACGCCGTCGCGCTCCTGCAGTCCGCCGAAGTCGGCCTCTAATCCCCACCCGCTTAATCCCCGCCCGCTCCCTAAAAAATAAAGCAACGCGGGGTCACTTACGGCCCATAATCCCGTCCGGGATGGGCGGTAAGTGACCCCGCGTTGCTTTAAGCGGTGGAGACTAGCGGACTTCGAAGCCTGCGTCGCGGATCGCGGCCTTGACCTGCGCGATCATGTCCAGCGGGCCGAAGTGGAAGACCGAGGCCGCCAGGACGGCGTCGGCGCCCGCTGCCACGGCCGGCGGGAAGTGCTCCGGCTTGCCGGCGCCGCCGGAGGCGATGAGCGGGACCTTGACCCCCGCCCGCGCCAGGCGGATCAGTTCCAGATCGAAGCCGTCCTTGGTGCCGTCGGCGTCGATCGAGTTGAGCAGGATTTCACCCACCCCGCGGTCGGCCGCTTCCCGCGCCCAGGCGATCGCGTCGATGCCGGTCCCCTGCCGTCCGCCGTGCGTGGTGACCTCGAAGCCGGACGGGGTGGGCTGCGAGCCCGGACGGGTCCGGCGCGCATCGAGGGAGAGCACCAGGACCTGGGAACCGAAGTGCCGGGTGATCTCGTCGATCACGTCCGGCCGGGCCACGGCTGCGGTGTTGATGGCGGCCTTGTCCGCGCCGCAGCGCAGGAGTTTGTCCACCTCGGCCACGCCACGGACGCCGCCGCCGACCGTCAGCGGGATGAAGACTTCCTCGGCGGTGCGGCGGACGACGTCGAACGTGGTCTCCCGATTGCCGGAGGACGCCGTGACGTCAAGGAAGGTCAGCTCGTCGGCACCGCTGTTGTCGTAGCGGTGCGCCAGTTCCACCGGGTCCCCGGCGTCGCGGAGGCCCTCAAAGTTGATGCCCTTGACCACGCGGCCGGCATCGACGTCGAGGCACGGGATGACGCGCACGGCAACAGTCATGACTTCTCCTAGGTAGTGACGGAGGTTTATTGACGGAGGGGAATTGCTGGTGGAACTCGGCGGGTGTGGCGCCTAGATGCGGCAGGCGTGGATGCTGCTGACCAGGATGGCGCGGGCGCCGAGGTCGTAGAGCTCGTCCATGATCCGGTTGGTTTCCCGCTTGGGCACCATCGAGCGGACGGCCACCCAGTCCGAATCGCGCAGCGGCGACACGGTGGGCGACTCCAGGCCGGGGGTGAGCCCGGCGGCCTGCTCGACGAGTTCCTTGCGGATGTCGTAGTCCATCAGCACGTACTGCCGGGCCACGAGGACGCCCTGGAGCCGGCGGATCAGGACCTCCGTGGCAGGATTCTGCTCGCCCTTGCGGCCAATCAGCACGGACTCCGAATTCAGGATCGGCTCGCCGAAAATCTCCATGCCGGCGGCCTTGAGCGTGGTGCCGGTCTCGACGACGTCGGCAATCGCGTCGGCGACGCCGAGGCGGACGGAGGATTCCACGGCGCCGTCAAGGCGGACCACCTTGGCGTTGATGCCGCGCGCGGCCAGGTAGCCGCGCAGCAGTCCGTCGTAGCTCGTGGCCAGGCGCTTGCCCTCGAGCTCGGCGACCGTGGTGAAGTCGCCGACCGGGCCGGCGAAGCGGAAGGTGGAAGCGGCGAAGCCCAACGGCAGCAGCTCCTCAGCCTCGACCTCCGCGTCGAGCAGCAGGTCGCGGCCGGTGATGCCGACGTCGAGCGTTCCCTGGCCCACGTACACAGCAATGTCGCGCGGGCGGAGGAAGAAGAACTCAATGTCGTTGTCCGGGTCCACCATGACAAGCTCGCGGGTGTCGCGGCGCTGGCGGTAGCCTGCCTCGGCCAGCATGGCCGCGGCAGCTTCGGACAGGGATCCCTTGTTCGGGACGGCAACTCTAAGCATGGGAAAAGTCTCTCTTGGGTGTGGAAGTCTCTGTTGGGGCACATCGGCCACGCGGTGCACGGGCTCCGCCAGCGAAGTCATGGCGGTGTCCGGTGCGGGCGCGGCTACAGATGCTTGTAGACGTCTTCCAGGGTGAGTCCTTTGGCGAGCATCAGAACCTGCAGGTGGTAGAGCAGCTGGGAAATTTCCTCGGCGGCGGCCTCATCGGATTCATACTCCGCAGCCATCCAAACCTCGGCTGCTTCCTCCACGACCTTCTTGCCGATGCCGTGGACTCCGGAATCCAGTTCGGCGACGGTGCGGGAGCCCTTCGGGCGGACGGCTGCCTTTTCACTCAGTTCTGCGAACAGCGACTCGAAATTCTTCACGCCCCCAAGCCTACTTGCTCCCGGCGCGGGAACGCCCGCCGGGGCGTTGCATGACGGCGGAGATGTGAGGCACTGCATATCCAACACGGCCAGCGAGGCCGGCACACTCAGCCGGCGCGGGCGGCCAGGGAGGCGCCCGCACCGGCTTTGGCTGCAGCCTGGCGGCTCAGCCGAACTGCTTGAGGGTCACTGCCGTGGCCAGGGCGGCGGTAACGGCCTCGTGACCCTTGTCCTCGGTGGATCCCGGCAGGCCGGCCCGGTCAATCCCCTGCTGCTCGGTATCGCACGTCAGCACGCCGAAGCCCACGGGAACCCCGGTGCGGACGCTGACCTCGGTCAGGCCCAGGGTGGCCGCCTCGCAGACATATTCGAAGTGCGGAGTGCCGCCCCGGATGACGACGCCGAGCGCCACGACGGCGTCGAAGTGCGGTGCCAGCCGGGCGGCCGCGACCGGGAGCTCAAACGTGCCCGGCACGCGCAGGACGGTCGGCTCATTGATGCCGGCGTCCTTCGCGGCGCGCAGGGCGCCGTCGAGCAGTCCGTCCATGATCTGGGTATGCCAGCTCGCGGCCACAATGGCCAGCTTGAGCCGTGAGGTTTCTTCCGGCTTGAAGGTGCTGAGGTCGATCCGGGGGGCGCCGTGGCCGCTCATAGGGTAATCCTTGCTGTTGAGTCTGGTGGTCGTGTTGCTGCCCGGTCAGTCCTGGTCGTGCTCGAATCCGGACAGGCCGGCGGCCGGAGCCGGTTCACCGTCCAGGACCAGGCGGTGGTCCATCCGGTCCTTCTTCGTCTGCAGGTAGCGGATGTTCTGCTCCCGGGAGGGGACCTCCGTAGGGACCATCTCCACCACCTTGACGCCTGCCTGCGCGAGCCGGTCCTGCTTGTCCGGGTTGTTGCTCAGCAGCCGGATCTCGTGAAGCCCCATCTCCGCGAGGATCTGGGCCGCGGCCTTGTAGCAGCGCGCGTCGACCGGCAGCCCGAGCTGTTCGTTGGCCTCCACGGTGTCAAAACCGGCCTCCTGCAGGGCGTAGGCCTTCATCTTGTTCGCCAGGCCGATCCCCCGGCCCTCCTGGCCGCGCAGGTACAGCAGGGTGCCGCCGAGTTCGTTGATCAGCTCGAGCGCATAGGCCAGCTGCTCGCCGCAGTCGCAGCGGTAGGAGCCAAACACATCGCCGGTCAGGCACTCCGAATGGAGGCGGACCAGCGGTGGCTGGCCGTCAACCGGCGCCATTGGTGAACTGACGGCCAGGTGCTCCGCGCCGGTGGCGAGATCGGTCCAGGCCTGTGCCACGAAGTCGCCGAAGGCGGTGGGCAGCTGGACGATGGGTCCCGCGCTGACCGGATGCGGTTGACGGGCCATGGCCGTCTCTTCTCGGGTCTCCGAAGTCGTCACTGTTTCTCCTCCATCAGACAGGGTCCGCTGCGTGGCTGCCGTGCTGTTCCGCTTCAAGATACGCCACCAGATCCGCAATCGAAATCAGGGGGCAGCCATGCTCGATGGCGAAGCCGCGCAATCCGTCCAGCCGCATCATTTCTCCGTTGTCGTACACCAGCTCTGCTATCACGCCCACGGGCTCCAGGCCCGCGAGCCGGCACAGGTCCACGGCCGCTTCGGTGTGGCCGGGACGTTCCCGCACTCCCCCCTTAACGGCGCGGAGGGGAAAAACATGCCCGGGACGGGTCAAGGAATTTGGCCGGCTTTGCGGGTCGGCCAGGATCCGGGCCGTCAGGGCGCGGTCCGTGGCGGAAATTCCGGTGCTGACACCCACGGCGGCGTCGCAGGACACGGTGTAGGCGGTGCCCTTCGCGTCTTCGTTGATTGCCACCATTGGCGGCAGCGCCAGGGCGTCGGCCCTGTCGGCGTCGAGCGGTACGCAGATCACGCCGGAGCTGTAGCGGACTGTCCAGCCCATCAGCGCGGGGGTGGCGTGCTCGGCGGCGAAAATGATGTCGCCTTCGTTCTCGCGGTCCTCGTTGTCCACCACCAGGACGGGCCGCCCGGCTGCCATGGCGCTGATGGCGTCCTCGATCGGATCGAGGCCTGCACGCCCGGTGCCGGCAGCGGCGGTACGGAGCACCCCGGCCACATCATGGCCGGGCTGGTCCGTGACCCGGCTCATTTCGCGGCCCCGTCCGTGAGGGCGGCTTCTCCGGCGGAACCTTCGGCTGCCCTGTGCGCGGCGGGCGACGAACCGCCGGCAAAGGACAGCAGGCGTTCGGTGTACTTCGCCAGGACGTCGACTTCGAGGTTTACATGGCCGCCGGGTGTCTTCTGGCCCAGGCCGGTCTCGGCCAGGGTGGTCGGGATGAGCCCTACTTCAAACCAGGGCGCCGGATCGTTGGCCGGGCTGACTGCCGTGACGGTGAGGGAGACGCCGTCGACGGCGATGGATCCCTTTTCGGCGATGTACCGGGCCAGCCCGGCCGGCACCGCGAACCGCAGCCGGTCCCAGTTGCCAAGCCCCTCGCGCTCCACGAGCTGGCCGACGCCGTCGACGTGGCCCTGGACCACGTGGCCGTCCAACCGTCCCCCGGCGGGGACGCAGCGTTCCAGGTTGACGGGATCGCCCGCAGTGAGTTCTCCGATCGTGCTGCGGACCAAGGTCTCGCCCATAACGTCAACGCTGAAGTCTCTGCCGTCGATCTGCGTGGCGGTGAGGCAGACGCCGTTGACCGCTATGGAACCGCCCAGGGCGAGACCGTCCGTGGTGCCGGGTGCGTGGAGCCGTACGGTGGCGCTGCTGTCCCCGTTGCGCTCAATGGACAGCACCTTTCCCTGCTCGGCGATAATTCCGGTAAACATCAATTGCCTCCTGCGGCGGTGTCCGCGCCGGTGCGGTGCGGGGTGGTATCGGATGAAGTAGGGCTGGCGGCCGGGTCAGCCTCATCGGCCGGGGCGGCCGGGCGAAGATGGAGCCGGAGGTCGCGGCCGAGGACCTGGACGGCGCCGCCGGATGCCGGGTCCCATTCCCAGCGCTGGGCATCGGCCAGGGTCGTGATGCCGAGGTCGTCCAGGGCGGCGGTGCCGGAGCCAAGCAGTGTGGGCGCCAGGTAGACGATGAGTTCGTCGACCAGGCCGGCGGCCAGGAACGCGCTCAGTATCCGGGAGCCGCCCTCCACCATGAGGTGCCGGACGCCGTATGCGAACAGCTGGTCCAGGGCCTCGCGCGGGTCGCGGGTGGCCAGGTGCAGGACGTTGCCGTCGGCTCCGTGGATGGCGGCGTCGTCGGGAATGCCCCGGTACCCCATCACGGCGCGGAGCGGCTGTTTGCCCTCTGCTTCGCCGTCGCCGTTCCGGGCGGTGAGCCGGGGGTTGTCGATCAGCACCGTCTGGGTGCCCACCAGGATGGCGTCTATCCGGCCGCGCAGGGCGTGGTTGTCGGCGAGCGATTCCGGGCTGGATATCCACTGGCTGGTGCCGTCGCTGGCGGCGATGCGGCTGTCGAGGGTCTGGGCGATATGCAGGGTGACGAACGGCCGTTTGGCGGCGACGGCGTCGAACCAGCGCCGGTTCAGGTCCAGCGCCGCCTCGGCGGCCAGCCCGGAGCGGACGCGGACGCCCGCGGCCCGGAGCGTCACGGCGCCGCCGGCGGCCGGGTCGTGGGGATCGTCGACGGCGTAGATGACGTCGGTGATGCCGGCGTCGATGATCGCCTGCGCGCACGGGCCGGTGCGCCCACAGTGGTTGCAGGGCTCCAGTGTCACCACGATTGCCGCGCCACGGAGGTCCCGGCCCGACGCCTTCGCCTGGCCGATGGCGTCAGCTTCGGCGTGGGCAGTCCCGGCTCCGCGGTGGTAACCGGTGGCGAGGTGCGTTCCGTCGGCCCCGACGACGACGGCGCCGACGAGCGGGTTGGCGCCCCGCGGGCCCTGCGCCGCGGCGGCCAGGGCAGCCTGCATCGCAGCATTCTCGGCAGCGTTGAACGCGGCAGCGCCGGACGGGGCAGCGCCGGACGGGGCAGCGCCGGACGGCGCGGCGCTGAATCCGGCGCTCACGCCGGCGGTGTTGAGGGCACTCACTTGGCCACCACAGGGTCGGGGAAGGCGGTTTCGACCGTGACAGGCCGGTTCGCCAGCCTGGAGGCACGCCACCAGACAAAGAACCCGGCCAGGGTGAAGAAGCCGTAGAAGAGGTACATGACGGCGCTGGCGTAGTAGCCGGCGCTGAACAGCAGTGGCACACCGACGATGTCCACCGCCACCCAGATGAGCCAGAACTCCGTCCAGCCCCGCGCCATGCCGTAGGTCGCCAGCAGCGAGCCCATGAACGTCCACGCGTCGGCCCAGACCGGCGGGTAGGAGCCGAGGGAGTCGAAGACGGGGGTAAGCGCCATGGTGCCGGCCACGAGGCTGAGGGCCAGAATCACCCGGGTCTGGTTGCCGGCCCAGCGCGGCGCGACGGCAGTCCCGCCGCTGCCGGACTTCCTGCCCTGCTGCCAGCGGTACCAGCCGTAGAGGGCGACGCCGATGAACATGACCTGGCGTCCGGCCTGGCCCCACAGCGTGGCCGGCGTGGCGGAACCGAAGACGTTGCCCAGGAAGACCGTCAGGAGCAGCAAGTTGCCGGCGATGCCGACGGGCCATGCCCAGACCCGGCGGCGCATGCCGCCGACGGCGCTGGCGAGGCCAAAGATGTTGCCTAGCACTTCACGAAGAATCAGGACAGATCCGCCTACGGGGATCTGCGCTTCGAAGAGCCATCGCAAGGGGTCCATGTGTGTGTCGTTCCTTCCCTCAAGAACCGCGATGGCTCCGGGGGTATACGACAGCGCAATTATGCGGCGCCGTTGGGGCGCCGCAGTAACAGCTGTACGTGCTTCTCTCATCCAGACTTTAACTGTCGGTACCGGAATTTCACCGGTTCAACCGTCTGCCGGCTTCCTCCCGAGAGAGGGCGCTGGCGCGCGGGTCGCGGACTGTCACCGCCGGTTCGGACTTTCACCGACCCCGGAGCACGTATGTGTGTTGTTATTCTGACACAACTGCGGCCCTGCCCGGGCTATTCCCCGGATGCCGATGTTACGCCCGGCGTCATCTTCGCAGCAGTTCCCTGCCGGGACCGCGCGTCAGCGGGACCCCGCCGCCCGGAGCCTTTCGACAGCCTCCGCCGGATCCGCGGCGCCGTAGACGGCTGACCCCGCAACAAAGACGTTCGCCCCCGCCTCTGCCGCGCGCACGATCGTCTCCTCGGTGATGCCGCCATCCACCTGCAGTGCCACCGCGACGCCGGAGCCGTCAATCGCAGCACGGGCCCGCCGGATCTTGGGCAGCGTCAGGTCCAGGAAAGCCTGCCCGCCGAAGCCTGGCTCCACCGTCATGATCAACAGCAGGTCCAGTTCCGGGAGCATGTCCAGATAAGGCTCCACGGGAGTGCCCGGACGCAGCGCCATGCCGGCTTTGGACCCACGGGCGCGCAGTTCCCGCGCGAGTTTGATCGGCGCGATCGAGGCTTCGGCGTGGAACGTCACCGAGGCCACCCCGGCGTCGGCGAAGCCCGGCGCCCAGCGGTCCGCGTCGGCGATCATCAGGTGGGCGTCCAGCGGCACCGGGCTGACGGCCTGGATGCGCTGCACCACGGGCAGCCCAATGGTCAGGTTGGGCACGAAATGATTGTCCATGACGTCCACATGCACGGCATCGGCATTGCTGATACGGCGCAGTTCGGCCTCAAGGTTGACGAAGTCAGCCGAAAGGATGCTCGGGTTGATGCAGCACTGGGCCATGGATTTCCTTCTCGTTCGTACTTTGCTGGTTCGTTTTTGGTGGCAGTGCCCCAGTATCAGCGAAACTCAGGCCAACTTGCGAATCAGCGCCAGGAACATGGCGTCCGTCTGGTGCACGTGCGGCCAGAGCTGGGCGGTGAGCTCGTGCCCGGCCTCGAGGTGGCCCGTGAGGCTGACGCCGTCCAGCACGGCGCCTGCGTCGAGGAGCTCGAGGTCCTCGCGCTTGCGCAGGGCATCACTCACGACGGCGGTGGTCTCTGCCGGGTGCGGCGAACACGTCACGTACGCCACCACGCCGCCGGGCTTGACGGCGTCGATCGCGGAGTTGAGCAGCTGGCGCTGCAGCGGGCCAAGGTCCACGAGGTCCTTGGGCGTGCGCCGCCAGCGCGACTCCGGACGCCGGCGCAGGGCGCCCAGGCCGGTGCACGGGACATCCACCAGGACGCGGTCGAACGACTCCGGCTGCTCGGCGCCAATGTCGCGGCCGTCCCCGGTCCTGACCTCCCAAGCCTCCCGCGGGACCGCGGACAGGGCCTGCCGCACGAGTTTGGCACGGTGCGGGGCGGATTCGTTGGCCAGCAGGTGGGCGCCCCGCTGCCGGGCGAGGGCTCCGAGCAGGGCGGCTTTGCCGCCGGGACCGGCACAGAGATCCAGCCAGCGCTCCCCCGCGCCCCCGCCGTCCGTCCCCGCTTCGCCGCCAGAATTTGTGCCGGGGTCTGCGCTGTTGTTGCCGGGCCCGGCGCCGGGGGTTGTGCCGAGATCGACGGCGGCCATGGCGCGGGCCACGAGCTGCGAACCGACGTCCTGGACACGGGTGCTTCCGTCACGGACCGAGGCGAGGCGGCCGAGGTCCCCGCCGCTGGAAAGCGCGGATCCCTCGACGAGCTCGCCCGGGGTGGCCCCGCCTTCCAGGGCCTCGTCGAGGCTGCCGACGCCGGGCAGCGCCACAAGGTTCACCACGGGCGCGGCATTGTCGGCTTCGAGGAGCGCGTCAATCTCAGAAACCGCCCGGCCGTGGGCCACGAGCGACTGGCGGAGCGCGCGGACGATCCACTCCGGGTGGGCGTAGCGGATGGACGCGATCTTGGTGGCATCCGTCTCGGTGCTCAGCAGCAGGTCGAGCCACTCGTCGAGGGTGCGGGCGGAGACTTTGCGCAGGACGGCGTTGATCAGTGCCGAGGGCCCGGCCCCGATCACGGCGCGAGCCAGCCCCACCGTCTGGTCCAGGGCGGCGTGAGCGGGCACGCGCATGGCGAGCAGCTGGTGCACCCCGATCCGCAGGGCATCCAGGATCGCGGGATCCAGCTCCTCCAGCGGACGGTCCACGCACCGGGCCAGGATGGCGTCGTACGTGCCCTGGCCGCGGAGGGCGCCATAGCTGAGCTCGGTGGCGAAACCGGCGTCGCGCTTGTCCAGCCCGTGGTGCCGGATCCGGGCCGGGAGCACCAGGTTCGCGTAGGCGTCCTCGGCGGCCACCGCGCGGAGCACTTCAAAGGCAACCAGCCGGGCCGGATCGGCGCGGCGGGTCCGCTGGGACGGGGCGCTCTCGGTGAAGCCGCGCTGCGGGCCGCGGTTGCGTTCCCGGCCCTGGGCGTTCCGCCTGCTGCCGCCCCCGGCGCCCTGGCCACTGCCTCGGCTGTTGCCGTTGGTCCCGGAACCGCTCATTCGAATACCACGCTTTCAAGTGTTGCCTGCCCACGCGCCCAATCAGCGGCGGCCATCATTTTCTTGCCCGCGGGTTGCACCCGCGTCAATTCCACCGGGTGCGATCCCGTACCGACGAGAACCCGTTTCCCGTCCAATGCCAGCTGTCCGGGCCGAAGCGCCGCCGAGTCCGCTGCCGGCAGCACTGGCTCCAGTTTGATCCGCTGGCCCTCCAGCAGGGTCCAGGCGCCCGGCTCCGGCGTGACGCCGCGGGCACGGCGGCCGATCGCCAGGGCGGGCTGCTGCCAGTCGAGCCGGCCGTCTTCGAGACTGAGTTTCGGTGCCAGGCTGACGTCGCCCTGCTGCGGGAGCGCGACGGCCTTGCCGGCGTCGATGGCGGACAGCGTTTGGGCCAGCAGAACCGCGCCGCTGTGGGAGAGGCGTTCGAGCAGGGCCCCGGCGGTATCGGCGGGGTGCACGGTCTCGGTGAGGGTCCCGAAGACCGGACCGGTGTCCAGCCCCTCCTCCAGGCGGAAGGTGACGGCACCCGTGACGTCGTCGCCGGCGATGACGGCGCGCTGCACGGGAGCTGCGCCGCGCCAGGCCGGCAGCAGGGAGAAGTGCAGGTTCACCCAGCCGTGGCGGGGGACAGCGAGAGCCGCAGGGGGAATCAGCCCGCCATAGGCCACGATCGCCGCGACGTCCGGTGCTGCGGCGGCAATGCGGGCGGTGACCCCGGCATCGACTTTGGCGGCGTGGATGATCTCAATGCCGAGCTCGGCGGCCCTGGCGGCCACGGGCGACGGCGTCAGGACGCGTTTGCGTCCCAGCGGTGCGTCCGGGCGGGTGAGGACAGCGACGACGTCGAACCCGGCGGCAACAAGGGCGTCGAGCGACGGCACGGCGACAGCGGGGGTCCCGGCGAAGAGAACCCTCACGGGGTGATTCCGAAGCTGGACCCGCCAAAGCTCGTCCCGACGCTCTTCGCGCGCTTGGTGGTTGTCTGTTCCGTGATGGCGTCGTAGTTGGCATTGCGGATGGCGCGCAGGGCGGCCTTTCGGTCTTCGCCCTCGAGCCGGTCGGTATAGAGAATGCCGTCCAGGTGGTCGGTCTCGTGCTGGAAGCAGCGCGCCAGCATGTCTTCGCCCTCCACGGTGACGGGGTTGCCGTGCAGGTCCACGCCGGTCACCCGGGTTTGGCGGTACCGGCGGACGGGGAAGCCCAGGCCCGGGATGGACAGGCATCCCTCGACCTGGTCCGGCTGGAAGTCCTCGCTGTTTTCCAGCACGGGGTTGACGATGTGACCCTCGACGCCGCCGATCCGGTAGGTGAAGACGCGCAGGCTCACACCGACCTGGGGCGCGGCCAGGCCGGCGCCCTCGACATCCTCCATGGTTTCGGTCATGTCGGCGACGAGCTTTGCCAGTTCAGGCCCGAATTCCGTCACGGGATCGGCGACTGTGCGCAGCACAGGATCTCCGATGATGCGGATATTCAAAATGGCCATGTGCAGTCTGTCCTCACGGTGGGCGGCTAGGGGTCCAGTCCAGTTTAGTTGCAGCTGCCCGGCTTCTGTTCGGCGCGTCTGGTCGGTGCTTCTTGTCGGTGCTTCCGGTCGGCGCTACTTGTCAGCGCTTCACGGGCGGCGCCAGCGGGAGCAGTGCTGCTCCGGCGGTTGCCGTGTCGGCGGACATCTCCCACACGCGGCGCAGCGCACAGAATTTCCACCAGTGATGCTTCAGGACCTCGGGGTTGGCCCGCTGCGGACGGACCTCGGTCTCGCCGACCGCCACGGCCAGGAGGATCGGGGACTCGCCGTGCTGCCAGGCCTCCCACTCCCCCGCGACGGGATCCACGAGGCTTTCCTCCGCCTTCATGCCCGCCACGAGCTGCATGACCACCTTGTCATCAAGCGGTTGGACGGTGCCGTCCCGGCTGGTGCCCTTGGTCTTGTAGTCGATAAGACAGGTCCGGCCGTTGATCCGTGCGACGAGGTCCAGGGTGCCGGCATAGCCGACCGTCTTGTTCCACACCGTAATTTCCGGGGCGATGGGCTCAACCTGGAAGAGCTCCCACCATTCGTCGAAGCGTGCCGCGAAGGCTTCCTCGCCGTTGGCGGCCAGCGCCTCCCGTGTTTCCTTCATCTGGTGCGGCCGGCCGAGCGCACGCAGCGCAACCTGCTCGCAATAGTTGTGGACCCGGTCGCCGCGTTTGGCGGCATCGTCCCGGTACGACTCCGCCGCCTTGGCGGCCCGGCTGACCGCCTGCCGCAGTTTGGCCGGGCTCCCCAGGATGCCGGGGAGCTCGGGATCCTGGGCCAGACTGTTGGCGCCCATGTACCCGAACCAGCCGTCCAGGCCGTGTGGCTGCTGGCCGATCACCGTGGTGATGGAAGGGACAGAGAACTGAGCCGACGTGGAGCGGGCGTACATGCGGCCATGGTCCGTGGCGTGGGCGAGGAGTGGAGCGGTCATATGAAGACTCTTTCACGGGGGTCAGACAACGATGAAAAGCAAAATGGCCCGCCCCGCTGAGTCAGCGGAACAGACCATTTCGTTAGTGGGCGATACTGGGTTCGAACCAGTGACCTCTTCGGTGTGAACGAAGCGCGCTACCACTGCGCCAATCGCCCTAACGACATTGAATGCTAGCCCACCCGGGCGGATTTTAGAAATCGGCCCGGGGGAACCTGGCCGCGGCGGGAATGCGGCCCAATACTCCCGCGCAACAGGCCCCGTGCACGGGCAGTTCCACCAGCCCTCCACCGGCCGTTCCAGTCGTCCCCCTCAGAAGGCCCGCTCAGTAGTCCCGGCGCCACTTAGGGCCACGGCTGAACAATGACGCTAATTACAGCGCTGTAATTAGCAAAATCCCCTAGAACTCGGGGAAGTAGGGCCATGGAACCCGGGCCAATGGGTCTCGATTTGTAGATTCCCAGAACCTCCTATAGAGTTCTTACTCGTTGGAACGCGAGGAAATGCCGAATGCGGCAAGGAAATGCACACCAACAATGCGGACGTAGCTCAGCTGGTAGAGCACCACCTTGCCAAGGTGGATGTCGCGAGTTCGAATCTCGTCGTCCGCTCGCAGGACACTGTCACGGCAAAGGTTCTTCGGAATCCTGTCTACACGGTGGGTTGGCCGAGAGGCGAGGCAGCGGCCTGCAAAGCCGTATACACGGGTTCGAATCCCGTACCCACCTCGGTGAAAACCCTGGTTTCCGGTTTCGATCGGATGCAAGGGGCGATTGGCGCAGCGGTAGCGCGCTTCCCTGACACGGAAGAGGTCACTGGTTCGATCCCAGTATCGCCCACCAGAGCAAGGCAACTTGCTTGATGCAGTACCACCGGCCCAGCCGGCATGGACTAAAATGCGGACGTAGCTCAGCTGGTAGAGCACCACCTTGCCAAGGTGGATGTCGCGAGTTCGAATCTCGTCGTCCGCTCTCTTCATTACAACTCCACTCCGGATCCTTCCGGTTGCGGGCGATTGGCGCAGCGGTAGCGCGCTTCCCTGACACGGAAGAGGTCACTGGTTCGATCCCAGTATCGCCCACCACAAGAGCAGCTCCCCCGGAGCTGCTCTTTTTTGTGCACTCCGGGCCCTTCTACCCTGTGCACCTGGCCTTCCATCTTTTATCCTCTGGGCGGACACCCTTGGCACCCCCGCCACCTCCCGCTAGGGTAGAAAACGCAAGGAGCGATCTGGCTCCGCGACCGAAGGGAGGTGCCCGTGGGTTTACTTGACGATCTAAAGGGCAAGGCTCAGCAAGTTATTGGTGGCAACGAAGAAGCCATCAAGGACGGCATCGAAAAGGCAGGCGACTTCGTCGACTCCAAGACCGGCGGAAAGCACGCCGGCACGATCGATGCCGTGCAGCGTGGCGCTTCCGACTTCGTGGACAAGGCGAACGACCGGCCGAATTCGGCCCCGGTCGCCGATCAGACTCCCGCAGCCGGTGAGCCCCACGTAGCCGGGGAACCCCGCCAGCCAGGCCTCTGACCCAGATCCGTCAGCGAGGTGCCGGTCCCGCCGAGAGGCGGCGTCGGCACCTCCGGCATTTAAGGGCGACTCCAACCGGGCAACGCGGGGTCAGTTACGGCCCATCCGGTGCATCCGGATGGGCCGTAACTGACCCCGCGTTGGATTTGGCGTTGTACTTGGAGGGGCTGGCGGCTAGGACGGTTCGTGGTTTTGGCCCTCGCGGGCCAGCGCGGTCAGCCTGGAGACGGCGCGGAAGTACTTCTTCATGTACCCGCCGGTCATCATTTCCTCGGTGAAGAGCTGGTCGAACGGCACACCGCTGGCAAGGATGGGCACGTCCTTGTCGTACAGCCGGTCAGCCAGCACCACGAAGCGCAGCGCAACGGCCTGCTCGGTAATCGTGTGCACGTTCTTCCAGACCACGCCCTCGATCCCCTCCAGCAGCTGGCGGTAACGGCTCGGGTGCACGCCGGCCAGGTGGTTGATCAAGGTGCTGAACTCATCGCGGGCCACGGTCTTGCCGTCGAACTCGGCATGCATGTGGTGGGTCAGGTCATCATTGCGCAGCGGCGACGGCGCGGCCGGCAGGCCACGGTGGCGGAAGTCCTCGCCGTCGATCCGCACGACGTCGAACTGGTCCGCCAGCACCTGGATTTCACGGGCGAAGTCGACGGCGGCGAAGCGCCCGTCCCCGAGGGACCCCGGCAGCGTGTTCGATGTGGCGGCAAGCTTCACGCCGGCGTCGGCGAGTTCGCGCATGAGCCGGGACATGAGCACAGTGTCGCCCGGATCATCGAGCTCAAATTCATCGATGCAGACCAGCTTGTAGTGGCTCAGGGCCTCAACGGTCTTGCGGAAGGACAGCGCACCGACGAGGTTGGTGTATTCGACGAACGTGCCGAAGGCCTTGGGCCCGGGGGCGGCGTGCCACAGCGATGCCAGCAGGTGGGTCTTGCCCACACCGAATCCGCCGTCGAGGTAGATTCCGGCCCGGGAAGTTTCCTTCTTGCCGAAGAGCCGCTTGAACAGCCCGTCGCCGTCGCGTGCGCCCACGCCCGCCGCAAAATGCTGCAGGGCATGGACCGCCTGGGCCTGGCTGGGCTGGGCGGGATCGGGCCGGTAGCTGGAAAACGACACCTCACCGAACCGCGGCGACGGATAGAACCCATTGAGGAGTTCATCCACGGAAACTGCCGGTGTGCGGGCGGCGAGCTGTTCGATCTGTACCAAGGTGGTCCGTTCTGCTGGTCTCTTGTCCCCAGCAAGAATACCGGCAAAGCCTGGCCGGCCCGCGTGCGCGACTGTGGACCCGCGGCCGGCGTGAGGAAGACCACATTTCCCCGTGTGAACCCGGTGGAGCATTCCCACCGGCCCGTGACTAGTGTTGTAACAGGCCCGGCGCGGCGCACGCTTTCCGCGCCCGGCCTCCTGACCGTTCAAGTGAAAGGCCATCGCAATGACCTACCCCGTTGAGCAGAACGAGAAATTCGCCGCCTACGCCCACCCTGACCGCCTGGTGTCCACGGAATGGCTGGCCACGGCGATCGAGGACGGTGCCCTCGACGGCGGCAATCTCGTGGTGGTCGAATCCGACGAAGACGTCCTGCTGTACGAGACCGGGCACATCCCGGGAGCCGTGAAAATCGACTGGCACACGGACCTGAACGACGAGGTGACCCGCGACTACGTCGACGGTGAAGCCTTCGCCGCGCTGGCCGCGTCCAAAGGCATTTCCCGGGACAGCACGGTGGTCATTTACGGCGACAAGTCGAACTGGTGGGCCGCATACGCCCTGTGGGTGTTCACGCTCTTCGGCCACGAGGACGTCCGGCTCCTGGACGGCGGCCGGGACAAGTGGATCGCGGAAGACCGGGCGCTCTCCACCGTCACGACCGTCGCCACCCCCGCCGACTACCCCGTCGTGGAGCGGGACGACGCCCCGATCCGCGCCTTCAAGGATGACGTCCTGGCGCACTTCGGCAAGCCGCTGATCGACGTCCGCTCGACCGAGGAGTACACCGGCCAGCGCACCCACATGCCCGCCTACCCGGAAGAGGGCGCGCTGCGCGGCGGCCACATCCCCACGGCGGCCTCCATCCCCTGGGCCCGCGCGGCGGCCGGCGACGGCACGTACCGGAACCGCGGCGAGCTCGAGGCCCTCTACCTCGACGAGGCCGGATTGAACGAAGGCGACGACGTCGTTGCGTACTGCCGGATCGGCGAGCGGTCCAGCCACACCTGGTTTGCGCTGAAGTACCTGTTGGGCTTTGAGACCGTGCGGAACTACGACGGCTCCTGGACCGAATGGGGCAACGCTGTGCGCGTCCCGATCGTCAAGGGTGCCGAACGCGGCGCGGTTCCGGCCGGCCGTTAGCCGCGGTGACCGTGGAGCGGGACCGGTCCCGACAGGGACACAATCGGCGCGCCTGCGTAAGCTGGGAGTGATGAATACTTCAGCCCTCCCCGCCGCACTGGCGGACATTGTCGACGATTTCCAGGCCCTGACCGAAGCAGAGCGGCTGCAGCTGCTCCTTGAGTTCTCGCAGGGGCTTCCGGAACTTCCGGAGCGGCTCCGGGATCACCCGGAGCTGCTCGAGCAGGTAGTGGAGTGCCAGACGCCGCTGTTCCTCACCGTCGAGACGGAACAGGCCGACGGCGACGCGCCTGAGCGCGTCCGGCTCTACTTCAAGGCACCCAAGGAGGCCCCGACCACCCGCGGCTTCGCCGGAGTGCTCCACGAAGGACTCGACGGGCTCAGCGCCGCGGAAATCCTGGCCGTCCCCGACGACATGCCCGAACTGTTGGGCCTGACCCGCGCCATCACTCCCCTGCGCATGCGCGGAATGACGGCCATGCTGGGCCGGATCAAGCGCAAGGTCGTCGCCTCCGGAGACCGCCAGCCGTCGGCGCAGTCCTGACCTTCGGCGCCCGGACAGCCAGAGAACATGGCCCGCAAGCACGCGTCGCAGGGAACTCCGGCCACCGCGGCACTCGCGGCCGCCGGGGTTCCCTTTGTGGCCCACCCCTACACCCATGACCCCGCGGCGGCCAGTTATGGCCTGGAAGCGGCGGAAGTGCTCGGCGTCGACCCTGACCGGGTCTTCAAGACCCTGATGGTCGACGTCGACGGCCGGCTCGCCGTCGGCGTCGTGCCGGTCAGCGGCAGCCTGGACCTCAAGGCGATGGCCGCGGCTTTGGGCGGCAAGAAAGCAGAGATGGCCGATCCGGCCGCGGCGCAGCGGCGGACCGGATATGTTCTCGGCGGCATCTCACCGCTCGGCCAGCGCCAGTCCTCCCCCACGGTGGTGGATGAGAGCGCACTGGCGCTGGAGACCATCCTCGTTTCGGGTGGACGGCGCGGCCTGGACATCGAGCTGGATCCGGCCGAGCTCATTCGGCTCACGGCTGCCCGCACCGCCAGGATCGGGACCCGGCGCGACTGACCCGGCCCCAGGTGTCGAGACGGCACGTCACGGCAATTTTCGCGCACAACACTGCCGTGATCTGTCAGCGAACCGTCAATGAACTGTCAATGATCTCTGTCAGTGAACTGTCAATTGAATGCGGCATTGCCGGCCGGAGGCTCCTGGTCGCCGGGGTTGGCGCGGGGCGCCAGCTGCTGCCGGAGCCAGGCCGAGACCTGCCGCTCCCAGCGCTCCGGGTCCACGTTCCATTCCTTGGTATGCAGGGCCTTGTCGAAGGGCTCGAAGGTGACCATCTCGGGGTTTTTCTCGGCCAGCGCCGCGGAGGGCCCGTACGGTACGTACTCGTCGTCCACGCTGTGCACAATGAGGGTCGGCGTCCTCAGCTCCACGGCCCGCGAGACCCAGTCCATCGCTTTGAGGTCGACCGGCGCGGCCAGCCCGGTCAGCCGCCGGCCCAGGCGGTGGCTGAGCATGAGTTGTCCGTAGCGGCCCACGGACGACGGAATCCGGTTCAGCTCCGCGTGGTGGGCCAGCACGTTGACCCAGTTGATCACCGGCGCGTCCAGGACCATGGCCCGGATCAAGTGGCGGTGCCGGGAAAGGTCAGCGGTCTGGAGGCATATCGCGCCGCCCATCGACCAGCCGAACAAAACCACCTCGCGGGCGCCCTGCTGTACGGCGTAGCCGATGGCAGCCTCGACGTCGCGCCATTCGGTGGAGCCCAAGCCGTACCGCCCGTCGCTGGCTGACGGGGCCAGGCCGTCGTTGCGGTAGGAGATCAGAAGACTGGACATGCCCAGTTCCCTGGCGGTCCGGACAGCCCGCAGCCCCTCCTGCCGGGTGGCCCCGCGCCCGTGCACCATGATCGCCCACACGTCGGGGGCCACATCCTCCGCCACGGCCGGCGCGGCGCGGACAAGCCAGGCCGGCGCGGTCCCGGCGTCGACGTCGATCAGCACGTCCTCCACCGGAAACCCCAGGGCGGCCGGATCCGGATAGGCCGCGCCGCTCCACCAGCCGCGCCGGGCGGTGGCCATGTCCCCGCTGTAGACGTGCTCGACCTCGCGCAGCACGGTGCGTTCGGCCGGGGAGTAGGACAGGATCCGGCCGATCCGCGCATGCCCGCGGCCGCCGTCGAAGAAGAAACCGTACACCCCGTCCACCGTGGCGTCCGGGGTGGCGGCGAAAATGACCCGCAGCGCCCGTCCCTCGCGGATGACGGCCAGCACTTCCTGGTCCTCTGCCCGGAACCGGGCCGGGGTGATGACGCGGCGGGCGAAGTAGAGGGCGAGGGCGGAGGAGCCGGCGGCGAGCACGCCCGCAGCGGCGCTGCCGCCGATGATGCCCCCCACCGCCCACTTGGCGCTCCCGGACGTCACGCCGCCGGGGGCCGGCGCGACGGGGAGTGCTGTTCTGCGGGCAGAGGCCCGCCGGGCGGCGGCCCGCCGGGCAGCGGCCTGACGGAGGTCCGGGCGGAGGCGCAGGGAGGATGCCATGGCACCATTCTTACTGAAGCGCAGCCCAACCACGGCATTGGCGGGATTTCAGGCGCACGGCCGGGCCGGTACAGACACGCCAGGGTCCCGCGGGACACAACGATGCAGGTCAACACGAGCGCGACTAGGCTGGGGTCATGAGTGATCCAATCGTCATTTTGACAGAAGAGCCCCTCGGTGCGGATGACCGCGTCAATATTGAAACCCTGATTGCCGGCGGTGATGCGCCCCTGCTGATCCTGGTGCCGGCCAACACCGAGCGACACCTGGTGGTGGATTTCCTGGAAAACCTTTCCATGCTTGAAATCGCCAAGGCCTTCCGTGAACTGACGGCACACTCGGATCCCGCCGAGGAGCGGGCCGAAGCAGCCGATACCCTGGCCGCCTCGCTGGCCGCGCTGGCCGGTCTGGGCGGCGGCGTCTCGGGCGAAGTCGTCGAGGGCAAGGCCGTTGACGGCCTGGTTGCCAAGGTCAAGGAACTCAGCGCCGGACAGGCTGTGGTCATCACCCGCCCGCACGCCGTGGCCGACACGTTCCACACCGACTGGGCCACCAAGGCACAGGACAAGCTGGGGCTGCCCGTCCTGCATCTGTACGCCGGTTCGGGATTTATCGGGGACTCCTGAGCGTTATTGAGGCTATGAGTATCTTTAACAGGCCTAAATCCATGCCCTCGGCAGTGCCCGCCACCGAACCCACAGCCGACCCCGCCGCCACGGCCTTTGACCAGGCTCCGACCGGAACGCCCGTCGAAAAGACGGACGCCCAGTGGCGCGAGGAACTGACGCCCGAGGAGTACCGCGTGCTCCGCCAGGCAGGCACCGAGCGGCCGTACACCGGCGAATACTGGGACACCCACACCCGCGGTGTCTACAAATGCAGGGCCTGCGGCGCCGAACTCTTCACCAGCAACGAAAAGTTCGACTCGCACTGCGGCTGGCCGTCCTTCTGGGCGCCCCTCGCCGAGGGCACCGTTCGCTACATCCATGACCGCACCATGGGCATGGACCGGGTGGAAGTCCGCTGCAGCACCTGTGATTCCCACCTGGGGCACGTGTTCGACGGCGAGGGCTACGGCACCCCCACGGACCAGCGCTTCTGCATCAACTCGGTTTCCTTGAAGCTGGTTCCCGCGGACGACGCCGGGCAGTAGCCCGCAGCCCTGCCTCTCCTTCCGCTGGAACGGCTTTTCAGAATCACTTGCCACAGACTTTCTTATGCTCGAGGCAATTTTGCATTAGAGTCTCTGCTTGCTTGCTACGCTCGATTTAGATCCAGCGACACGCTCCACAGCAAACAGAAAGGCGACCGTCGACGATGACCACGACCGCTCTTACCGCCCCCGCCCCGATCACCGCCGGCAACCAGGAATGGCTGCGGCTCAAGGCTGCCGCCACCGCCCTGCGCGCCCTCCAGGTCCAGGACGGATCCGTGCCGGATGCCGAAGCCCACGAAGCCGCGGCCGGCCACGTCGCAACCATCACCGCGGCGGTCGCGGCCCTGGCCCCGTCCTTCCCGCACGACGCGAACTACCTGGAACTGCTGGTCACCGACTTTGACCGCTGGGCCGATGGCGGCTTTGGGGTCCCGGACTTCCTGGATTCCCTGCAGGCGTTCCAGCCGCAGCAGCACCGGGTCAACGGACTCCAGCACCTGGTCGTGTTCCCGATGTACACCCAGAACGGCAGCAGCAGCCGCCTCGTCGAGGCCGTGCTGATCGAGGTCATCTGGCCGGAATTCATCGGCGGCCTGGAAGCCGGCGAATACTCCAACAAGCTCTTCGTCCCGATCCGGTTCCTCGACTTCACCGCGGGCTACGACACCAACTCCGCAGTCCTGTTCCCCGAGACCGTCGCGGTCCGCGAGACCCCGACGTTTACGTGGGGCGCGATCTTCGCCGACCGCGAGGCAGCACGCTTCCGCCGCGTCCTGCGCGCGGCCGCCGGGATCACCTCCCTGCAGCTGCCCGAGGACGCCGCCGGGCTCCTGGAGGACCAGCAGCTGACGCAGGAAACCTTTGTCATGTGGGACCTGATCCACGACCGCACCCATATGCGCGGCGACCTGCCCTTCGACCCGTTCATGATCAAGCAGCGCATGCCGTTCTTCCTCTACTCACTGGAGGAGCTGCGCTGCGACCTCACCGCCTTCCGCGAATCCGTGAAGATCGAGAAGGACGAGGACGCTGACCCGGAGGCCCGCCGGCACGCCAAGCTGGTCCAGTACGCCGTGATCTTCGACCGCATCTTCCGCTTCGCCATCACCGGCACGCGCGTGCGGAACTACGACGGCCTTGGCGGCCAGCTGCTCTTCGCCTGGATGCACCAGCACCACGTCCTGCACTGGACCGACAGCAAACTCAGCATCGACTGGGACGAGGCTGCCGACGTCGTAGTTGAACTCGGCGCGAAGATCGAGGAACTGTACTGGCGCTCGATCGACCGCCCCAAGATGGCCCACTGGCTCGCCGCCTACGAGCTCATCTCCGGTACGGTCACGCCCAACCCGGCCTCGGTCTGGGCCAAGGGTCCGGACGCCCTCCCCCTGGACGGTCCGCCCCGTGGCCTCACGGACCAGGTCCTCGACGACGAGTTCCCGCTCTCCATGTTCTACGAGGCGCTGGAGAAGAAGATGCGGCCCGTCATCGAATCCACTGCCGGCATCACAGGATCGTCAGACATCAGCACAGATAGCGGCACTGACACGGGATCAGAGTCCGGCGGCACCCAGGCCCTGAACGCCGGATGAGTGCCGGACGCACTTTGAACGTGCTGGTCACGGGGGGCAGCGGGCCGTCGGGAATCGCGACGGCCCGCGCCCTGCGCGGCGCCGGCCACAGGGTCTTCACGGTCGGATCGGATGCCGCGCGCATCGAGGCAGCCGCCGCCGAGGCCGGCGACGGCGTCACGCCGCTCGCCTGCGACCTCGCCAGCCTGGCCGACGTCCGCGCCCTGCGGGAAAGCATTGCCGGCCTGGCCGGACGAGTCGACGGCGTTATCCACCTGGTGGGCGGCTGGCGCGGCGCGAAAGGCATCACGGACCAGAGCGACGACGACTGGGACTTCCTGGAGCGCAACGCCGTCACGACCCTGCGGAACGTTACGCGCGTCTTCTTCGACGACCTCGCTGCCTCTGAGGCAGGACGCTTCGCCATGGTGTCCTCCACGGCGGTAAGCGCCCCGACGGCGGCGGGGGCGAGCTACGCCGCGGCCAAGGCGGCCGCCGAGGCCTGGACGCTGGCGGTCGCTGACGGCTTCCGCCGGGTCCACGCCGCGGGCAATGCCACCGGCACAGGCACTCCAGAGCAGGACAGCGCGCAACAGGGCAACGCCAGACAGGACAGCGCCGCGCTGCGGAGCGCCGCCGTCATTTTCGTGGTGAAAGCCCTCGTTGACGCGCAAATGCGGGCCAAGGCCCCGGACCGCAAGTTCCCGGGCTTCACGGACGTGGCTGACCTGGCGGCTGCCGCAGCGGGACTCTTCAACGCTCCTGCCGGCGACCTGAACGGCCAGCGGCTGCTGCTCAGCCGCTGAACCATCCCTGATTCCGCGGCCCTGATCCAGGGCCCCAGCGCCGGCGGCACAGGGTCTGGGGCCCCGATCCAGGGCCCCGGGCTTAGCCCGGGCGGCCCGACCTCTTAGACTGAAAGCGTGAGCAAAACGATGACCAGCACAGTTGAAACTGTCCCTGCCGGCACTGCGGTGCGGCTCCACGATCCCTCTGTCCGCGGTTTCGCCTCGGACAACTATTCCGGCGTGCACCCGGAAGTTCTTGCGGCCCTGGCCGCCGCCAACGAAGGCCACCAGGTCTCCTACGGCGAGGACGATTACACCGCGCGCCTGCAGCAGCTGATGGAAGAGCACTTCGGCGAAGGCATCGAGTGCTTCCCGGTGTTCAACGGCACCGGAGCCAACGTCCTGTCCCTGCAGTCGCTGCTCCCGCGCTGGGGTGCGGTCATTTGCGCTTCCACCGCCCACATCAACATGGACGAAAACGGTGCACCGGAGCGGATCGGCGGCATCAAGCTGCTGCAGGTCCCCACCACCGACGGCAAGCTCACCCCCGCACTGATCGACCAGGAAGCCTGGGGCTGGGGCGATGAGCACCGCGCCCAGCCGCTGGCCGTGTCCATCACCCAGACCACCGAGCTCGGTACCTGCTACACCCCGGACGAGGTCCGGGCCATCGCTGAGCATGTCCACGCAAAGGGCATGAAGCTGCACATGGACGGTGCCCGGCTGGCCAACGCCGCCGCCCACCTGGGGGTCCCGCTGCGGGCCTTTACCCGTGACGCCGGCGTGGACATCCTCTCCTTCGGCGGCACGAAGAACGGCCTGCTGTTCGGCGAGGTTGTGGTCGCCCTGAACCCGGAGGCCGCACACGGCCTGGTCTACCTGCGCAAGATGAACATGCAGCTGGCCTCCAAGATGCGGTTTATGTCCGCCCAGTTCATTGCCCTCCTCGAGGGTGAGCTGTGGCTGCGCTCGGCCTCGCACGCCAATGCCATGGCCGCCCGGCTGCGCGCCGGCGTCGAGGCGATCCCCGGCGTCGAACTGACCCAGAAGACCGAGTCCAACGGCGTCTTCGCCGTCCTGCCTGCCGGTGTCGCGGACCGGCTGCGCAAGTCCTTCCGCTTCTACGACTGGAACGAGGCGGCCCGCGAGGTCCGCTGGATGTGCTCCTTCGACACCACCGAGGATGACGTTGATTCCTTCATTGCGGCCATCAAGCGCGAGCTCGCCGCTGCCTGAGCCGTGCACCGCTTCCCCTGCCCGGCGGCGAGCCTGCCGGGCAGGGCTCCGGCCGTTGCATAACCTTCCAAGGTGAGCTCCCTCGATCAGGTTCCGGCAGATTTCCTCTTCGCCCTGGGGACCCTTCGGCAGGCACGGTGCCGCAGCGAGCTGCACCTGGACGAAATTCCGGCCCCGTCCCGGCTGGCACCGTTCGCGGTGGCCCTGGGCGCGGAAGTGATCGGCCCGGGCGACTCCCCCGCCGGCGGACCGGTCCACGGCCCGGCCGCCGCGGCGCTGGCACGGGCGTCCGGCAGCGACGACGTCGAGCTGGCCACTGGCCGCTTCATTCTGCTCCACGATCCCGACGGCTCTGCCGTATGGGACGGGGAATTCCGGATCGTCACCTACATCCGCGCCCAGCTGGAACCCGAGATGGGCAACGACGAACTCCTGGGGTCCGTGGCGTGGACCTGGCTGGTAGAAGCGCTGGAAAACCATCAGGCCCCGTACCGCTCCGCCGGCGGCACCGCCACCCGGGTGCTCTCGGAGAGCTTTGGAACGTTGTCGGACCGGCCGAATTCAATCGACATTGAGCTCCGGGCCTCCTGGACCCCGGCCACCCCGGACATCACCTCGCACCTGGAGGCGTGGTCGGACATGGTGTGCACCTTCGCCGGACTGCCGCCCCTGCCCGAGGGCGTCACGGCCCTTCCCCGCCGCCCCCGCGGACACGCATGAGGCCCCTGTTCGGCCGCGGTCACGGCCCTATACGCCATGTTGTCGGTAAACTGTAGAGACCATGACCCCTCAGAATCCGGAAATCAGCACGGCCGGCGCCAGTCGCACCACGGCCGAGGCTGCTGACACCACAGCCCACATCACCGTGGAAGGCTTCGACAGCCTGGTCCCTGAAGTGATCGACCTCGACATTCCCCGCGACGGCGTGCCGCTGGTCATTGAAACCCAGTCCGGACTCGAACGCTGCGCCGCGGCCCTCGCCGCCGGCCACGGCCCTGCGGGCGTGGACGCGGAGCGCGCCTCGGGGTTCCGCTACGGCCAGCGCGCCTTCCTGGTCCAGATCCGGCGCGAAGGCTCCGGAACCTGGCTGATCGATCCCGAACCTTTCGGGGACCTCAGCATCATCAATGACGCTTTGCGTGGCGTCGAATGGATCCTGCACGCCGCCAGCCAGGACCTGCCCTGCCTGTCCGAACTCGGCATGTGGCCGGACAAACTCTTCGACACCGAGCTCGCCGCCCGCCTGGCCGGGCTGCCCCGGGTGGGCCTCGCCGCCGTGATCGAACAGCTCCTGGGCTTCGGCCTGGCGAAGGAACACTCCGCCGCCGACTGGTCCACCCGCCCCCTGCCGGAACCGTGGCTGCGCTACGCCGCGCTCGACGTCGAAGTCCTGACCGAGCTGCGCGAGGAACTGATCGAGCTGCTCGTGGCGGACGAAAAGCTGGAATACGCCGAGCAGGAATTCGCCGCCATCCTCGAAGCCGGACAGGCCCCCCCACGCGTTGATCCGTGGCGCAAGACGTCCGGGCTGCACCAGATCCGGGACCGCCGCCAACTGGCCGCAGTCCGGGAGCTGTGGCTGGAACGCGATTCCCTGGCCCAGAAACGTGACGTCGCCCCCGGCCGGCTGATCCCCGACTCCGCGCTCGTCGCCGCGGCCAAGGCGATGCCCTCCACGGTCCCCCAGCTCCTGGGCACCAAGGGCTTCCACGGCCGCGCCGCACAGCGGGAAGCCCCCCGCTGGCTGCGCTGCATCGGCGTGGCCCGGGCCCTGGAGGACCTGCCGCCGCTGCACCTGCCCACCAACGCTCCCCCGCCCCCGCGCGTCTGGGCGGACCGGGACCCGGAGGCGGCCGCCAGGCTCGCCACCGCCCGTCCAAAACTCCAGGCCAGGGCCGAGGAACTGAACCTGCCGGTGGAGAACCTGCTGACCCCGGACTATCTTCGGCGGGTCGCCTGGCGTCCACCGGCAGAATGCAGCGAGGAAGGCGTGGCCGAGGAACTGGCGAACCTCGGGGCGCGCCAGTGGCAGATCGAAATCACGGCTCCGCTCATTGCCGAGGCCTTCCTGCACCCCGAGCCGCTGCCCGCAAAGGAACCCAAGGCCGCCGCGGAGGCGCCGTCGGGTTCCACGGTCTAGCGGCTCCTTCCGGGGCCGCTCATCTCCTCCTTGCCAGCTATGTTACTGGCGAGTAACATAATGCATGATGTCGCTCGGAACCCTCCTGCCTGTGGCAACCCCTGCCACAGGCACGGTTCCGGCACCATGTCTCAATGAGGAGTACGCCGTGAGCCAAGCCCGCACCAGCGGAAAACCCAGCAGCGCAAACCCGAGCAGCGGAAGAAACAGGACCGTGCGCGACGTCGTCTTTGTCGACGGCGTCCGCACCCCGTTCGGCCGCGCCGGCGACAAGGGCATCTACGCGGGCACCCGCGCCGACGACCTCGTGGTCAAGTGCATCCGCGAACTGATGCGCCGCAACCCTTCGCTTCCGGCGGACCGGGTCGACGAGGTCGCGATCGCCGCCACCACCCAGACGGGCGACCAGGGTCTGACCATCGGCCGCACCGCCGCCCTGCTGGCCGGACTCCCCCGCACCGTGCCCGGCTTCGCGATCGACCGCATGTGCGCCGGCGCCATGACCGCCGTCACCACGACGGCGAGCGGCATCGGCTTCGGCGCGTACGACGTCGTGATCGCCGGCGGCGTGGAACACATGGGCAACCACCCGATGGGCGCCGGCGCCGACCCCAACCCGCGCTTCATGTCCGAACGGATCGTGGACCCGGCCGCGCTGAACATGGGCAACACGGCCGAGAACCTGCACGACCGTTTCCCGGCCATCACCAAGGACCGCACCGACGCCTACGCCGTCGCCTCGCAGGACAAGCTCGCCGCAGCCTACGCCAACGGCCAGATCCAGCCCGACCTCGTACCCGTCGCCACGATGAAGCCGGGCCAGGGCTGGACCGTCAACACCGTGGACGAACCCCCGCGCCCCGGGACCTCGCTCGGGGACCTGTCCACGCTTAGGACGCCGTTCCGCGCCCACGGCCGGGTCACGGCGGGCAACGCCGCGGGCCTGAACGACGGCGCCACCGCAGCCCTGCTGGCCTCCGCCGATGCCGCCGAGGAACTCGGGCTGCCGGTCAGGATGCGCCTGGTGAGCTATGCCTTCGCCGGCGTCGAACCCGAGGTCATGGGCATCGGCCCGGTCCCGGCCACCGAGAAGGCACTCAAGAACGCCGGACTCGGCATCGGGGACATCGGGCTCTTCGAAATCAATGAGGCCTTCGCCGTCCAGGTCCTGAGCTTCCTGGACCATTTCGGGATCGCCGACGACGACCCCCGCGTCAACCGCTATGGCGGCGCGATCGCCGTCGGGCACCCGCTGGCGTCCTCGGGGGTCAGGCTGATGAACCAGCTGGCCCGGCAGTTCGAGGAGGACCCCTCGGTCCGCTTTGGCATGACCACGATGTGCATCGGCCTGGGCATGGGCGCCACCGTAATCTGGGAGAACCCGCATCACGCGGATTACGGCACCGAAACACACAGCACTGAAACACACGGCACCGCAGCACAGCACGCAGAGACCACGACCACCGAGACTGGAGCCACAGCATGAGCGCCGCTGACTTCCGCAAGCTTGCAGACCTCTTCCCGCACGAGACGGTCACCCACTCCTACGTCCAGGACATCGAACTGCCGCCCGTCGACGGTGGGGAGACGACTGACGGCAAAAGCCCCGGCATCTTCGCGCTGGTCACCCTCGACAACGGCCTGGACCACTCCAAGCCCACCACCCTCGGACCCAACACCCTGATCGAACTCGGCACGGTCCTGGAAGGACTGAAGGAACGCGCCGCCCGGGGCGAGATTGCCGGCGTCGGCGTCACCGGCAAGCCGTACTTCCTCGTGGCCGGCGCCGACCTCTCCACGGTCAAGTCCGTCAGCGGACGCGAACAGGGCCTGTGGATGGCCCAGCTCGGCCACGACGTCTACGCCACCCTCGCGAACCTCGGCGTGCCGAGCTTCGCATTCATCAACGGACTGGCCCTGGGCGGCGGCCTGGAGATCGCGCTGCAGTCCACCTACCGCACGGTCTCTACCGGCGCCGGCGCTCTGGCCCTTCCCGAGGCGTTCATCGGACTCATCCCTGGCTGGGGCGGGGTCCACATCCTGCCGCGGCTGATCGGGCCGGAGAACGCCCTCAAGGTCATGATCGAAAACCCGCTGAGCAACAACCGCACGCTCACCGGGCCGCAGGCCTACCAGCTGGGCATGGCGGACGCGATGTTCGAGCCGGCCGACTTCGTGGAACAGTCCCTGGCGTGGGCCGCGAAAGTCATTGCCGGTGCCGTGGCGCCGGAGCGGGCGAACGCCGTGGACCCGTCCGCTCCGGAGGTCGCCGCCCGCTGGGCGGCCGCCGTCGCCAAGGGCCGCGCCTTCGTGGAGGCCAAGACCTCCAACGCTTCCCCGGCGCCCGCCAAGGTCCTGGACGTCATGGAGGCCAACCGCACCCTGACCCAGGCGCAGTCCGCTGAGCTCGAATGCGAGACGCTCGCCGACCTCATGCAGACCGACGAGTTCCGCTCCACGGTGTACGCCTTCCTGGACCTCGTGCAGCGCCGCTCCAAGCGTCCAGCCGGCGCCCCGGACCGCAAGCTTGCGCGCCCGGTGACGAAGATCGGCGTCGTCGGTGCCGGCCTGATGGCCAGCCAGCTCGCCCTGCTCTTCGCCCGCCAGCTCAAAGTGCCCGTGGTCCTCACGGACATCGACCAGGCCCGCGTGGACAAGGGCGTGGGTTACGTCCACGCCGAGGTGGAGAAGCTGCTGGCGAAGGGCCGGATCAGCCCCGACGCCGCCAACCGCACCCGCGCGCTCGTCACGGGATCAGTTTCGAAGGAGGCCTTCGCCGACGCCGACTTCGTCATTGAGGCCGTCTTCGAGGAACTCAACGTCAAGAAGCAGGTCTTCAAGGAAGTCGAGGCGATCGTCTCGGAAGAGTGCATCCTCGCGACCAACACGTCCTCGCTGTCCGTCACCGCGATGGCGGAGGACCTTGAGCACCCCGAGCGCCTGGTCGGCTTCCACTTCTTCAATCCGGTGGCCGTGATGCCGCTGCTGGAGATCGTGCGGGCACCGAAGACCGACGACGCCGTGCTGGCCACCGCGTTCGAGCTCGCCAAGGGGCTCAAGAAGTCGGCGGTGCTGGTCCGGGATGCCGCCGCGTTTGTGGTCAACCGCGTCCTGCTGCGCCTCATGGGTGAAGTCACCGCGGCCTTCGACGAGGGCACCCCCGCCGACGTGGCCGATAACGCGCTGCGGCCGATGGGCCTGCCCATGACGCCCTTTGTGCTCGGCGCCATGGTGGGCCTGCCCGTGGCGCAGCATGTCCAGGAATCGCTGCACACGGCGTTCGGGGACCGCTTCAGGGTCTCGGCGAACCTGCAGGTGCTGATCGACAACGGTGTGACGTCCATTTGGGCCGTGCAGAACGGCACACCGGTGCCGGGCCCGGACGGCAAGCCGTTCATACCGGCCGAAACCCTGGCGCTGATGTCCTTTGGCAGCACCCCGTCCACCGGCGAGGAGGTGCTGCGCCGGACGCAGGACGCCCTGGCGGAGGAAATCGGGCTGATGCTCGAGGAAGGCGTTGTGGCCGGTCCCGAGGACATTGACCTCTGCATGATCCTCGGCGCGGGCTGGCCGATGTTCCTGGGCGGGATCACCCCGTATCTGGACCGGGTGGGCGCCTCGGAACGGGTCAACGGCAAGAAGTTCCTGGCCCCGGGCGTGGCGTCAGAGCCGGCCTAAAGCCAGGCTTCACCGCTCGCTTTTGTTGGCGCCGCCGCCCGGACTTTGGTCCGGGCGGCGGCGCTGCTTTCGGGAGAGTGGCCGGGCATCCCGGCGGCGCCATGACGTGGGCAGCCTCGATGTCTGCGGTGTTGAGATGAAAGGCTGGAACGCGAAAGACCGCGTCCGCGGAATAGATCCTGCTGTCCAGGACCAGGCCCGCGGAAACTCCAAGCAATATACATTGCGCGTCATGCATTGCGCGTTGGATTCGGTGCCTACCCCGCGGCCCCAGTCAGATTTCCCGCAGGCTCCCGCCGCTGAGTTCCAGGACGCGGTGCGCGTTCCTCCGTGCGTAGTCCAGGTCGTGGGTGACCATGACGACGGCGGCGCCCCGCGCGGCGGCGCGGTCGACGGCGCCCTGCAGCGCCTCTAGGCCGTGCCGGTCCAGCCCGACGGTCGGTTCGTCCAGGGCCACCACCGCCGGTTCGCGGGCCAGGACCGTGGCCAGGGCGAGCAGCCGCTGCCGGGAGGCGGACAGCTCGGCCGGGTGTGCCTCCTCGGTACCGGACAGGCCCACCGCGGCCAGCGCGGCCCGGGCCTTGCCCTCGGCGCCGGCCTTTCCGGACAGTTGCCGGAGTCCGAACGCGGCTTCCCGCAGGACGGTGCGTTCGAAAAGCTGGTCCCGGGGGTGCTGGAACAACAGGCCCACGGAGGCCGCGACCTTTCCCACCGGCTCGCCGGCAATGCTGCGCCCGCAGACCAGCACGTCCCCGGCCGAGGGCCGGAGCAGTCCATTGAAGTGGCGCAGCAGTGTCGACTTGCCGGCGCCGTTGAGCCCGGTCACGGCGATGATCTCGCCCGGGCGCACGGCGAAATCCACGTCCCGGAGGACCCGGTCCTGCGCGCCGGTGCCGTGCCGACGCGGGTCCCGAGCGTAGCCGAACCCAACCCCGCGCAGTTCCAGCGATGCCGGGCCGGGACCGGGCGCCGCGGCAGGCACCGGCCCGGGATGGCGGGCGCCGGCGGCGACGCCGGACCCACTGGCCCCCAGGACGCCGGACCCAATACCGCTCGGCCCAATGCCGCCGGGCCCGCCTACGCCAATCACTCCGGCGCGCTCCAGTTCGGCCGAGCCCGCCAGCTGCGCCGGCGTCCCGGCAGCGGTGACCGTCCCGGCAGCGGTGACCCTCCTGCCGTCGGGCCCGGTCTGAGCGTCAAGAATCGTCCAGTGCGTGGCTTCCCCGGCGAGCCCGTCGGCTGCCTGGCTCAGGAGGACGACGCCGGTCCCGGCGCCGCAGAGGCTGCGGACCAGGGCCTCGACTTGCGCGGCTCCGGCCGCGTCCAGCGATGCCAGCGGCTCGTCCAGGATGAGCACGTCCGGTTCCGTGATGACGGCGCAGCCCACGGCGAGCCGGCGCAGCTCCCCGCCGGAGAGCGTGGCCGGGTCCCGGTCCAGCAGGTGAGAGAGTCCGGTGCGGGCGGCGGTGCGCTCCACCGCGCGGAGCATGTCCTCCCGGGCCGTCGCGCGGTTTTCCAGGCCGAAGGCCAGCTCCTCCGCGACCGTGGCGCGCACCGAGGAGAGCATCGCCGCGGCGTCCTGCGGAACGAAGGCCACGCGGCGCGACCACTCGGCGGGGTTGATCCGGGGGTCCTCGGGCACGCCGCGGAATTCCAGCACCGTGCCGCCAAGCTCCAGGCTGCCGCGGAATTGTCCGGCGTGACCGGCCCGGAGCCAGCCGGCCAACAGTTTGCCCAGCGTGGATTTTCCGCTCCCGGACCCGCCCAGGACGGCGGTCAGGGAACCCGACGTGACCGAGAGTGCGGCATCCCTCAGCACCGGGGTGTCATCGCCGTGGAACGTGAACGCCTCGATCCGGATCTGAAGCGCCGTGCGGGTGGTGGCCGTCATGACACCGCCCCGGCAGGCCAGGAGGCCACAATCCGCCCGGCGACGGCGGCCGCCGCGAATACCAGTGCGGCTGCCCGGCATAGCCGCTGGGCGGGCGGGTCGGCGACTTCGCGGTAGCTGGTCCGGGGCCCCGGGCTGCCGAAGCCGCGGGCGTCGAGCGCCTGGGCGCGGCTTCCGGCGTCGTCAATCAGGGCCAGGACCAGCGGCACCATCTGCAGACGGAGGGTGCCGAGGCGGGACAGCAGGCCGCGTCCGACCACCATCCCGCGGGTTTCCTGGGCCTGCCGGATCCGGTCCAGGCGGCCCGCGACGGCGGGCAGGAGGGTGAGCGTGGAAGCCAGGACGAAGCCGAACTGCGGTGGGATCCTGCGCCCGGCGAGGGCGGAGACGAGGTCGGGGACGCTCACGGTGAAGGAAAAGAGCAGGAATACCAGCACGCAGGCCGTGGTCCGGGTTCCCAGCTCCAGCGCGAAGCCCAGACCCTCGGCCGTGACCCTCGCCGGACCCCACTGGGCCAGCACGGTCTGGCCCTCAGGGAAGAAGAGGCCGTGCAGCACCAGCAGGGACAGGCACAGAGGCGTCAGGATCACGGCTCCTGCGGTCAGGACGCGCCCCGCAATGCCATGGCGGGCGGCAAGGATCACCGCGGCGAGGGCCACGGCGACAGACAGCGGCCAATAGGCGGCCGCCGTCGTGACGACGGCGGCGCATACGGCGAGGGTCAGCGCGGTGAAGGGGTGCAGTCGCGGTGTCATGGTCGCTGTGTCAGTGTCTCAGGGTCAGTGTCGCTGTGGCAGTGTCGCAGGGTCGGGGTGTCCCAGCCGCAGCGGGGCTCAGGCGTCCGGCGCTGCCGGGGCCTTGCCGGCGAGTACCCGGTAGCGCCGCACGAAGGGGAACTGGAAGGTGGCGCGGCGGGGCAGCGCGTAGGCGAGCAGCGCCGCGATGGTGAAAACGATCGCCTTGTCCATGGGGTCGGAAATCAGTGCCTGCTTGGTGATGGCGGCGAGGAGGGTGTCCCCCATGGCGCGGAAGGCGCTGACGATCGCCCCGGTACCCAGCCCTGACGTGCCGCCAAAGACGAACGCGGCGATCGGGGCGGAGACGACGCCGGCCAGGATGCCGGTGACGAAGCCGGCGACGGGGGCGAGGTAGAAGCGGCGGAACAGCCCGCCGCGCGCGGCCATGCCGGCGAGGAATCCGATCAGGGCGGCACCGGCGGCGAACGGCAGAACGGTGGGGTTGAAGAAGGACCAGACGATGCTGCTCAGCGCGCCCGTGGCGGCACCCGCTGCGGGTCCGGCGAGGACGGCGATCAGGACGGTGCCGATCGCGTCAATGTAGAACGGCAGGCCCGTGCTGCCCATCAGCTGTCCGAGGACCACGTTCAGGACCAGCGCCACCGGGATGAGGACCACGGTGGAGGTGGGCAGCGCCGGCAGGACGGCCACAATCAGCAGCACAGCGCCGAGCAGGAAGCCGCCGAGGGCAACGAGGGCCGAGAAGCTGGCCGGGCCGTTGGCAATGTCAGCGGGCTGGGTCAGCACCAGGAAGATGTAGGTGGCGGCGATCGCGGCGGCGCCGGCGATTTCGAGCAGGCGGCGCCTGCGGCCGGCCGCCTGTCCAGGGGCAATGATGGTGAGGGCTGGCTGTGACATGAGGGGTGTTCCTTTGGCTGGGTACAACAAGTTCCGCCTCATGTCACCTCGGCGCAGCTACCATCCTAGCGAGCGGCGACCATTCTAGCGATCTGCAGACCCGTCCGGGCACTCCCCGCATTGGCCCAGCCGTACTGTCCGGTTTCAGGCCACCGGCGCCCGGGGGCCCACCGCGCGCGCAAGGGCGCCGATCGAGGAAATCAGTTCGTCGAAGCACTGCCCGGGGTTGTTGTCAGAGACGATCCTGACGTTCGGCGCCAACCCCCACAGCCCGCGGAAATCGGCCACCGTGGTGCCGATCAGCAGGGGCGAATCCGTTTCGACGTCGACCGTGGCCAGCCGGGTGGCGAACGGTGTGCGCCCCGCTGCAGCGCAGGCCGCGAAGGCGTCGTGCACGTGCGCCACATAGCCTTGGTCATAGAGGCGGTGAAATTCCATGTAGAAGCGCAGGGCGTCGGACAGGCAAGCGACGAGGGGGTTCCCGGACTGGCTCCGCTGGCCTTCGGACTGCTCCGGGAGGACGAGTTCGGGCTCCGGTGCACCGGCGGCCTCGCCAAGTCGGCGCAGGTGCTCCGGGTGCATCTCGATCCGCTCGGTCATTTCCAGGGCACACAAGATCGGCAGTTTGTCCTCGGGCAGGCCCCGGTAGGCGGCAAACACCTCCTTGGCGGCATGCGGATCCACCGAGGTGTTCCATTCGGCCGTAGGGGTGGTGTTGCCCTGGTAGTAGAAGCTGCCGCCCATGATCACAAGTCCCTTGAGCAGCCGGGGAAGTTCCGGTTCCCGGCGCAGGGCCAGGGCGAAGTTGGTCAGCGGTCCGGTGATCAGGCCGGTGAGCTCCCCCGGGTGCGCCCGCACCTCCTCGACCCAGACGTCGACGGCGTGCCGCGCCGAGATCTGCTGGCGCGGCGGCGGCAGCTCGGCATAGCCGATGCCCTGCGGCCCGTGGGTCTCCTCGGTGGTGACCAGCGGGATCTCCAGCGGGACCTCGGCGCCGATGGCCACCTCGATGCCCTCGCGGCCGCAGAGCTCCAGCAGGGCCAAGTTGTTCAGCGCCACCTGACGGGCCCCGACGTTCCCGGCGGTGCACGTGATCGCCTGGACGTGGACCTCGGGCCGGGACAGCAGGTAGACCAGGGCCAGGGCGTCGTCGATCCCAGTGTCGACGTCCATCAGGATCGAATGCGTCACGGCAGGTACCGCCGCCCGGGCGCTTGCAGCACTGTTCAGACCAGCACTGTTCAGACCAGCACTGTTCATACGATCAGTGTTCAGACCTGGACCGTTCAGAACTGGACCGTTCAGAACAGCGCCACCTTGGGCGTGCGCGGGAAGAGGTCGTCCAGCTCGGCGAGGTCGGCCTGGCTGGGTTTCCAGGCCACGGCGGCGGCGTTCTGGCGCACCTGCTCCGGCGTGGTGGCGCCGGCGATGACGCTGCTGACGGACGGCTGGGCGGCCAGCCAGGAGAAGGCCACCTGGACTTCGTTGAGCCCGCGGTCGGCGGCGAACTTGCCGAAGGCACCCAGCTGTTCCCAGTCGGCGTCGTGGACCAGGTTGGTGCGGGTGTGGCTGAGCCGGCTTCCCTCGGGGGCCCGGCCGGCGGAGTATTTGCCGGTCAGCAGGCCGTTGGCGAGCGGGAAGTACGGCAGGACGCCCAGGCCGTAGGCCTCGGCCGCCGGGGTCACCTCGAGTTCGGCGCGCCGGTCCAGCAGATTGTAGTGGTTCTGGCTGGAGATGAAGCGGGCTCCCCCGCGGGCGCGTGCCACGTACTCAGCCTCGGCGATCTGCCAGCCGGCCCGGTTGGAGTGGCCGATGTAGCGGACCTTGCCGCTGGTGACGAGGTCATCGAGGGCCGAGAGCGTCTCGTCGATGGGCGTGAGCGGGTCCGGGGTGTGGAACTGGTAGAGGTCGATCCAGTCCGTGCCGAGCCGGCGCAGCGAGGCCTCCGCCGCCTTGATGATGTAGCGGCGGGATCCGCGCGCACCAAAGTCCTCGCCGTTGGCGCCGCGCATGTCCATGCCGAACTTCGTGCCGATGACCGCATCGTCGCGGCGGGAACCGAGGGCCTTGCCGAGCATTGACTCGCTGAGGCCGGGCTCGCGGCCGTAGGCGTCCGCGACGTCAAAGAAGGTGATCCCGGCGTCGAGCGCCGCATGCACGACGGCGTCGGTGCCTTCCTGCGATTCGGTCACGGTCCCGGACCGGCCCAGGTTGTTGCAGCCAAGTCCCACGACAGAGACGGACAGTCCGGAATTTCCAACGCGGCGGTATTCAGTCATGGTTTTAGCCTATATCGCCCCGGCGGGTGCCCCGGCCAGGCCGCCGCGGGCGGCGGAGAAGCGGGACCCCGCTACCCTGCCGGCAGCTTCAGCCCGTGCTCGTCCATGGCGTCCTGGAGCTGCGCGAGGGTGCGAGGGCAGACGCCCGGCATCCCGGCAAGCCGGCGCCGGCCAAGCTGCACGAGGTGTTCGAGGGTCTCGACCCCCGCGTGCGCGAGCGACTTTCGCGCCGGCGCCGCGAGTCCCGCGGGCAGCGGGGTGCAGCCTGGTTTCGAGGGTTTGCGCGTCATTGCGTTGCCTTTCAGTCCGTGCCCCCAAACTGGTGTGAGCCGTGCCCGGCTCCTTGCCCGTGCTGCCTACAGCGTGAAGCCGTTTGCCGGCTTCGGCGAGTGCTTGAGCTTGAAAGTATCCTCGCCAAACGGCGCGGCGCCAATGCTCAGTTTGGTGAAGTCGAGGTCTTCGCCGCGGACGCAGACCTTGATGGCGTTGACCGTCTTATTCACGTCCGGGGTGAGGCAGAAGATGTTGAGCCGGGCGTCGGAAAATTCGCTGCGGTCCACGATCCCCAGGCCCCGCCAGGCCAGATGGCTGATCAGGGCGTCTTTGGCTTTTTCCTCGAGGTACCGGTCGCGGCTGGTCCCCTCTTTGGTCTTCAGCGCGTACTGGGCCACAACCCAGGACTGTTCCTCCGCCGGAATTTCGGCGTAGCCGTCCTCGGCGCACTGCGCCGCGAAGGCGTCCATGAGGCGCTCCGCGGCCTCCGCGTCCGCGACGTCCGTCTCGTCCGTCTTGCTCTGGTGTCCGACGACGCCGTGGTTCATCACGAACTGCCTGTAGTCCTCATCAAACCAGGCCTCCCTGAAGTGCAGGGTGCCCTCTTCGTCGCGCTTGTAAACTCTGATAATTCCACTCATATGCCAGTTCCTTCCTGGGCCGTCCGGCGCCGGATTCAGTGGCGCCCACGGGTAGTGCTCAACGGATGTGCTGGCTACAGCTGCGGGATGCTGCCGGTGCTGGGGTGTTCCTGGCCGGGCAAGGGGCGCGCAAACGGCACCTTGGTGCCCAGGACCTGGGCGACGACGTCGTGCGTGATCTGCTGGGCGGTCAAGCCCACGCGTTCGAGCACCTGGCTGCGCGTGCCGTGATCGAGGAACTCGACCGGCAGGCCGACCTCGTTGAGGGCAGTGTCCACGCCCGCGGTACGCATCTCCTGGCGGATCCGGGAGCCGACGCCGCCGGCCCGCACACCGTCCTCAATGCAAATGACCAGGCGGTGGCGCGCGGCGAGATCGATGATGGACTGCCGGACCGGGAGGACCCAGCGGGGATCCACCACCGTGGAGCTGATGCCCTGGGCACCGAGCCGGCCGGAGACGTCCAGCGCGAGTTCTGACATGGCGCCCACGCTGACGATCAGGACGTCGTTCTCGCTCGAGCCCGCGGGCCGGCGGGCCAGCACGTCCACGCCGTCCTCCAGGCGTTCGACCGCATCGACTTCGGGGCCGACGTTGCCCTTGGAGTAGCGGAGCACGCTCGGGGCGTCTTCAATGGCCACAGCCTCGCGCAGTTCCTCCCGCAGCCGGGTGGCGTCGCGCGGCGCCGCGAGGTGCAGCCCGGGGACGATCTGGACCATGGCCATGTCCCACATGCCGTGATGGCTTGCGCCGTCGGGTCCGGTGACGCCGGCCCGGTCCAGCACGATCGTGACGCCGGCTTTGTGCAGGGCGACATCCATCAGCAGCTGGTCGAAGGCGCGGTTCAGGAACGTCGCGTAGACCGCGACCACCGGGTGCAGTCCCCCGAACGCCATGCCGGCAGCCGAGGTGAGGGCGTGCTGCTCGGCGATGCCGACGTCGAACACGCGCTCCGGGTGCCGGGCGGCGAACTTGTGCAGCCCGACCGGAATCAGCATGGCACCAGTAATCCCGACGATGTCCTGGCGCTCGTCGGCGATGTCGGCGATCTCGTCGGCGAACACCGCGGTCCAGGACTTCGCGCCACCGGCTTCGGTGGGTGCGCCGGTCTCCGGATCGATGATCCCCACGGCATGGAACTGGTCCGCTTCATGGGCGCGGGCCGGGGCGTATCCGTGGCCCTTTTCCGTCATGGCGTGCACGATCACGGGGCCGGCATAGTTCTTGGCGGTGGACAGGGCGTTTTCCAAGGCCTGGAGGTCGTGGCCGTCGACGGGACCGATGTACTTCATGCCGAGGTCCTCGAACATGCCCTGCGGGGCCCACCAGTCCTTGATGCCCTTCTTCATGGCATGCAGGCTCTTGTACGTGAACTGCCCCGCGGGGCCGCCCTTCTGCAGTTTGCGCTTCCACCACTCGAGCGTGCCTTCATAGGAGGGGGCGGCCCGGAGGGAATCGATGGTGGGGCGAAGGGACGCCAGGTAGTCGGCGAACCCGCCGACCGTCGGGGCGTACGAGCGGCCGTTGTCGTTGACCACAATCACGACACGGCGTTTCTTGTCCGCCGCGATGTTGTTGATCGCCTCCCAGGCCATGCCGCCGGTCAGGGCGCCGTCGCCCACCACCGCGACGACGAAGCGGTCGCCGTCGCCGGTCAGCTGCCGGGCGCGCGAGATACCGTCGGCCCAGGACAGCGAGGAGGACGCGTGCGAGCTTTCGACGATGTCGTGCTCGGATTCGCCACGGTCCGGGTAGCCGGACATGCCGCCCTGCTGGCGGAGCGTGCTGAAATCCTGCCGTCCGGTGAGGAGCTTGTGCACGTAGGACTGGTGCCCTGTGTCGAAGACAATGCTGTCGCGGGGGGAATCGAAGATCCGGTGCACCGCGATGGTGAGCTCGACGACGCCGAGGTTCGGGCCCAGGTGCCCTCCCGTCCGGGAGACGTTGCCGATCAGGAAATCCCTGACCTCGGCTGCCAGCTGATCCAGCTGCGCCCCGGACAACTTACTCAGGTCCTGCGGATTCCGGATGGTGTCCAAGATTCCCAACGGCCCCTCCTTCGGGTGGTAGACATGCCTTTTAACTCTAACGCCTCCGGGCGGGCCGCCGCGCCGGAGGCCAGCACCGGTGCCCTGCACGCTTCACGCTCTCCGCTCCCCCGCTCCAGATCCAGCACCCGCGGCCGAAACCGGGAACGCAAAGGCCCCGGCCGGTCAGTGACCGGCCGGGGCCTTTGCATGCGTTACCGGAGCGTGCCCGGCAGCTCCGCTAGTGCGCGGAGATCTGGCGCAGGACGTACTGCAGGATGCCGCCGTTGCGGTAGTAGTCCGCCTCGCCCGGGGTATCGATGCGCAGCACGGCGTCGAAGGACGTGACGGAACCGTCTTCAGCGGTGGCCGTGACCTTGAGGGTCTTCGGCGTGGTGCCGTCGTTCAGGGCGGTGACGCCCTCAACTGCGTAGGTTTCCGTACCGGTCAGGCCCAGGCTGGCGGCGTTCTGGCCGGCCGGGTACTGCAGCGGGAGGACACCCATGCCGATCAGGTTGGAGCGGTGGATGCGCTCGTAGCTCTCGGCAACGACAGCCTTGACGCCCAGGAGCGCGGTGCCCTTGGCGGCCCAGTCACGGGACGAACCCGAGCCGTACTCCTTGCCTGCCAGGACCACCAGCGCGGTGCCGGCAGCCTGGTAGTTCTGTGCGGCGTCGTAGACGTAGGCCTGCGGGCCGTCGGCCTGGGTGAAGTCGCGCGTGAAGCCGCCCTCCACGCCGTCCAGGAGCTGGTTCTTGATGCGGATGTTCGCGAACGTGCCGCGGATCATGACCTCGTGGTTGCCACGGCGTGAGCCGTAGGAGTTGAAGTCCTTGCGCTCCACACCGTTGGCCAGCAGGTACTGGCCGGCCGGGGTGTCCGACTTGAAGGAACCGGCCGGGGAGATGTGGTCCGTGGTGACGGAGTCGCCGAGCTTGAGCAGCACGCGCGCACCGGTGATGTCCTGGACCGGCTCCGGCTGGGCCTTCATGCCCTCGAAGTACGGGGGCTTACGGACGTACGTGGACTTCTCGTCCCAGGCGAAGGTGTCGCCGGCGGGGGTGTCGAGCGCCTTCCAGCGATCGTCACCCTCAAAGACGCCTTCGTAGCCGCGGGCAAACATTTCCTTGTCGATCGAGGAATCGATGACCTGCTGGACCTCGACCGGGTTCGGCCAGATGTCCTTCAGGAAGACGTCGTTGCCGGCCTCGTCCTGGCCCAGGGCGTCGTTGTCGAAGTCGAAGTCCATGGTGCCGGCAAGGGCGTAGGCGATGACCAGCGGCGGGGAGGCCAGGTAGTTCATCTTTACGTCCGGGTTGATCCGGCCTTCGAAGTTGCGGTTGCCGGACAGCACGGCGGTGACGGAGAGATCGTTGGCCTGGATGGCCTCGGAGATCTCGGCGTCGAGCGGACCGGAGTTGCCGATGCAGGTGGCGCAGCCGTAGCCCACGATGTAGAAGCCGAGCTTCTCCAGGTAAGGGGTCAGGCCCGACTTGTTGTAGTAGTCGGTGACTACCTTGGAGCCGGGAGCCACGGAGGTCTTGACCCACGGCTTGGACGTCAGGCCCTTGTCGACGGCGTTGCGGGCCAGCAGTGCGGCGGCCAGCATCACGGACGGGTTGGACGTGTTGGTGCAGGAGGTGATCGAGGCGATCGACACTGCGCCGTGGTCCAGCTCGAACTCGCGTCCGTCCGCGGTCTTGACGCTGACCGTGTTGGACGGGCGGCCGTTGGACTTCGGGCCATGCGCGTGCGGGGCCACGTCACTCAGGTGCGACGCTGAGGCGGTGAACGAGGGCGAGTCCGAAGCCGGGAAGCTTTCGTCGATCGCTTCGTCCAGGCTTCCGCCGGCCAGGTCTTCCTTCACGTAGTTGCGCAGGTCCTCGCGGAACTGGGCCTTGGACTCGGTGAGGATGATGCGGTCCTGCGGGCGCTTCGGGCCGGAGATCGACGGAACAACCGTCGACAGGTCCAGCTCGAGGTACTCGGAGAACTTGATCTCGCGGGAGGGATCGTGCCAGAGGCCCTGTTCCTTCGCGTAGGACTCCACGAGGGCGACGTTCTCGTCGGACCGGCCGGTGAGGCGCAGGTAGTCGAGGGTGACGTCGTCGATCGGGAACATCGCGGCGGTGGAGCCGAACTCCGGGCTCATGTTGCCGATCGTTGCACGGTTGGCCAGCGGCACAGCCGCGACGCCTTCACCGTAGAACTCGACGAACTTGCCGACCACACCGTGCTTGCGCAGCTGCTCGGTGATGGTCAGGACGACGTCGGTGGCGGTGGCGCCGGCCGGGATGGAGCCGGTGAGCTTGAAGCCCACGACGCGCGGGATGAGCATGGACACGGGCTGGCCGAGCATGGCAGCCTCGGCCTCGATGCCGCCAACGCCCCAGCCCAGCACGCCCAGGCCGTTGACCATGGTGGTGTGCGAGTCAGTGCCGACGCAGGTGTCCGGGTAAGCGCGGACAACGCCGTCGACTTCACGGGTCATAACGGTGCGGGCCAGGTACTCGATGTTGACCTGGTGCACAATGCCGGTGCCCGGCGGGACGACCTTGAAGTCATCGAATGCAGTCTGGCCCCAGCGCAGGAACTGGTAACGCTCACCGTTGCGCTGGTATTCGATCTCCATGTTGCGCTCCAGTGCGCCGGAGTTGCCGAAGGCGTCAATCTGGACCGAGTGGTCAATGACCATTTCGGCCGGCGCCAAGGGGTTGACCCGCTTCGGGTCGCCGCCGAGCTCCTTGACGGCCTCACGCATGGTGGCGAGGTCAACGACGCAGGGCACGCCGGTGAAGTCCTGCATGATCACACGCGCCGGCGTGAACTGGATCTCGGTGTCGGGCTCGGCGCTGGGATCCCAGCCTGCCAGCGCACGGACGTGGTCGGCCGTGATGTTGGCACCGTCCTCGGTCCTCAACAGGTTTTCAAGCAATACCTTGAGGCTGAACGGAAGGTTCTCTGCACCTTCGACGGAGTTCAACCGGAAAATTTCATATTCGGTTCCGGCTACATTAAGTTTGCCTTTTGAACCGAAACTGTCCACAATGCTCATTCGCAGGACTCCTCTCGCAACAGTTTCATCTTTGTCGCGCCGCAGGACCCTTGCTAGTTAGGGCGGCCTAACTAATACAGGCATCAGTACAACGTGGTACGCAATGCAGGTAAGAAACGCAGGGAACGGCCGTTACATCAACACCAGTCAAATTAAAAGCAGCGGTGATGGAGCGCGACGACGGACTACTACGCCCATCCTAGTGGCATCACGGTTGAGGAGTCAGCAACGCCACAGTCTCCATGTGGTGGGTGTGCGGGTACAGGTCGAAGGCACGCAGCCCGGCCAGGCCCCAGCCGCCCTGCCGGAAATAGCCCAGGTCGCGGGCGAACGAGGCCGGATCGCAGGAGACGTAGGCGACGGCCCGGGGACCGGCGTCGATCAGCTGTTTGACTACCGCCTTACCGGCACCTGCGCGTGGCGGGTCCAGGATCAGGGCGTCGAAGTTGCGCGGTTTCTGCCGCAGCACGCGCTCCACACGGCCCTGGACGATCTCGACCTGGGCGGCGTCGTGCAGGTTCTTGCGTGCATCGCGGCTGGTTCCGGGTGCTCCCTCGACCGAGAGCACGGATCCGGTCACGCCCACGGCATCAGCCAGCGGTGCCGTGAACAGCCCGGCCCCGGCGTACAGGTCCGCCACCACCGAGCCCGGCGCGAGGTAGCCGCCGTCGTGCAGGAAGCCGGTGACGGCGCCGACGAGTGTCTCCGGGGCATCCCGGTGGATCTGCCAGAAGCCGTCGCCGGTAACCCGGTACTCGTGGCCCGCGGCCGACTCCTGGACGTAGGTGCGGCCGCGCAACTGCAGCACCTCGCCGGTGGCCGGGTCCAGGCTGGCGACCGAGACGTCGTCGGGCAGCTGGGCCAGGATGCCGCTGAGCCGCTTGGACCGGGTTCCCGGGGCTGGCACCAGCAGCACCAGCGGCCGGGAGCCGTTCGCCGGGGCGGCAACCTCGATCCGGTCGATGCCCTGCAGGTCGATGTCCCAGAGCCGGAGCGCGTTGATTCCGTCCACGGCCAGCGGCATCTCGCGCACGGGCAGGATGGCATCGGAGCGGTGGGCGTGCATGCCGAGCTTGCCGGCCTGTGTCACGGCGAAGCCGGCGCGCGTGCGCCAGCCCAGGCCGGACGCGGCGGACTCCCCCGCACTGCCGGCATCCTCCGGCGCGCCTGCGCCGGCGCCTGCCGCCTCGCCGACGGCCTCGCCGACGGCCTCGACTGTGATCTGCTCCGCCGGCGCAAGTTCGACGCCGGCCAGCCGCTTGAGTTGTTCGGCCAGGACCTCGGCCTTGAGGCTGCGCTGGCGCGCCAGGGAGATGTGGCCGAGTTCGGCGCCGCCGACGGGCGGGTGCCGGTGCGACCAGGAGCGCGCGGAATCGGCGAGATCCCAGAAGTGCGGCACCCGGTCCGGGGAGGCCTCCAGGACCTCCACCACATCGGCGCGCCAGAATTTCGCGGCCGGGCCGTCGTCGGTGAGCCGGACGCGGACCTTTTCGCCGGGAATCCCGTGCCGGACGAAGATGACGCGCCCCTCGTGCCGGGCCACACAGTGGCCGCCGTGGGCGACGGGTCCGACGTCGAGCGTCAGCTCGGTGCGGGTCTCGGTGTGGGTGTGCGTCCGGGTGTCGGGGGTCATTGGATATCCTGCAGTTTCTTGGCTTCTTCGGACGATTTCAGCTGCCACGGCACACTGCACACCATGACCCCGGGCTCGAAGTGCAGCCGGGTTTTGATGCGCAGCGCGGTCTGGTTGTGGACCAGTTGCTCCCACCATTTGCCCACGACGTACTCCGGGATGTAGACCACGATCAGGTCGCGCGGCGAATCCCGGCGCATGCTCTTGATGTAGTCCATGATCGGAGTCACCGTTTCGCGGAACGGGCTGGCAAGGACGGTCAGCGGCACAGGGATTTCGAGCTTCTCCCAGTCCGCAACAGTCGCCTCGGTCTCCTCGGAGCTGATGTCCACGGTAATGGCGTCCAGCCGCGACGGGCGGGAGGCCCGGGCGTAGGCGAGGGCGCGCAACACCGGCTTGCGCACGTGCGAGACGAGCAGCACGGCGTGCACCCGGGTGGGCAGCGCGCGCGGCGAGGAGTCCTCGTCCACGGCGAGTTCCTTGGCCACGTTGTCATAATGCGCCCGGATGCTCCACATGATCAGGAACAGCACGAACATGGCCAGCAGCGCGATCCAGGCGCCCTGCGAGAACTTGGTGATCAGGACGATCACCAAGACCAGGGCGGTCATGCAAAAGCCCACCGTGTTGATGGTCCGGGACTTGATGATGCGCAACCGCACGGCAGGTTCCTTGGAAAGCTTCAGCTCCCGTCCCCAGTGCCGGATCATGCCCAGCTGGCTCATCGTGAAGGAGATGAAGACGCCCACGATGTAGAGCTGGATGAGCTTGGTGACGTCGGCGTTGAAGGCGATGATCAGCACCAGGGCGCCGGCCGCCAGGGCCAGGACACCGTTGCTGAAGGCCAGCCGGTCGCCACGGGTCCGCAGCTGGCGCGGCAGGTAGCCGTCCTGTGCCAGGATCGAGCCGAGCACCGGAAAACCATTGAACGCCGTGTTGGAGGCGAACACGAGGATGACGCCGGTGGCGGCCACCACGATGTAGAACGGGATGGACCCCTCGCCGAAAACTGTCTGCGCGATCTGGCTGATGGCCGGGTTCTGGATGTACCCCTCTTCCAGCGGTTTGCCGTTCAGGAGGAATTCCGTCGCCGGATCCAGCACGATGTGCACCTTGGTGGCGTTGGCCAGGTAGATGATGCCCGCCAGCATGGCGGAGGCAATCACGCCAAGCAGGAGCAGTGTGGTGGCCGCGTTCTTGCTCTTGGGCTTCTGGAAGTTGGGCACACCATTGCTGATGGCCTCGACGCCGGTCAGCGCCGCCGCGCCGGAGGAGAAGGCACGCAGCAGCAGGAACGCGCCGGCCAGGCCGACAAGTCCTTCGTCGAAGCCCGGCTCCGGCACAATCTCGAACGCCGCCGACGGTGCCTGCCCCAGCTGGCCTGTCACGGCCTGGAAGATCCCGACGGCGGTCATGCCCAGGATGGAGGCCATGAAGATGTAGGTCGGGACGGCGAAGACACTGCCCGCCTCTTTGATGCCGCGCAGGTTCACCAGGGCCAGGATGATGACGCCGATCGTGGCAATCGCCGCCTGCTGTCCGTGCAGCGAGGGCACGGCGGTGGTCAGGTACGTCGCGGCCGAGGACATGGACACGGCCACGGTCAGCACATAGTCGACCAGCAGCGCCGAGGCCACGGTGAGGCCGGCAAATTTGCCGAGGTTGACGTTGGCGATCTCGTAGTCGCCGCCGCCGGAGGGGTAGGCGTGGACGTTCTGGCGGTAGGAGGCCACCACGGTCAGGAGCACCACCATGACGGCGAGGCCCACCCACGGGGCGACGGCGACCGCGCTCACGCCGGCGATGGCCAGGGTCAGGAGGATTTCGTCAGGGGCATAGGCCACGGAGGACAATGCATCCGAGGCGAAAATGGGCAGCGCGATCCGCTTCGGCAAGAGCGTGTGGGCCAGACGGTCGTTCCGGAAGGGCTTGCCTACCAGCACCCGCTTCACGGCATTGAAAATTGTCAGCACCACACAAAGCTAGTCTGATTCGGACGCGATGTCATGACGGCGAAGTCGGCGTGCGCAAGGGCGCCGGCCGGCGCCCCGTGCCCGTGGCCTTCCGGGACCGCGTGGCCGGTAGAGTTTTACGCAGTATCAGACGCAGAACCAAGAGGAGGCCCATGTGGCGCACTTCGTGATCATGGGTTGTGGCCGTGTCGGGGCAACCCTGGCACACACGCTCGAGGACGCCGGGCATTCGGTGGCCATCATCGACCAGGACGACCGCGCCTTCCGGCGGCTCCGCACAGGATTTTCCGGACGGAAGGTCACGGGGGTCGGGTTTGACCGCGAGACGATGAAGCGCGCCGGCGTCGAGGAAGCCTATGCCTTCGCGGCGGTTTCCAGCGGCGACAACTCCAACATCCTCGCCACCCGGGTGGCGCGGGAGACCTTCCACGTGCCCCATGTGGTGGCCAGGATCTATGACCCGGGCCGCGCCGAAATCTACCAGCGCCTCGGCATTCCCACGGTCGCCGCGGTCCGCTGGAGCGCCGACCAGGTACTGCGACGCATCCTGCCCGAACAGCACATCGCCGGTGACTTCCGGGAGCCCTCGGGCCGGCTGGTGCTCGCGGAGGTTGACCTCAACCCCGACTGGATCGGGCACCCGATCTCCTCGATCGAGAAGGCGGCCGGCATCCGGATCGCGTATCTGACCCGGTTCGGTGAGGGCATGCTGCCCGCTGCCGCCACGTCTTATCAGGACGGCGACACTGTCCACGCCATGCTGAACGTGGACCGGAGCTCCGAGATCGGCCACATTCTCGCCAAATCCCCCGCCAAGGAGTCCTGAGTGAAAGTCGTCATCGTCGGTGCCGGAAGCGTCGGGTCCTCGATCGCCCGCGAGTTGTTGGCCCATAAGCACGAAATCCTGCTGATCGACGAGAAGCCGGAGGTCATCGGCCGGAGCGGGCTGCGCGGAGCCCACTGGCTGGTCGGTGATGCCTGCGAGCTGAGCACGCTGCAGGACGCCAAACTCGAGGACGCCGACGTCGTGGTTTCCGCCACCGGTGACGACAAGGTCAACCTGGTGGTCTCGCTGCTGGCCAAGACGGAATTCGGTGTCGGGCGTACCGTCGGCCGGGTCAACAACCCCAAGAACGACTGGATGTTCGACGACTCCTGGGGCGTCGACGTCGCGGTCAACACCCCGCAGCTGATGACCGCCCTGGTGGAGGAGGCGGTGGAGATCGGCGACCTGGTGCGGCTGCTGACACTGCAGACCGGGGTGTCCTCACTGGTGGAGTTCACGGTCCCGCACGACTCGCATGTGATCGGGCTGACCGTGGGCGATGTCCAGTGGCCCGAGGACGCCACCCTCGTCGCGATCCTGCGGGACCAGGCGCCCATCACGCCGAGCCGCGACGACGTGATCGACGGCGGCGACGAACTGTTCTTTGTCACCACGATCGCCGCCGAGGACGACCTCCGCGCCCTGCTGGCGCCCGAATCACCGCTGGAGGACCAGCACCCGGTGACCTCGGACCAGCACGGCCACGGCACCCAGCCGGCCGGGGACGACGGCTTCGACGGCTAGAGCAGTTCCGCTCCCAATAGTTGCGCTATCAGATATGGCCGTTCCCGAAGTCTGGGAACGGCCATATCTGATAGCGCAACGGGTCAATTCGCTTCTGGGGCTGCGGCGGGCACCGGGGCCGGCCGGGTGATCAGCCAGGCAACCCAGATGCCGAGGATGTACAGCGGGGCGCCCATGATGAGCCTGGTGGTGGCGAGGGCGGCGAGGCCCTGCTCGCCCATGAAGTAGAGCGGAACCTGCACCACGAGCCGCAGGACCAGCACGGCAACGATCACCCATGTGCCGATGCTGTACGCCCTGATCCTTTTCGGGTCCTTGCGCCATTCCACGCCCTCGTTGCGGATGAAGCCGAAGAGCAGGCCGGCGATCGGCCAGCGCACGGCCACGGAGATCGACATGGCCAGGATGTAGCCGACGTTCGTGAAGAACCCCAGGACGTAAAAATTCTCTGCTTTGCCGGTCGAGGTGGCCAGCCAGGCGGAGAGGCCGACGCCAATGAAGCCGGCCAGAGCCTGCGTCAGCGGTTTGCGCTGAACCAGCCGGGCCACGGTGAAGACGGCGGCCACCGCCAGGGAGGCCGTGACGGCCATGGCCAGGTTTTCCCGGTCGATGGTGAAGGCAATCAGGAAGACCAGGCCCGGGAGGATGCTCTCGGCGATGCCCTGGATGCCGCCGGCGCTTTTCAGCACGTCGATGTTGCCGTTGCTCGACCGGTGCAGGCCGGCCTTGGCCGCGTAGTCCCCGGCAAGCTGGGCGACGGTGGGCGCGGCGGTTGTGGGCTGGGCGGTTGTGGGCTGGGCCGTTGTGGGCTCGGAGGTCACGGGGGCGGAAATGTCCCGGCCGCCGTCCGCGGATTCCGCCGGCTCGTGCCGGTCGGTGTCTTGTTGAGGCCGCTCCGGGCGGTCCCGCTCGGGGTGTTCGGGCAAGGTCATTGCTCCTCCTGGCGGGAGAGTATTTCGTAGCGTGGGTTGAAGATCGTGGGCAGCCCGTCGCGGATGGTGACCATGCCCTCGAGCCGGAGCTCAGTTCCGGCGTCGACGCCAGGGATCCGGCGCCGGCCCAGCCATACAACGCGCAGCCGCTCCTTGGGGCCGGCCGGCCGCTGGCGCTGAGCGCCGGGGCGCACCCGGTGGGTGGACACGCCGCTGGCCGGCAGGGTGCTGGCCGGCAGGCTGCTGGCCGTCCCGGCACCGGAGCCGGCTTTGACACCAAATCCCGGGAAACGGCTGACGGGCGCAGGCACGTCGTGATCGATCAGGATCGCAATGAAGGAAGCCACCTGGTTGGCGGGCACGTACGTGACGGACTCGATGAAGCCGTGGCACAGCACCCGCCCGCGGTCCGGCAAGTCCCGGACGGACATGGCGGCGGTGGATTTTTTGCCGGCGGCATCAGCCAATCTGGGTTATCTCCGGTCCGCGTTCGGGCTGTTCGAATTCGGGGGCCGCCTGCGGCGACGGTGCAGTGGCGGTGTCCTTTGGCAGGCGCAGCTGCAGCAGGTCACGCGGCGGCATGGGGTTCTCGCCGCGGACCACGACGATCTTCCGGAAGAGCCCCTCCAGTCCGGCCGCCGCGTCGCGGTCAAGGGCTGCCTCGCCGCCGAAGACTCCGCGGAGGAACCAGCGCGGGCCATCAACGCCGATGAAGCGGGCCACGCGGTAGCCCTGGCTGCCGTCCGCGCCGCCGGCGGGAAGCTTCGCCACGAGTTCGGTGCCGAAGCTGCCCTCGACCTCCTCGACCTGGCCGCCCTGGCTGCCGACCGACTGCCCGATCTGCTCACGGATTTCATCCCACAGGCCCTCGGAACGGGGGGCGGCGAAGGCCTGCAGCTGAAGGCTCGAGCCCTCCAGGTCCATAGTGACGGCGACGACGCGCTGGCTCGCCTCTTCAACCTCCAAGCGGAGCTGGAGTCCCTCGCGGGGCGCGATCAGCAGCGCACCGAGGTCCACGTACCCGTCCTGGTCTTCGATTTCCGCGACGTCGAAGGGGCCGGTCGCGGCCCGGCCGGCGGTTTCGGCAACGTTCCCGGCCGGTGTCGCGGCGGCGTCACCAGCAGCTTCCGTGGCCACAGCGTTCTGGTCCGTATCGGCCCCGGTCGGCTGCTCCTGTTTGGCTTTCCTGCCGCGCCCAAAAACCATGGGGTGTCTCCTTCAGTTGTGATCCTGTACCGCCGCCCGGCGCCGTCCTGGCGCCTGTCCGCGTGGCCGCCCGCTACCCCGCGGCCGGCTCCTTATTTCGTGCATCATTGCCTGCATGTGCTGCAGTGCCTGCGGCACTGCAGAAACGCAGTTGGCTCCCGTGGCGTTGCCGGGGCCTGCGCTCAGGCCGGTCCGCCGAAACCGCCGGTGGAACCGAAGCCTCCCCCGCCGCGGACGGAGCCGTCGAGCTCCTCGACCGGGAGGAACCTGGCGTACTCCACGCGCTGAATGACCATTTGTGCAATTCTATCGCCGCGGCGGAGCTCGATCGCCTCGTCCCGGTCCGTATTGAGCAGTGTCACCGCGATTTCACCGCGGTAGCCGGCGTCCACGGTCCCCGGGGCGTTCACCACCGTGAGTCCGTGCTTGGTGGCGAGGCCGGACCGGGGGTGGATCAGCGCAACGAATCCATCCGGGAGCGCAATCGAGACGCCTGTCGGGACGAGGCGGCGCTCCCCCGGCGCGAGGACGACGTCCTCGCGGGCGCGAAGGTCAGCGCCCGCGTCGCCCGGGTGCGCGTACGACGGCGGCTCGAGCCCGTCGTCGAGCATTTTCAGCTGTACCGTCAAGGTGGGCGTTCCGTAGGCTGCGTCGCTGGCCGTCGGTGCGGCACTGGCGACGGCGGTGTTTTCTTCAGTCACAGTCCCTCACTCTAACGCCCGCAAGGAACATCGTCCTAGCCGCCGCTGGCCTGCCCGGGCACGCCGCCCGCGGGACTGGTGCGCGGTGGATACGGGTTGATCCGGGTTGTTCCGGGTTGATCCAGGGCTGGAGCCGGGCCGGGCCGAGGTGAAATAGCCCGGGAAAGATGAAAAGCTGTGCTTATGCCCGAATCCAGCGCAGCCGCGCCTGCCCCGAAGAGCGCCCCGCGCGACTCCACTGCCCTTTACTCCGAGAAGCTTTGGCCGAACTTCTGGATCTGGCTGGTCGCGGCGGGGTTCTCCAGCGCCGGGATCCTCATGCTGGCGCCCATCAGCATCTGGGCCGGTATCACCGCAGCGATCGTGCTCTTCGTCATCATCTCCGTGCTGCTGGTCCTGTCCACGCCGTCAATCACGGTCACGAGGACCACCCTGAAGGTGGGCAGGGCCACGATTGAACGCGGATTCCTGGGCAAGGCCACGGCGTTCCGGGGCAAAGAAGCGACGGCGGAGCGGGGCACCCGGCTCAACGGGCTGGCGTTCCTGTGTATCCGCGGCTGGGTGGATCCGGTGGTCCGGATCGAGATCGAGGACCCCTCGGACCGCACGCCGTACTGGCTGGCGTCCAGCCGCCACCCGGAGCAACTGATCGCCGCGCTCAACGCTTAGTTCCCACCGCCCCCTGCACGGCTCTCCCCAACTCCCGGAGGGCACCTCACGTCGCCTCCTCCCCGGTCCCGAAATGCGGGCCCGGGATCGGGGGTCCCGGTCAGGGCTGCCGCGTGCCTAGCCCTCGCAATCCTTGCAGTACTTAAAGCCGTCCTTTTCGCGGGCAATCTGCGAACGGTGGCGGACGAGGAAGCAGGAGGCACACGTGAATTCGTCAGCCTGGGCGGGCAGGACCCGGACCAGCAGTTCCTCCCCGGACAGGTCTGCGCCGGGAAGTTCGTAGCCTTCGGCGAGGTCGGACTCATCTTCATCCACCACGGCGGAAGGCTTCTCCGTACGCCGCGCCTTCAGAGCCTCAATCGAATCCTCGCTGAGGTCTTCTTCGGTCTTACGCGGCGCATCGTAATCAGTCGCCATTATTTGTTGCTCACACTCCGCATTCGTTCGATTGATTCGCCGTTCCTGGGCGGCCCGCCGGGATGGTAACCCTGGGCTCCGGGAACGGTTCACCGTTGTAACGCCGGACATGCGGTTTTTGTGCCCGGTGTCGGGTCATTTTTGCTTAAGCGCCTCCCGAATGCCAGAGCCCACCGGTCTCCTCGCCCCGATCTCTCCCGCAGACCGGCAAAAACCGGCGGAAAGTCGCGTAAAGTCGCGGAAAATCACGGCGCGCCTGCCGTCCTAACCCGAAATGCGTCCGGCTGGTGGCAGAGTTTCGATTGTTAGTAATGCCAGGGTGGAGGATTTGTATGCAGGATCTACGGCTTGTAGGCGTCCACGACGACGGAGAGCATCTCCTGTTGAGTGGCACCGGCGGCGAGATGTTCCAGCTGCCGATCGATGAAGCACTTCGGGTGGCAGCCAGCCGGGCGTCGGCGAAGACCGCGTCCAGCGCGGCCGCACCCCCTATTGCCATGTCACCGCGCGACATCCAGACCAGGATTCGCAACGGGGCCACCGCCGCCGAAGTGGCGGAACTGTCCGGAATTCCGCTGGAGAAAGTCCAGCGCTACGAGGGCCCGGTCCTGGCCGAACGCGAGTACATCGCGCAGCAGGCCCGCAAGGTGGAGGTCGCCTCCCCCGCCCCGGGCCACGACGCCTACCGGTCGGTGTTCGGTGAAAACCCGGCGTCCCTCAGCGACATGGTCGAGCACCGGCTCAGGGCCTACGGAGTCGAGCCCTCAACACTGGAGTGGGATTCCTGGCGACGTCCCGACGGCAGCTGGAACGTGGTGGCCCGCTTCGAGCCCAAGCCCGGCGGCCCGGCCGGAATCGGCGAGGAGCCGCCGGCCCTGTGGACCTTCCACCCCGCCCGGAAGACCCTGCAAAACGCCAACCGCTGGGCCCAGCAGCTGAGCGAACTTGAGCCGCTCGAAGGCCCCGTGCCGACCCGGCGCCTTACGGCCGTCTCCGACCGGCCCTTCGACTTTGAAACCGATGCCGAGGCCGCCGCCCGCACAGCGACCGGCCAGCACAGCATTATTCACCAGATGCTGCTCCAGCAGGACAGGATCCACCAGGAACAAGACGCCGACGGGCTGCTGGACATGCTGCGTTCCCGCCGCGGCCAGCGAATCGGCGTGGACGAGGACGCGGACGACGCCCTTGCCACGCTCCTGACCACCGGCGTCCCCGCTGCCCACCCCCGTCCCTCGGAGGTCCCGGAAACACCCGGGCTTCCGGCAACTGTGGAGCCGGATGCCATCCCCGAATCGGCTGCGGAGAACGATCCCGCCCCGGCCGAGACCGATCCAGCCCTCATCAACCCCGGTCTGCCGGACGTTCCGGCAGTGGAGGCGGCCGCCCCGTCGGAAACCGACCCCTTCACGCGACGGCGCGACGGCAGGCCCTCGATGCTCTCGCGGCTGAGCCTCGCACCGCGCCTCCCGGAGGAAGACGATGCCCTGAAACTGCACGACGGCGTCAGCACCGAGACCCGGGAAGTCACCATCGCGGCGTCGCAACTGCGCCCGGCCCCTAAGAGCGGCCCGACGGCGAGCCCGGGTCTGGATGAATTGATCGGCGGCGGAACGTCCCGGCGGCAGCACCGCGAGTCCCACGCCGCTGCCCGGAACGAAGCCGGAACGGACCAGCCCGAGCGCCAGCCGGCCAAGCCGAAGCGCTCCAGCGTTCCGAGCTGGGACGAAATCGTCTTCGGAACCCGCAGCGACCAATAAAAGCCGGGCGCGCGTTTCCGGCAGGGATTTCAGTCCCGAATTTCAGGCAGGAATTTCCGTCCCGATTTTCAGTCCCGAATTTCAGGCTGGGAACGTCAGCCGCGGGGGGCTTTTTTACCGTCGGCCTGGAAATAGAGCAGCGGGACTTCCCGCTCGGCTTTCGTCAGGGAACCGTGCTGGCCCACGACCTCAAGGGCAGTGGGCCGGACCCTGCGGGTATCGTAAAGCGCCAGCGCGTCCCGGGCCGCGATCATGACGTCGCCGATCCGCAAGGCGGCCTCGGCCCTCACGTCGCCGAACAGGCCGCCCGCGATCGCTTCCTCACGGGTGAAGGCCCATATTCTGTCCCCGAAACGGGACCGCCAGTTGGCCAGCAGGCGGCCGCGGGCGGCGTCGTCCGTCCTATCCTCCAGGTAGAGGTGGACCATGCGCGGCTCTCCGGCGGTGTGCCGCACCCCGGCGAGCAGCGCCGGCTCCGCGGAGTAGTCGATCCGCTGCGATTCGGGCACGTCCACCATTCCGTGGTCCGCCGTCAGCAGCACCGTGGTGCCGGCCGGCAGGGTGGCGTTGAGCCGGCGCACCGTGGCATCGAGCTCTTCCAGCTGGTGCTCCCACTGGGCTGACTGGCAGCCGTGGCGGTGCCCGGCCTTGTCGAGCTCATTGACATAGAAGTACATCAGCGAGGGACCGGCGCCGGCCATGGCCTCGGCGGCCGCTTCGGTCCGGGCGTGCGACGTGGTTCCGGTGAGGAAGCGGCCTCCGCGGAGCGCGGCCTCGGTCATGGCAGAGGTGCTGAACTGCGGCAGGCTGACCGTCGTCACATCGACGTGTTCCGCGGCCCGTTCAAAAACGGTGGGGAACGGCTGCCACGTCCGCGGGTCCACGCCGGCGTCCCAGTTGCCCAGCATGTTCACTACCCGGTCCTGATCCGGATCCAGGACGTCATAGCCCACCATGCCGTGCTGGCCCGCCGACAGTCCGGTGCCGAAGCTGGCGAGGGATGCCGCGGTGGTGGACGGGAACGCCGAGTCCAGCGACACGGGCACCTGGCCCTGGCCGGCCTGCTGGACCGCACGCAGGAACGGGGTGTGGGCGCTCTTCTGCTTCAACAGGTTCCGGCCCAGCCCGTCGGCCAGCACCACACACACGCGTTTGGCGGCCGGAAGGTTCAGTTTGTTCTCAAACCCCGGGACTCCCAGGCTGGCGGCGGCGCTGGTGAGCACCTCGGCGATGGAACGGTGTCCGAACGCCGGGGCGGGCGGGAGCGGGGACGGACCAGCACCGGCGGCCAGCGGAACGGCCGCGGCGGCGCCGGCGGCCAGGGAGGGAGCCAATACCGGGACTGGCAGCTGATCTTCGGCGGGCTCAGGCTGACGGAAATGGGCCATGTCAGCGCTGGTGGCCGCGGCTGAGGCGGTTTCCGAACACGCCCATCCGCGGTCGGGGCGGCAGCCCGGGCCCGTTGTGCGGGACCGGCGCCGCGGAGCCGGTGTTCACAGCGCGGAGGGCGCGGGCGAAGAGCTTAGCGTCCTGTACGGCCTGCAGGCCGTCCGCTTCGGCGCTGATGCGCAGGACGATGTCTTCCTGGGCAATGGTGCCGCTGTAGCCGTGATCGGCCTCGCACTGCGGGTCCCCGCAGCTGGCCGGACCCATGTCGAGGCGCTGGCCGCCGGACCATGCAATGGACAACGTCAGCTCGCGGACAGGGTCGGAAGGCTTGTAGTCCTGCGGCTGGGCGTAGACATAGCTCAAGACCACGGAGCGGATCTGGGTGACGGGAACGGACTCGGTGGACACCTGGGCGACGGTCTGCTCGCCGGCCTCGTCGAGCTGCTGGTCGTCGACATGGGTGATGACCAACATGTCGTCGGTCAACACCAGGACGGTGATGTGGCGGCGGACCTCGGCCCGGTCGAAGTGTGTCTCGAGATGTACGAGGTGGGCCACGCAATCGCGGCCATCCAGGGCATCGGCGACGACGTCGGCCACGAGCCGGGGGTAGAAACCGGCCTGCTGGAGGGCCCCTTCCAGGCTCTGGCCCTGCGCACTGTGGTCATGGAGGCCGTGGTGGTGCGCGGTCTGGCGTGCGGGGGCGGTCGCCAGGGGCTTGGGTGCTGGAGGCTGGGTGCTCATAGTCTCCATTTTCACAGATCAGCATGGGACTTGCTAACTGCCGGGCCCTGGACGCGGGCTGCAGCCGGGGAGGTTAGACCCTAACTCCGCATCGCCCGGCGCGCACTGTCGGTCCGCTGGGCGGCGTTCGCGATCCTGACATCGGCGGCCAGGATCGAGGCACCATCGGGCCCGGCGAGGACGGGATTGAAATGCACCAGCGCGATCTCCGGGTGGTTGTCCTTCAGCCTGGTGAGGCGGGCGGCGAGGTCCTCGAGTGCCGCGACGTCGACGGCGGGCAGGCCCTGGTAGCCGAAAAGCTTCCGCGACGCCCGGGGCGCCCGGATGAAGTCGTGGACGTCGGAGCCGGAGAGCGGCGGCACGCGGTGGGCCCAGTCATCGAGCAGGTTCACGGCGTCTCCGGCCAGGCCGAAGGAGATCACCGGCCCCAGCAGCGGGTCTTCGATGGCGCGGAAAGTGCAGGCCTGCCCCACCGGTACCATGGTCTGCACTTCCAGGGACGGCGAGCCGTACCGCTCGAGCGACTTGCGCATCTCCAGCACGTTGCGCCGCAACGAATCGGCGTCCTGGATGTCCAGCCGCACACCTCCCAGGTCCAGCCGGTGCCGCAGTGCCGGGTCCGTGGTCTTCAAGGCCACAGGCCAGCCGAGCTGCCCGGCCGCGGCCACGGCCTCCTCCGCCGTCTCGAACCCGACGGACGGGACCAGCCGGATGCCGTAGTGGCCCAGCAGCCGGGCGGCCGTGTCCTGGTCCAGCCGGACGAGCTGCTCGCCGCCCACATCGCGCAGCAGCAGCTCCAGGTCCGCCCGGGCGGCCTCCGGGTGGCACCCTTCGGGCTCCACGAACAGTCCCTGGTCCCGGTCCAGCCACTGGGCGTAACGCACGACGGCGGCAAGGGCCGCGACCGCCGCACCCGGGTTGGAGTAGCACGGGACCGGCGGAGCGGGCGCGGGCTGGTGCGGCTGTTCAGGTTCGGCGCCGACCATTCCCTCCACATAGATGGAGGGATCAAGGATTCCGCTAAAGGCGGCAACCACCGGCTTGCCGGCCGCCGCGGAGCATTCGGCCAGCACTCCGGCGATCTTTTCGACGGTGAGACCGTGCGCCGGCAGCAGCGCGACCACCGCGGCGTAAACCGTGTCCGCGGTCAGGGTTTCCTGCAGGCTCCGGCGCAGGGCCGGCAGCGCCCGGGACATGCCCGCGTCCAGGTCCACGTCTGTCACGATCCGTTCCACGCCGAGCCCCTGGCGGGCGGCACTGTCTGCTACCACCTTGCCAAGGGCGCGCGAGTTGCTGAAGACGGCGATTCCGGGGCCCCCGGGCAGCGGCTGGCTCGAGACGATCTGGGCGACGTCCATGAGCTCTTCGATGGTCTCGACCCGGATCACCCCGGCCTGCCGCATCATGGCATCCAGCGCTTCCGAGGGAGCCTGGGTGGTGCGGACAGAGTGCCCGGGCGGCAGGTTCAGGCCCATGGCGTCGGACTTGGCCACAATCACCGGCTTGGTGCGGGCCAGCCGGCGGGCCAGCCGGGAGAACTTGCGCGGGTTGCCGATCGATTCCAGGTACAGGCCCACCGCCGTGGTGTCGGCGTCGTCTTCCCAGTACTGCATCATGTCGTTGCCGGAGACGTCGGCGCGGTTGCCGGCCGAGAGGAAGGTCGAGATGCCAACCCGGCGCCGGCTGGAGGCCGCGTAGAGCGAGACGCCGATCGCGGCCGACTGGCTGAACAGCCCCAACCCGCCGCGACGGGCCAGGGCCGGTGCCATCGAGGCGTTGAGGGACACGGCCGGGTTGGTGTTGACGATGCCCAGGGACGCCGGGCCGATCACGCGCATGCCGTTTTCTCGAGCCTGCCGCACCAGTTCGCGCTGGCGCGCCAGGCCGCGTTCGCCGTCGTCCGCGTACCCCGCGGTGGCCACCACAATTCCCTTGACCCCGGCGGCCGCGCATTCCTGGACCACCTTGGGGACCTCGTCGTACGGGACCGCGATGATGGCGAGCGTGACCGGGCCGGGAACCTCGGAGAGCCGGGCGAAGGAGAGCATGCCGGCCAGTTCCAGGGCCTCCGGGTTGATCGCATAGACCGGTCCGCTGAAGCCGCCTTCGATGACGTGCTCGAGCAGCTGGTAGCCCACGGTGCCCCATTTGCGGCTGGCTCCGATCACGGCCACGGACGCCGGAGCGAGCAGTTCCTGGATGCTGCGGGCTTCGGCGCGGTGCTCGCGGGATTCCATCACAGCGCGGGATTTGTCGGTGGGGTCGATGTTGAACTCGAGGCTGACCACGCCGTCGTCGAAGTGGCGTTTGACGTCGTAGCCGGCGTCGGAGAAGACCATGAGCATCTTGCGGTTCTCCGGAAGCACCTCGGCGCTGAACTTGCGGATCCCGTTCTCGCGGGCCGCGGCGGCGAGGTGTTCGAGCAGGATCGAGCCGATGCCGCGGCCCTGGTGGGCGTCGGCGATGTTGAAGGCGACCTCGGCCTCGGCCGGGTCATCGAGCCGGTCGTAACGGCCGATGCCCAGGATTTCGCCGCCGATGGTGATCACCAGGGCCACCCGGTCCTTGTAATCCACCTCGGTGAAGCGCTTGAGTTCCTTGCTGGAAAGCTTGGACTTGAAGGCGAAGAAGCGCATGTAGATGGACTTCTGGGACTGGCCCACGTGGAAGGCCTGGACCGCATCTGCATCGGAGGGGTGGATGGGGCGCACATGCGCCGTGCCGCCGTCGCGCAGGACAACATCGGCTTCCCAATATTCCGGATATACGCCGTCCGCCGGCTGATCCACCATAGGCTTAGCCTAGTCATAAACTTACGCAGTACCCGTTCAGCACCCCTCAGAAGGATCCACCAGCCTTATGGCACGCCGCCAAACCACGCCCCCGGCAGGGGAACCCAGCCACGATTCCGCAGGAAAATTCGTCGAGAACATCGTCGATATCGATGTCACGTCCGAGATGGAAGGCTCATTCCTCGAATACGCCTATTCGGTGATCTATTCGCGGGCCCTTCCCGACGCCCGCGACGGCCTAAAGCCCGTCCAGCGGCGGATCCTCTACATGATGTCCGACATGGGGCTGCGCCCGGACCGCGGCCACGTCAAGAGCGCCCGCGTGGTGGGCGAGGTCATGGGCAAGCTGCACCCGCACGGTGACGCCGCGATCTACGACGCCATGGTGCGGATGGCCCAGGACTTTTCCCTGCGGCTGCCGCTGATCGACGGACACGGTAACTTTGGCTCGCTCGACGACGGCCCGGCGGCCCCCCGCTACACGGAAGCCCGGCTGGCGGCCGCGGCCCTGACCCTCACCGACCACCTCGACGAGGACGTCGTCGATTTCGTTCCCAACTACGACAACCAGCTGACCCAGCCGGACGTGCTGCCGGCCGCGTTCCCCAACCTGCTGGTCAACGGCGCGACGGGCATCGCCGTCGGCATGGCCACCAATATGGCCCCGCACAACCTGGTGGAGGTCATCGCCGCGGCCCGGCACCTGATCGACAACCCGGACGCCACGCTCGAGGACATCATGAGGTTCGTCCCCGGCCCGGACCTGCCCACCGGTGGCCGGATTGTGGGCCTGGACGGCATCCGCGACGCCTATGCCACCGGCCGCGGCTCCTTCAAGACCCGGGCAAAGGTGGACATCGAGCAGCTCTCGGCCCGCCGCACCGGCCTGGTGGTCACGGAACTGCCTTACATGGTGGGCCCGGAGAAGGTGATCGAGAAGATCAAGGATGCCGTCAACGGCAAGAAGCTCACCGGCATCAGCGACGTCGTGGACCTCACCGACCGCAAGCACGGCCTGCGCCTGGTCATTGAGCTCAAGAACGGCTTCAATCCCACTGCCGTGCTCCAGCAGCTCTACCGCTACACCCCGATGGAAGACTCCTTCGGCATCAACAATGTGACTCTCGTCGACGGCCAGCCGCAGACCCTCGGGCTGCTCCAGCTGCTCTCGGTCTACGTGGACCACCGGATCAATGTGGTCCGGCGCCGCACCGCCTTCCGGCTGGGCAAGAAGAAGGACCGCCTGCACCTGGTCGAGGGCCTCCTGGTCGCGATCGTGGACATTGACGAGGTCATCCAGATCATCCGGTCCTCCGACGAGGTGGCCGAGGCCCGTACCCGGCTGATGTCCATCTACGATCTCTCCGAGATCCAGGCCAACTTCATCCTGGAACTGCGGCTGCGGCAGCTGACCAAATATTCGCGGGTCGAGCTGGAGAAGGAGCAAGAGGAGCTCCGCCGGGAGATCGCGGAGCTTGAAGCGATCCTGGGCTCCCCCGCGCTGCTCCGTGCCCTGGTGTCCGACGAACTCGGCGAGATCGCGGAGAAGTACGGCACACCGCGCCGGACCGTCCTGCTGGAATCCGAGGCCGTCTCCCCCACCGTCGCCGCGGCACTGGGCGCAGCCGCCGGGGCCAAGGGCAAGGCCGCACCGCTGGCCCTTGAGATCGCGGACGATCCTTGCTGGGCCATCCTCACCGTGTCCGGGCAGATTGCCCGCACCGCCAACCAGGACAGCCTGGCCGAGGCCGGACCGCGGACCCGGCATGACGTCTTCTCCTCCGTGGTCAAAACCACCGCCCGCGGCGAGATCGCCGCCGTGACCTCGCAGGGCCGCATGCTGCGCCTGCAGGTCATGGACATGCCTGTGCTGCCGCCAACCTCGGGTACCCCCAACATGGCCGGCGGGGTAGCGGCCAAGGATTTCATCACTCTGCTCAAGGGGGAATCGCTGGTGGCCTTCGCGCCGCTGGACCAGGTTCTGGCAATCGGAACCGCCCAGGGCGTGGTCAAACGGGTGCAGCCGGACTATCCGCTGAACCGCGAAGACTGGGAAGCGATCGCGCTCAAGGACAAGGACACCGTGGTGGGCGTTGCCCCCGCCGGGTCCGACGACGACGACCTCGTCTTCATCACGCGCCAGGCCCAACTGCTGCGTTTCAGTGCCTCCGCCGTCCGCCCGCAGGGCCGGACCGCCGGCGGCATGGCCGGGATCAAGCTGGCCGCCGGGGACCGGGTGATGTTCTTCGGGACCGCCAGCCCCGCTGACGCCGCCGCCGTCGTCGTGACCATCGCGGGGACGGAAGGCGCGCTGCCGGGCACAGCCCCCGGGGCCGCGAAGGTCACCGCCCTGGCCGAGTACCCGGTCAAGGGCCGGGCGACTGCCGGGGTGCGGGCACACCGTTTCCTCAAGGGCGAGGACACGCTGCTGCTCGGCTGGGCTGGGCACGGGCCGGCCAAGGCGTCCTCCCTGGCAGGTGTGGCGCGCTCACTCCCCGGCGAGCATGGCCGCCGCGACGGCTCCGGCATTCCGCTGTCCCAGGCGATCGACGCCATTGGACCCAGCATGGCGTGGTCAGAGGACCCGGAAGCCGGCAACGACACGTAGGACCGCGGACGAACGAAATCCGGCCGGCGGCGCTGTCGCGCTCCGGCCGGGATTCGTGATCCGGCGTTGCCTCCGGCGATCTCAGTCCCGGAAGCCTTGCCCGCATCCTGTGGGCCGGCGCTAGGGCATGTGGTTGAGGCTCAGGATGTTGCCCTCCGTGTCCAGGAACCACGCGGCCGAGCTTCCGTCCGGAGTGGTGGCGATGCCGTCCTCCGTTTTTAGGCCCGGGAAGTCGTATTCCTCGAAGACGACTCCCTTGGCCCGGAGTTCCGCAACGGCACCCGGAAGGTCATCGACCACCCAGCCGATCTGCGTGTTCTTGGCCGTTCCGGCATTGGGCGTCTGGTACAGGAGGAACCCGGTACCGCCGCCGCACTTGTACTGCAGGTTGTCCTCGGCATCCGCGTTCTCGGGTTCGAGTCCGAGCTTATCGCGGTAGAAATCCCGTGCACGGGCGATGTCCGCTGCCGGTAGCACTGCGCCGACTTGCTTGTCCTTGAGCATGGCTATTCTCTTTCCAGGCCCGCCCCCCGGAAGGAATGATACTCCTCCACATCCCCCACGTACCTGAGAAACCGCGACGCCGATTTCCTTGGCCGGCGGGGCACGGCCGGGCATGCGCGCACTCGATATCCGTGAGTGCGTGTAGCTCGAGGCTCCCGGACGGGGAGGCCTTCGGACTCTACCGGGCAGCCGAGGTCGGCCCAAGAATCGGAATAGCAATGGTCTGAGGCGAAAGGGCACCGGTCTTGATGTGGGGCTACGGCATGAATATGGCCTGGATGTGGATGTGGGGCATTCTCCTGCTCATCGGCATAGCGCTGCTGGTACTGGTCGCCGTGCGCATGTTTGCCGGAGGCGGCAGTCACAGCGGGATGCAGGGACCGCAGGGGCCCTACCCGGGCAGGAGCCGGGCCCGGCAGATCCTCGATGAACGCTTTGCCCGGGGTGAACTGACGGCGGAGCAATACCGCGAGCAGCTAAAGGTTCTCGGCGAGGACCAATAGTGCTCCCAATGAGCCGCCGGAACGCGCTCCTGCTGGGCGGCCTCGGCACGGCAGCCGTAGCCGCCGGCGGAGCCGGGCTCTGGTGGACGGTCAGTTCCCGGTTCGCGTCCGTCGCGGGCGGAGACTTCACCGAGCCGAAGCAGCTGCGCAGCAGCAACGGACAGTTGCAGGTCCGGCTCGAAGCGTCAGCTGGCTCAGTGCAGCTCGGCGGCCAGCAGGCCTCGGCGCTTGGCTACAACGGCGGAATCCCCGGCCCAACCCTGCGTTTGAGGGGTGGGGACGTGTTCGCCGTCGAGCTGGTCAACAGCATGGACGTCCCGACAAACCTGCACGTCCACGGACTCCACGTTTCACCCCAGGGCAACGGAGACAACGTTTTCAACGTCGTCGAGCCCGGCCACTCGTTCCGCTACGATTACCGGCTCCCTGCGGATCACCCGCCCGGCGTGTACTGGTACCACCCCCACCATCACGGCATGGTCGCCGATCAGATTTTCGCCGGCCTGTTCGGTGCGATCATCGTCGAGGACGCACAGCCCGTGGACGTCAGCCGCGAGCGGGTGATGGTCGTCTCTGACATCACCCTGGACGGCTCCGGAACCGTCGCCGGCCCCTCGCCCATGGACCGAATGCTCGGCCGGGAAGGTGAACTTGTCCTGGTCAACGGCCAAAGCAACCCGAAACTTTCCGCCCGGCCGGGCGAGCGTGAGCGGTGGCGGATCGTGAACACCTGCGTGGCCCGCTACCTGCAGCTGCGCCTAGACGGGCAGCAGATGCAGCTCCTCGGCATGGATTCCGGCCGCTTCCCCACACCCCGGAACGTGGACGAGGTGCTGCTGGCGCCGGGCAACCGTGCAGATGTCCTGGTCACAGCTGTCGAGGGCGACGCCACTCTCGGTGCCGTCTACTACAACCGTGGCAGCATGGCCGGCGTGATGGGACCGGCAGGGCCAGCCCCCAACGGCGCGCAGGGCATAGGGGACCTCGTGCTGGCGACCCTCTCGGTCTCCGGCGCCCCGGCCGCTCCTCCTCCGGCGGTGCCGGCCCGGCCCGCAGCGGCAGACCTGAGGACCGCGGCCGTTGCCGCTCGCCGGCAGCTGACCTTCGCCGTCGGCGGTATGGGGATGGGAATGACTTTCACCATCAACGGCCGTGAATTCAACGCAAGCCGGACGGACACCACCGTGGCCGCGCAGACGGTGGAGGAGTGGACCCTGATCAATCCCAGCCCGATGGACCATCCTTTCCACCTGCACGTCTGGCCGATGCAGATCATCGAAGAACAGAGGCAGGCGCCGGGCCAGCCCGTCTGGCGTGACGTCGTCAACATAGCCGCCAACGGACAGGTGCAGGTCCGGATCCACTTCAAGGATTTCACCGGCCGCTCCGTGTACCACTGCCACATCCTGGACCACGAGGACCAAGGAATGATGGGCGTCATCGAAGTCCGCTAGCCCAGCGGGAGCAAGTATCCCGACGACGGCCCGGCCAATGCGCAGCCTGTAGCCTTAACCTGGCTACCGTCCAACACTGCCAACCGGAGGGAGAATGCCATGGCCGCAGCTTTCATGGGCCATGCCGCAACCGCCCTTCGCCGCGGATTCCTGCTAGTGGGCCTGCTGGCGGTCATGGCTGGATTCCTCGGGATGCACATCATGACCGGAATGCATGGCGCTCATGCCATGACCGCGGTGACATCCTCCGCGGAAACCGCGGGGTCGTCTTCCCGGCCGGAGACCAACCTCGCACCTCATCCGGCCGCCCATGCCCTGCAAGAGCGCACCATGGGCCATGACTCCGTGGCTCCGCGCCCTGCGACCCCAGCCGGTCCCGACCTGACGGCCGACAGCCGGGCCGCTGCCCCAGCGGCTTCGTGCGTATGCCAATCGAACTGCGCCGACGCTGCGTCAATGCACTCGGCCTGTGCGCCCTCGGCGGCAATGACGTCCCTGGCCGCGCCCCCGCCTGGCACGGCACCGGCCTCAATGCACAACCCGGACACGCACGCCGACGCCGCCGTCTGGGCCTACTGCTATCTCCCCGCAAGTCCTTCACCGGGCGATCTGTCCATCAGCCGGACGTAAGACGGGATCGCGCCGTGTCGTGCCCGGCGTCCCTACTTACCCGACACGCTCCATCCCGTTCTTCCAGCGGCGCGGGCGTGTCATCCGCAGGCGTGCCACGACGCCGATTGATGATTGAAGGACTTGACCCCATGAAGAAAACCCTGACCATTTCTGCCACAATTTCTGCCTTCGGCATTTCCGCCGCCATCGCCCTTGCCGGCTGCGCCGGCACCTCCGGAAGCACACCCACTAACACCATGCCGGGCATGGTCAGCGGCGGCATGGGCATGGCATCCAGCTCAGCCCCCGCAACCGCAGGCCACAACGCGGCAGACACCATGTTCACCCAAGGGATGATTCCGCACCACGCCCAGGCCGTGGAAATGAGCGACATGATGCTCAGGAAACAGGGCATGGACGCGCGGATCACCGCACTCGCCACCAAGATCAAGGCCGCACAGGCACCCGAAATCGCGCAGATGACGGGCTGGCTCAAGACCTGGAACGAACCCACCCAGATGGCGTCCGGCCATGGCATGGGCGACGGGATGATGGGCGACGACGACCTCAAGACGCTCGACGCCGCCCAGGGCAACGACGCGGCCAAGCTGTTCCTGGCCCAGATGATCGCCCACCACGAGGGCGCGGTGATGATGGCCAAGACTGAAAGCAGCCAAGGCAAGAACTCGGACGCCATCAGCCTCAGCAAGGCAATCGTGACCGCCCAGGAAGCTGAAATCCAGGAGATGAAGGACCTGCTGGCCAGCCTCTAGCAGCGTCCCGGCCCCGGTCCGTCTTCGGACCGGGGCCGTCAACTGGGCGGCCACGGCCGACGTCGTCAAAGCATCGGCCGACGGCGGTGCTGCTTTGGCCTCGTACCTGGGTGCCGCACCGGCTGCAGCGACGGGTCGGGATGCCCGGCGGAACAAATGCACCTACACTGCTGGAATGCCTATCATTCCGGATTCCAAGGACTGGACTTGGGTCCTGTCGCGGCCCTGCCCCGAGTGCGGTTTCGATGCCTCCGCCGCGACCCCGGCCACGGCGCCGGGGATCGTCATCAGCATGCTCCCGCGGTGGCGTGCAGCCCTCCGACGTCCGGACGCGACGGAACGGCCCAACGAGGCAGCGTGGTCCGTCCTCGAGTATGGCTGCCACGTCCGGGACGTCTTCACGCTTTTCGATCACCGCCTGTCCCTCATGTTGTCCGAGGACGATGCCCGGTTCGATGACTGGGACCAGGACAAGACGGCAATCGAGCAGGACTACGCCAACGCCGATCCAGCCCAGGTCGGCGTCGAGTTGACGGCCGAGGGCGAGCAGATTGCAGCGTCCTTCGCACGGGTAACGGAGGAGGATTGGGTCCGCTTGGGGACCCGGAGCAACGGCTCAGTGTTCACTGTCCTGACCTTCGCGCAGTATTTCCTGCACGACGTCGTCCACCATCTCCACGACGTGGACGGCTAACGCGAAGAACCAGCGCGCGGACGGCCGGCGGGCAGGCGCAGGTCTGCGGTTCCCCGAGGCGGCCCCTACGGCGCTGCCGGCTGAAGCTCCTTGTCCCACGCCATGCTCCGGTTGACGGCCACATAGCCCATCTTGATGTAGAGCGCGAGGGCCCCGGTCGGGTTCTCCGAGTCGACATCCAGCGAGGCCACGTCCATGCCCGCGGCCGCGAAGCGGCGCATGGCATCGGCCAAAAGCACCTGCGCGATGCCCCGGCCACGGTACTCCCGCCGGACGCCGAGGAGCTCCGTGTAGCCTTCGCGGAAGCCGCGGGTCAGGGCGGCCCCGACGTCGTGGGTGGCCAACTGGTACCCGGCCACCGTGCCGGTAGAACGGTCCAGCACGACGCCGCTCAGGTCCGGCCGGGCCTGCGGATCATTCACCACAAAGCCCCAACCCTCCTGGTCGCGGGGCTCGCTGCCCCAGTGGTCCCGGAATGCCGCGTTGTGCGCCAGCCGCACCGGTTCATGCAACTCCGGACCAAAAGTGACGAGCTCCAGTCCGGGGTCCAGGGAGGATTCAGGCACAGCCTGGTTCAGTGGCCGGTGCATCTCGTTGTAATAGCGGACAACGCCGTAGCCGGAACCGGCAAACAAGGTGGCCTGGTGCTGGTGCTGCTGTTCGGTATGGAGCCGTAGTCTCGGGCGCGGGACGTCCCCGTTCCCCCCGTCCTCGGCAAAGCGGTCCCTGGTCCGCTGTTCCATCCAGCCCAGCAGCGAGGTGCCGATCCCGCTCCCCTGCCACTCGGGGTCAACGCAGCCGGAGCCGTTCGCCTTGTCACCGTCGCGGTTCTTGGTGATCCGGCCGTAAGCCCGGGCAACGCCCTCCGGATCGAAGCCGATGATGGTGTTTGCCGTTGCCGGGTTATTTTTCGACTCCAGGATCTGTTCCAGATCCGCCTGGCGTTCGAACCAGACGGGTTGCTCGACGGCGGCCGTGCGGGCAATCAGCCCGGCCCACGCGTCGAGGTAGCGGCGCTCCGCCGGCCGCCAGGACAGCCGGGGATCGAGCGCGGGCCGGGGGTGGAGCTCGCCGTTGCGGTTCATGGCAACAGGCTAATAGGCGGGTTACCCGCGCGCCAGCACGGCCGCCGCCGCTGGACCCTCCCCCGCGGCGCCCACGGCGGCAGCCGCGGCTGCGGCGTCCAGGTCCAGCCTGGTGTCCGCGGCGTCGATATCGTCCGGGTTGTGGGTGACCAGGACAACGGTCCGGTCGCGCAGCCCGTCGCGCAATTCGGCGAGCATGAGCCTGCCTGACTCCGCATCGAGGTGCGCCGTCGGTTCATCGAGCAGGATGACGTCGGCCCCGGTCATGAGCGTGCGCGCAACGGCCAGGCGCGTACGCTCTCCGCCGCTGAGGAAGGCCCCGCCCGGGCCGATCCGGGTGTCCAGGCCGTCCTCGAGCCGGGCCAGCATCGGGCCGAGTCCGACGGCGTCGAGGGAAGCCCGCATCTGCTCGTCCCCGTTGGCCACCACGGCGCCGCCGGGTCCTCGCTGCGCACTGTCCGTCCTGGCGGGAGCTGGCTCCGGCCGCGCCAGGAGAAGGTTGCCGCGGATGGTCGAATCGAACAGGTGTGCCTCCTGCGGGCACCAGGCGGCGCGTCCGCTCAGGTACAGGTGGCCGCCGGCCGCCGGCAGGAACCCCAGGACCGTGGCCAGCAGGGTCGATTTGCCGGAGCCGGAGGCGCCGGTGACGGCCAGCCAGCGGCCGGGGCCGGCCTCGGCCGTGAGTCCGCTGAAGACATTTCCGCCGCCAGGCCACGCGGCAGCGAGGTCCACGAGTTCAATCCCTGGCCGGCCGCCGGGCCGCGAAGCCACGGGTACCAGTCCGCCCGTTGCGGCGCCGCCGTCCGCGTCACTGTCCGCCCCGGCCTCCAGGACTCCTGCCGCGCCGATCCGCCGCATCACGGCGCGCAGCGCGGGATACTGCCGCACGGCCGTGGTGATGGCCGCGTAAGGGTCCACCAAGGCCAGCTGCACGAGGACGACGACGGCAACAGTCTCCGGTTTGACCGCGCCGCTCAGGGCGAGCGGGGCGGCCAGCACTGCGCTGGCCAGGGCGGCCCCGGCACAGGCCAGGACGGTCAGGGCCTGGCCGAGACCCTCCGCCCATGCCGACCGTTGTGAGGCTGCCGTCGCGGCCCGGTCCGCCCGGCCAATCGCATTGAGCACGGGGGCGCTGACGCCGTTCGCGTGCAGTTCCGCGCGGGCGTCCAGGGCTGCGGCAACGTGACGGAGCACGCCGGAACGGAGGCTTTGTTCGGTGCCGGCAGACATGCGGTCGGCGGCCAACGCCAGGGCGGGGGCAACGACGATGCTCAGCAGCGCTGCCGCGGCCACGGCAGGCAGCGCATCGGGAAGCAGCAGTCCGATCCCGGCCACTGCGGCCGCGGCGACAGCGACGGCGGTCACGGGCGGCAGCACGACGCGGGGCAAAAGCTCGCGGACCGTGTCGACGTCGTCCACCACCGTGCCGAGTACGTTGCCGCCCTGCAGGAGCCGGCGCAGGGACAGCGCCCGGCGGCTCAGCGACTCCCAGAGCCGGCCCCGGAGCCGGGTCAAGGCGGCGAACACGGCATCGTGCAGCAGCAACCGCTCGGAGTACCGCAGGCACGCCCGGCCGACGCCGAAAAACCTCACGCCGACGATCGCGGTGAGCAGGTACAGGATGGGCGGCTGTTCACTGGCCCGGATGATGAGCCAGCCGGACAGCCCCGCGAGGGCGACGGCGAACAGGGCCGCCAACGTGCCTACGGCTCCGGCGGCGGCGAACCGGCCCTTGACCGGGGCCAGCAGGCGACGCAGCTGGGCAGGGACCGAACCGGACGGGCCCGCCGCGCCGGAGCCGGAGCCGGATCCGGAGCCGATTGAGCTGACCGAACCGGCGGCCGCGGCAGGAGCGGGGCCGGTTTCGGGGCGGCCCGGGGCCGGATCCGGGGTCGGGGTTGGGTCCGGGGTCTGGCTTTGGCCCGGCGCCGCGGCGTCCACGAGGAAGGGCGCCCGGGTGGCCGCCGCCTGCACGCCCGGCTCTCCCCCGGCGGATGCCGGCAGTGGCGGGACGAGGGCCGGAAGTTCACCGCCGTGGTGGCCGCCGGCTCCCGGCGTAACCGCGACGAGAGTGTCGGCAAGGTCCCGGGTGTGCCGGTCGTGCGCAACGAGCAGCACGGTGACCTTTCCCCGGAGCCCGGCGAGGGCCCGATTGACCAGTGTGGCCGATCCCCGGTCCAGATGGGCGGTGGGTTCATCCAGGAGCAGTACGCGGGCGCCGGCCTCGATCCTCGCCAGCCCGCGGGCCAGAGCAACCCGCCTCAGCTCCCCCGGGCTCAGCTCGGCCGGGTGCTTGGCCGCCAGGTGCCCCGCGCCCACGGCTGCCAGGCACCGCTGCGCTGCCGCATCGGCTTCCGCGCCCGCCTCGGTGCCGGCCGTGGCGGCGTCGGCTTCGTCGGCGGGAACGCCGAGATACAGGCGGATCTCGTCCAGCACCGTGGAAGCCAACATGACGGGATGCTGTGGCACCCAGGCGAGATCCGCCGTCGTGAATCCTCCGAGGCGTCCGGACACGGCGGTCCCTGCATCCGTCCCGATGGTCCCCGCGAGGACTCCGAGCACGGTGCTCTTGCCGGCGCCGCTGGCACCGTCGAGTGCCGTGATCTGGCCGGCGGCGGCGGTGAAGCTCAACGGTCCGACGGCGGCGTCCGTGCGTCCGCCGAAGCGGACGGTCAGTCCGTCCACGGTGACGGCGGGCGGGCCGGCAGCAGGAACGGAGGCCGGCGTCGGATCCAGGGGCGCAGCTCCGGGATCCGCGAGGACCGCTGTGGTTTCGGCGAGCGCTGCCCGGCCGTCGTCGCTGGCGTGGTGTGCGGTGCCGAGCTCCCGGAGCGGAAGGTAGCAGTCGGGAGCGAGGATGAGCGCAAGCAGCCCTGCCTCAAGCGCCATGTCGCCGTTGACCAGGCGGACGCCGATGAACACGGCGACGACCGCCACGGAAATCGTCGAGATGAGCTCGAGGGCCAGGGCGGAAAGAAAGGCCGTGCGCAAAGTCCCCATGGTCCGGGAACGATATTCCTCGGACATGTCCTCCAGCGCCTGGCGCTGGGCGGAGGCCCGGCCCAGGCCCACGAGGACGGGCAGGCCTTTGGCGAGCTCGAGCATGTGCCCGGAGAGCCGTGCCAGCGCGGACTGGGCGTCCCTGACACGTTCCTCGGTGTACCGCCCGATCAGGATCATGAACAGCGGCACCAGCGGCACCGTCAGCACGATCACCACGGCGCTGACCCAGTCGGCGAACAGGATGCGGGCGCCCAGCAGCAGCGGAATGGCCGCGCAGTTCACCAGCGCGGGCAGGAACTGGGTGTAGTAGCTATCCAGGGCGTCCAGCCCCCGGGTGGCCAGCACGGCGAGGCCGCCGTCGGCGGGCCCGGCAGACCGCGTGCCGTTCCTGAGCGCCTGCTCCAGCAGTTGCGAGCGCAGCTCCTCCTTCACTCCGAGCGCCGCCCGGCGTGAGGCCACGGACTGGCCCCACACCGTCAGCGAGCGCAGCACCGCCCCCGCGGCGCCCAGAACCAGCTGGTCTGCCCAGGCGGGGTCATGAGCGGCGAGCCCGGCGAGCATCGATGCCACTGCCTGCGCCATGAGCACGAGCGAGAGGGCTTTCAGGGCGGCAAGCAGTCCCAGCAGGTAGAGGGCGGAACGGGTCGAGGGGCCGGCGGGGAACGGTCTCATCTGGGAAGTTAGTCCTTCGGTGCCAGCGCTTTGGCGGCGATCGCGGGAAGGAAGCTGTGCGCCTCCGGGATATGCGCTGCGCTCACCCGGCGCCGGAACACCCAGTACGTCCAGGCCTGGTACGCCAGGACCAGCGGCAGCCCGATGCAGGCCACGATGCTCATCAGGCCCAGGGTGTAGTCCGAGGACGAGGCGTTGGAGACGGTGAGATTGAACGCGGGATCCAGCGTGGACGGAAGGACCACGGGGAAGGCGGCACCGAAGATGGAGGCGCTGCCGAGCAGGAGGAATGCACCCAGCGACATGAAGGCACGGCCTTCGGCACCCTTGCGGGCGAAATTCCACGCCAGGACTGCGGCGACGACGGCGCCGACCACTGCGGCGATGGTCCACGCCTCGCCGCTGAGGAGCTGGAGGCTCACCGCCCAGCCGGCCATGGGCAGCAGCAGCACGGGCAGCAGCCGGACGAACCAGGCCCGCGCCCGGTGCCGTACCTCGCCGTCGGTCTTCAGGGCCAGGAACCCGAGACCGTGCAGGAGGGAAAACCCGACGACGGCGAGCCCGCCGAGCACGGCGTAGCCGCTGAACCAGGCAAACGGGCCGCCCTCGCGGTCGCCGTTGGCGTTCAGCGGCAGTCCCGTGGTGGTCAGGGCCAGTGCGGCGCCGACGCCGAAGGCCGCGACGAACGACCCTGCCGAGATGGCCCAGTCCCAGCGGGCGCGCCACCGGGGGTTGTCCACCTTGCCGCGGTATTCGAAGGCGACCGCCCGGAAAATGAGCGCCACGAGGACCAGCAGGAGTGGCAGGTACAGGGCGGAGAACAGCGAGGCGTACCAGAGCGGGAACGCCGCGAAGGTGGCGCCGCCGGCGGTCAGGAGCCAGACTTCGTTGCCGTCCCAGACCGGGCCGATCGTGTTGATCAGGACGCGGCGTTCCGTGTTGTTCCGGGCGAATCCCTTCATCAGCATGCCGACGCCGAGGTCGAAGCCCTCGAGGAAGAGATAGCCCGTCCACAGCACCGCGATGGCAACGAACCAGATGGTGGGTAGCAGTTCCATGCTGAGAATCCTCTGCGTATTTTTCGTGTGGGTTGCTGGGTGGTGGGTTGCCGGGCGGGCGCCTAGTAGGCGAACGCCAGGACGTCGTCGTCGGGTTTGCCGGGACCGCCCCGGGGGGTGGTGTCCTCGTTTTCGTCAACGGGGGCGTGGGCAAGTTCCGGCATGGCCGAGGCCACGCCGCCGCGGATGTACTTGACCAGGAGCTTGACCTCCACCACCAGCAGCACAGCATAGATGGAGGTCAGGACCACGAGGGAGGTCAGGATCTCACCGGCCGAAACACCCGGTGAGACGGCCGCGGCGGTGAACATGAAGACCTGGTCGATGCCGCTGGGGTCCGGGTTGGGGGCGACGACGAACGGCTGTCGGCCCATCTCGGTAAAGATCCAGCCCGCCGCGTTGGCACCAAACGGTGCGAGGATCCCGAACACCGCCAGGCGCATGAGGCCGCGGGAGGCCGGCACGGTTCCCTTGCGGGTTGCCCACAGTGCCAGGAGGGCGGCGAGGGCGGCCACGCCGCCGAAGCCGATCATCATCCGGAAGCCCCAGTAGGTGACTTCCATGACGGGCACGTACTGGATTTGCTGTCCGGCGCGGTCCCCGTAGATGGGGTTGTCCGGCAGGGTGGTGCCGTACTTGGCCTGGTACTCGCCCAGCAGGCTGTTGACGCCCTTGACCTCCGTGGTGAAGTCGCCCTTGGCCAGGAAGGACAGGATGCCGGGGACCTCGATCACGGCCACGATGTCATCGCAGTTCTTGGCGCCGAGGTTGCCGACGCTGAGGACCGAGAAGCCGGTGCCATCATGGCAGGCCGCCTCGGCGGCGGCCATCTTCATGGGCTGCTGCTCGAACATGAGCTTGCCCTGCAGATCTCCGGTGACGGCGGTGCCCGCGAAGGAAATCATGGCGACGACGGCGCCGATCCTCAGCGAGCGGATCCAGACGGTGTGGTCACTGCGGTCCCGGCCGAGGATGCCGGCGGCTTCGCCGGGGATCACCTTGCCGTCGGCCCCGATGGTGTCGATGCCGTCGTGGCGGCGGCGCCACAGGTGATACCAGGCAATGCCGAGCAGGAACCCGCCGGCGACGGCGAGGGCGCCGAAGAGAGTGTGGGGCACGGCGACCAGGGCCGTGTTGTTGGTGAAGACGGCCCACGCGTCGGTCATGACGGGCCGGCCGTTGACCATTTCGACGCCGACGGGGTGTTGCATCCAGCTGTTGGCCACGATGATGAAGTAGGCCGAGAAGACGGAACCAATGACGGCGATCCAGAGGCAGGCCAGGTGGACGGCGGGCTTGAGCTGTTTCCAGCCGAAGATCCACAGGCCCAGGAAGGTTGACTCGACGAAGAACGCCAAAAGCGCTTCCAGGGCCAGCGGGGCGCCAAAGACGTCACCGACAAAGCGGCTGTACTCGCTCCAGGCCATGCCGAACTGGAACTCCTGCACGATGCCGGTGGCCACGCCCATGATGAAGTTGATCAGGAAGAGCTTGCCCCAGAACTTGGTCATGCGCAGATATTCCGGCTTGCCGGTGCGGTACCAGAGCGTCTGGATCACAGCCACCACCAGCCCGAGGCCGATCGTGAGCGGCACCATCATGAAGTGGTAGACCGTGGTGATTCCGAATTGCCAGCGTGCGATTTCCAAGGCGTCCAAGGCAGTCCCTACTTTTGGCTAGGTCCGAGCAACTTCTACGTGGCGTAGAAGTAATTCTTCTACAGAGTGTAGAACACATCGTCGCTTCCCCGTAACTCAGACTCCCACGGCACGTCACGGCCTGCAATGGAACAAAGACCCTCTCCCGCCACCGCGGGCCGGCGGGGCGACACGCCGGGCGGCCGTGTTCTACTTCATGTAGAAAGAATGCGCAAAACGCGGTAAATTTGTAAACGAAGTATTCACACACACCGCCCCGGCAGGCACCAGCAGTTTCCCAGCATGACGCCGGCGCGGCAGGCATAGAAGGATGTACGCAATGGCAAGTCTCGGTGAACTGGAACGGGCAGTGATGGACCTGCTCTGGGCAGGCCAAGAAGCTGCGACAGCCAACGCTCTGCGGGACCTCCTCGCACAAAGCACCCAGCCCCAGGACGGCAGCGCCGGACACGTGGGCAAAGACCTCGCGGTCACCACGGTGCTGACCGTACTCTCGCGCCTTGAGCGGAAGGGTCTGGTGGAACGCGAACGCGGCACCCGCCCGCACCGCTACCAGGCCGTCTCGAGCCGTGCGGACCACACCGCGGAACTCATGCACGAGGTCCTCGGCTCGGCTCCGGACCGCGAAGCCGTCCTGGCCCGGTTCATTGGTTCCGTCACGGATAACGAGGCAGAAACCCTGCGCAAGCTTTTGGGCCGCAGCTAGCGCCCGATGTTCTGGACCTCATATTTTCTGGCGGTCCTGGCGATAGCATTGGCGTGGCCGGTGCCTGTCCTCCTCTCCCGTGCCCAGTGGCCGGCCCGCTCCCCCTTCACGGCGATGCTGTTGTGGCAGGCGATCGCGCTGGCCGGTGGCCTGTCCATGATCGGTGCCATGCTGGTTTACGGGCTCGAGCCGGTCGGGGACAACCTGCTCTCCGGCCTGCGGGCGCTGGCTGGCATGGTCTTCCACAATGCCCCCACCACGGAACTGGGCTTCTGGCACATCTTTGCGCTCTCGGCCGCGGCCCTGCTGACGGCGCACCTGGTATTTACCCTGCTGCTGACCTACTACAAGATCCAGCGCCAGCGCCGCCGCCACCGCGAGCTGCTGGACCTCCTGGCGTCGCCGTCCTCCGACGGCCCGGGGACGATGGTCCTGAACGTGGACTCGCCGGTGGCGTACTGCCTGCCCGGCGGCGCACGGTCCGTGACGGTTCTCTCCGACGGCCTCATGGCCGCCCTGGAGCCCGATGAGTTGCGTGCCGTGCTGATTCACGAGAACGCGCACCTGAGCCAGCGCCACCACCTCCTGCTGTGGGCCTTCGCCGCGTGGCGCCAGGCGCTGCCGTGGCTGCCCACCACCCGGCTGGCGCAGGAGTCGGTCAACTCCCTGATCGAGATGCTGGCCGACGACGTCGCGCTCAAGACGGAGAGCAAGGCGACCCTGATCAGGGCGATTGCCATTGTGGCCAGCGGGTCCCCGGCCACCCCCGCGGTGCGCCTGGCGTTCGGCGAGCCCGGCGTGGCCGACGGCGACCCCAGCCAGCCCGGCGCCACCGGAGGCAGCGGCTCGGCGGGCACGACGGCGTCACGCGTCAGCCGCCTGCTCTCGCCGCAGCCGCCGTTGTCGGAACCGCTGCGCGCCGCTGTCCTGGCCTGCTGCGTGCTGCTCCTGGCAGTGCCGACGGCCCTGCTGCTGGTCCCCGGCCTGCTCGGCTAAGTCCGGCCCCTGCCAGTCTTATCATCCGGCCCCCACGCCGGACCGCCCCGCCACAGGAGCGGCGGAGCGGCCGGTTTCGTGCAGGTTAGCCATCTGCGCCGCTATTTCAGCAGCTTGCTGGCCTTGAATTGGAGGTCGACGTTGCCGGACCCGTTGCCCTTGGACGTTCCATTGATCGCCGAGGTGGTCATGGCGAAGGTCAGTGTCGAGTGGGCGATCGCGTCGGCCATTTGCTCCAGCACAGTGGTGTTGACGTTGGCGAGAGTGTCGCAGGCCTGGTGGTAGCAGGCGTCATGAGCCACGTTCGGTGTCCCGCCGAACACTGCCGCTTCCGCCGCCGTCTTAAGGTCTTCCGCGCCGGTGAACAGGCCACCCGCCGGAATCCCGTTGTTGATGAATCCGGAGTAGTCCGAGCGCCCGTCGAACTGGGTCGGCGCAGTAGGCAGGTTCTGGGACTTGAAGTAGTCCAGGAAGACCTTCTCGACGAGCCCGGAGCCATTGGGGCCCTTCGTGCCGAAGGAGGAGCCGTCGCCGTCGTAGACGAACCGCACAAAGTTCGGCGAGCCGACCATGTCGAAGTTGAGGTTGACCGCGTGCGCCTTGATCTGGCTCGCCGTCAGCTGGGATGTGTAGAAGTCGGAGCCGACAAGTCCGGGCTCCTCCCCTCCCCAGAAGGCGAAGCGGACCCTGTTCACGGGGGTCTGGCCCGACGCCTTCAGCTGGATCGCCGTCTCGAGGATCGCGGCTGTCCCGGTGCCGTTGTCGTTGATGCCCGGCCCTTCCGGCACGGAATCCAGGTGAGCCCCCACCAGGACGGTGCGGTCCGCGCGTCCGCCGGTGTCGGCCAGGATGTTGAACGAGGTCAGCTTGGTGACGGTGGAGTTCACGGCGAGGTGCATGCTGACGCCGTTCAGCCCGGCGAGTTCGGCGCCGGTGGCGAAGCTGGTGCTGACCACCGGGATACCTGCCTGAGGCGCGTCCAGCGTGCCGCCGAAGAGGGCAAAGCGCTCGTCCGCCGGGTCCGCATTGCCCTGGTTGAAGATGATGACGCCGGCCGCCCCGGCCGCGGCGGCGTTGTCCGCCTTGATCCGGAAGGTGCAGGTGCCGCGCTGGATCAGGGCGATGTTGCCCGCCGTGAACCCGCCGAAGTCGGCTGCCTCGCAGCCGCTGGTGGAGGCCCGGTCGCCGGCCAGGTTGATGTCGACGGCGCTCAGCGGGGCCGTGACGTTGCCGGAACCGGAATAGTTCATATCGAGGAAGCCGTCCGGGGCGTCATAGGCGTAGGTCCGCGGGGATGGCGAGAGGCGCTCCATCGACGCCGAGACGGTGTCGTAGCGCTCGTAGGGGAAGGTTTGGCGGACCGGGGTGTAGCCGGCGGCCCACAACTTGCGCTCGATGTACCGGGCGGAGGCTTCGTATCCCGGAGTGCTGGCAGCCCGCGTGCCACCGTTGGCGTCCGCGACGGCCTGGAGGGCCGCGAGGTGTTTCATGATGTTTGTTGCCGACACGGCAGCACGCAGGGGTGCCGTGTTTGTTCCGTTGTCAGCGAGTGCGGGCGGCGCAAGGCTGGCCGCCAGTCCGATCGAGGCGGCGATGGCCGCACGGCGGATATTCCGGCGTTGCTTCATAGGGTTCTCCTGGATTCGGCTGCGGAATCCAATCCGGGCGTCCTTGCCCGCAAGGGTGAGATGAAGCTATCGGAAGCACCTTGGGCAAAGGTTGAGAGAACCAGACGCCGGCGAAGCAGCCGCGACGGCACAGATTTCCGTCGCCGGGCCCGTCCCCGCCGGCGGAACGTCAGGCGTCGATGCGCTCCCGGTCCAGATTGGCGGCGCCTGCAATGATGAAGTCCTTGCGCGGCGCCACGTCCGAGCCCATGAGGAGGTCGAAAGTCTCTTCGGCCTGCTTGGCGTTCTCGATCCCGACCTTGCGGAGCGTCCGGTGTCGCGGGTCCATGGTGGTTTCGGCCAGCTGTTCGGCATCCATTTCGCCCAGCCCCTTGTACCGCTGGATCGGCTCCTTGTAGCGCTTGCCCTCTTTGGCGAGCCGCGCCAGCAGGACATGGAGCTCAGCCTCGGAGTAGGTGTAGATCATCTCGTTGGCCTTCTGGCCGGCGTTGACGACCTCCACCCGGTGCAGCGGCGGGACGGCGGCGAAGACGCGCCCCTCGTCGATCATCGGACGCATGTAGCGGAAGAAGAGCGTTAGGAGCAGGGTCCGGATGTGGGCGCCGTCGACGTCGGCGTCGGTCATCAGGATCACTTTGCCGTACCGGGCGGCGCTGATGTCGAACGTGCGGCCGGAACCGGCCCCCACCACCTGGATCAGGGCAGCGCACTCGGCGTTGGAGAGCATGTCCCCCACCGAGGCTTTCTGGACGTTGAGGATTTTGCCGCGGATCGGCAGGAGCGCCTGGAAGTCGGAGGACCGCGCCAGTTTGGCGGTGCCGAGCGCGGAGTCACCTTCGACGATGAACAGTTCGGAGCGTCCGACGTCGTCGGTGCGGCAGTCGGCCAGCTTGGTGGGCATGGAGGAGGTTTCCAGCGCATTCTTGCGGCGCTGGGTTTCCTTGTGGACGCGCGCCGAGATGCGGGACTTCATCTCGCTGACGATCTTTTCCAGCAGCAGCGCGGACTGGGCCTTGTCGTTGCGGTTGGCGGAGGTCAGCTTCGCGGTGATCTCCTGTTCCACCACCTTGGCCACAATGGCCCGGACGGCGGAGGTGCCCAGGATTTCCTTGGTCTGGCCCTCGAACTGCGGTTCGGCCAGCCGGACGGTCAGGACCGCGGTCAGGCCGGCGAAGATGTCGTCCTTTTCAATCTTGTCGTTGCCGGCCTTGAGCTTGCGGGCATTGGTCTCCACGGCCTTGCGGAAGGTCTTGAGCAGGGCCTGCTCGAAGCCGGACTGGTGGGTGCCGCCCTTGGGCGTGGAAATGATGTTGACGAAGGTCCGGACCGTGCTGTCGTAGCCGATCCCCCAGCGCAGCGCGACGTCGACCTCACAGTCGCGTTCGACCTCCGCGAGCTGGCTGTGGCCCTTTTCGTCGAGGACGGGGACGGTTTCCTTGAATTTCCCGGCACCGTGGAGGCGCCAGATATCCGTGACGGCGGGGTCGGCGGCGAGGAAGTCGACAAATTCGGAGATGCCGCCGTCGTGGTGGAAGACCTCTTCATGCGGGCCCGATTCTCCGGGCGTGCCGGCAATCCTGCGTTCATCCCGGACCGTGAGCTTCAGTCCGGGGACCAGGAACGAGGTCTGGCGGGCACGCGCGGCGAGGTCATCGTAGGAGAATTTGGCGTCGGGCGTGAATATCTGCCGGTCCGCCCAGTAGCGGATCCGGGTTCCGGTCACGCCGCGCTTGGCCTTGCCCACGACATCGAGCACAGAGCCGTCGATGAAGGGTTCGAACAGGGTCGCGGGGTCCGGCTTGGTGCCCGGATCCTTGAACCGGCCCGGTTCCCCCCGGCGGAAGGACATCTTGTACGTCTTGCCGCCCCGGTCCACTTCGACGTCGAGGCGGGCCGAGAGCGCGTTGACCACCGAGGCGCCCACGCCATGCAAGCCGCCGGAAGCGGTGTAGGAGCCGCCGCCGAACTTTCCGCCGGCGTGCAGTTTCGTGAAGACGACTTCGACGCCGGTCAGCCCGGTTTTCGGTTCGACGTCCACGGGGATGCCGCGGCCGTCGTCGTGGATCTCGACCGAGTTGTCCGCGTGGAGGATGATCTTGATGTCGTGGCCGAAGCCGGCGAGGGCCTCGTCGACGGAGTTGTCGATGATTTCCCAGAGGCAGTGCATGAGGCCGCGGGAGTCCGTGGAGCCGATGTACATGCCCGGGCGCTTACGGACGGCCTCGAGGCCCTCCAGCACGGAGAGGTGCCGGGCAGTGTAATCAGAACTGGGTGCCACGGGTCGTGAACTCCTTAAAGGATCGGGACAGCCACCGCAGCGTGCGCAGGCGGCAGTCACAGAATTTGACGCACTTCCTAGGTTAGTCGGACTCCGGGTGATCGACGGTCTGCCACTCCCCGCGGGGGCTCTCCGGCCACCCGCCGTTACTGAGACGTGATACGCGGACAGCGAAAGTAGGCCATCCGTGCCATGGTTTGGCCACGAATGCTGGTTATATAGGTATACCGATCTACTAAGGAGGCCGAACATGACAACAGCAGTTGCGGACCGCACACTGACCGCCGCAGACCGGTGCGATCGTTGCGGAGCACAGGCATATGTCCGAGTTGTTCTCGGTGCCTCCGGCGGTGAGCTTCTTTTCTGCGGCCACCACGCACGCGCCGTAGAACCGACCCTCAAGCCGCTCAGTTCAGACTGGCATGATGAGACTGACCGCCTTCACCAGAAGGCCCCGGTTCCGGTCGACTAGACCGCACCGGTTTCAGCCCGGCACCCTACAGGGTTCCGGGCGACCTGAGACCACTGCATCAGGGCCCCTCCATACCGGAGGGGCCCTGATTCGTTAAGTGCTGTTTCGTCAGGTGCCGGGTCGGTTAAGTGCCGTGCACCCGGCTGCGGCGGCAAAAAGCAATGCGGGGTCCCTTCCTGCCCGTTCCTCCGGTGAGGATGGGCGGGAAGAGACCCCGCATTGCTGAGAACCTTTACCCGGTCTGCGACCAGTGGCGCTTAGTCCAGGTAGTCGCGCAGGACCTGTGAGCGCGACGGGTGCCGCAGCTTGGACATGGTCTTGGATTCGATCTGGCGGATGCGCTCACGTGTCACACCGTAGACCTTGCCGATTTCGTCTAAAGTCTTCGGCTGGCCGTCGGTAAGGCCGAAGCGCATCGCTACCACGCCGGCTTCGCGCTCGGAGAGCGTATCCAGCACCGAGTGCAGCTGTTCCTGCAGCAGGGTGAAGCTCACGGCATCCGCGGGAACCACGGCTTCGGAGTCCTCGATGAGGTCGCCGAATTCGGAGTCGCCGTCCTCGCCAAGCGGGGTGTGCAGCGAGATGGGCTCGCGGCCGTACTTCTGGACCTCCACGACCTTTTCCGGGGTCATGTCGAGTTCGAGGGCCAGCTCCTCCGGGGTGGGTTCGCGGCCGAGGTCCTGCAGCATCTGGCGCTGGACTCGGGCCAGCTTGTTGATGACTTCCACCATGTGCACCGGGATGCGGATGGTGCGGGCCTGGTCAGCCATGGCGCGGGTGATCGCCTGGCGGATCCACCAGGTGGCGTAGGTGGAGAACTTGAAGCCCTTGGTGTAGTCGAATTTCTCCACCGCACGGATCAGGCCCAGGTTGCCTTCCTGGATCAGGTCCAGGAACAGCATGCCGCGCCCGGTGTAGCGCTTGGCCAGCGAGACGACGAGGCGGAGGTTGGCCTCCAGCAGGTGGTTCTTGGCGCGCTTGCCGTCGTGGATGACGAATTCGAGCTCGCGCTTGAGTTTCGGGTCCATGGTGCCGTCGTCGGCTGCGATCTTTTCTTCAGCGAAGAGACCGGCCTCGATCCGCAGGGCCAGGTCTACTTCCTGTTCGGCATTCAGCAGGGCGACCTTGCCGATCTGCTTCAGGTAGTCCTTGACGGGGTCGGCGGTGGCGCCGGCAGACATAACCTGCTGCACCGGAGCGTCGTCGTCGTCGGCGTCGGAGTAGACGAAGCCGGAGCCGGTGGTGGCCGCGGCCTTGCCGGCGACTTCCTCGCCTTCTACTTCGTCGCCGAGCTCGGCGGCGTCGGGCGTGATGTCGTCGAGATCCTCTTCGGCGTCGACGTCATCGTCAGACGTACTGGCAGAGTTGCCGGCGGCTTCTGCCGCGGCTTTCGCGCCGGGCTTGGGCCCGCGCTTCTTGGGCTCAGGCTTGGCGACTCCGGTTACGGTGTCGCCACCCTCTGCGGAAGCGGCGTCCTTGACAGCCTTGTTGGCTGCGCGCGTGGCGGCGCGCTTGGCGTTGGTCGCCGCCTTCTTCTCCTCAGGGGACAATTCGGCCTGGTCGGCGGGTTCCTTCTTCGCGGAAGACGGGGTCACTGAAAACCTTTCTAGCTGCGGTCTGCGGAATCACCATACGGGCAACACCACTATGACCCTGTCAAGTCCGTGTTCAACATCAGGTGCAACCACGACCAGCAGAGCCACTTAGTAGAACTGCTGGCGCGGCCTTAATGTTCCCTGTTTCCAAGGAACATTTAGGGCACTTGATACACGGACCCAACCGGGTCTCGGCAACCATTGTCTCACGGTTTTCAGGCCGGGCGCCTTTCGCGACGCCGGGTCGACGATATCGCGGCGGCTTCGCCCGCCGCGTCAGGACCTCATGCCGCGTCCGGGGCAAACTTCTGCCAGGCCGCCTCCCGCCTGGCAGCCCAGCCGCAAAGGGTGCCGCGCCGGCCAAGCTCTGCCAGCAGTTCCGCGAGCCTGTACCCCGGCTGGCCCTGCAAGGCCTGCCGGTAGAGCGCGTCGGCGTAGGAGCCGCGGCCACGGCACCATTCGATCCAGCCCCGCGCCGTCACGGCGGCCGCCGTTGCCTCCCCGTCACCAAGACGGCCAAGCCGTTCCAGGACCCGCTCGAGCCCGACCATCAGGGTCCAGTCCGGAACCGACGGCGCCAGTCCGAGCAGGACTTCCCCGTAACCGGGAACAGCCCCGGCTGCAGGCACGGCGCCGCCGGCGGACCCGCCGCTGCCGGGTGCCACCGGCAGGGGTATCCGCGGAGCGGACTTGGACCGGGAAGTGCGGCCGGACATTGGACCCGGCAGGGGGCTGGGCGTGGGTCGGAGCCGTGAGGCGGGCGTGTTATCGGGGAAAGCGGCGGACCCGGGGTCCGGGTCGAAGATACCGAAGTCCTCGGCGCCGCGTTCGGCCGCAGACCGTCCGGCGGCCGCCATCACCAGGACCGCATCCCGCCATGACGGAATGCACAGGCTGGCCCGCAGGTAGCCGGCGAGTTCCGGTGAGAGCTGAAGCGGCCGGCCAATGGTCCAGGGATCGGGCGTCCCGGAGCCGGTGGTTCCGGCGTCGGTCCCGGAGCCGGTGGTTCCGGCGTCGGTCCCGGCGTCGGTGGTTCCGGCGTCGGTGGTTCCGGCGTCGGTCCCGGCGTCGGTGGTTCCGGGGTCGGGGACGGCACCCCTAGCCACGTCACCCGCGGTGGGGACAGGAAGGTGCTCCTGGCCAATGGCGGCCTGCATGGCCATCATCCAGACGTCGAGGACCTGGTCGAATTGGGCCCGGTCCCGCCGTCGAGGAGAGAATTGCTCCGCCCAGCCGCACTCGGCAAGGCTCACCGCGGGGTCCACCGGCAGCGGCGCCGGGGTGGTCCCCTGGGCGCCGGGGACCGCGCCGACGCTGCTGCCGCGGTAGACCATCTCGGCGTTGAGCCTGCTGTTCCTGATCTGTTCGACCGGACGGCCGGGCATCCCACAGCATTCCGGATCGCTGCAGTCTGCGTTGCGCCAGAACTCAGTACCGATAATCCAGGCGTCCCTCACGGGCAATCCGGCTGCCTCAAGGGCAAGCTCGAGTTCTTTGAGCAGGTCCGCCCACGCATGGCCGTCGCCGGCGCTGTCCGTCTGCGTATCGGCGCCGGCCTCAGCGTCAGTGAAGAAGGCCAGCAGCGAACCGTCAGCCGCGTCGTCCGCCTGCAGATAGGCCACGACATTCCGGGCAAAACCGGCCAGCATGTCCCTCCGGCCTGAGCCGCCTCCGGGCACGGGGAGGTCGACCCGCAAGGTGGCTCCGAGGCGTTTCCCCTGCAAGGTCATGGCCACGAGGCTGTCTTCCGGCCAGTAACCGAGGGAGTGCGGGATGAAGCCCAGAATGTCTTCGGGGCCGGTAATTCTCAGGTGATCGGGAGCTGTCATAAGTCCAGCTTCGCGGCGGCTGCGTCCCCGGCGACAGTACCGGGTTGCGCTATGTGGATAACCGCGACGAAGTCGGAACCACTATGGCGGAACCAGCGCCAACGGGCGGTGTCCTCCCCCCGCCCCCCGAATGACGACAGGACGCCGGCCTTTCGCCAAACCGCACTAAACCGCACTATTTCGATGCATTGGCCTCCACCGTTGCCGCGTTTGCGTCCGCGGCGCGGCGAATCTCTTTGACCTTCGCGATCTGCGGGGCGAGTTCCTGCATGCGGGTTGTCAGGTATTTGTCCAGGACTTTGTCCAGGGCAGCGTGGAACCCGGTCTTGTCCCGGCAGACGGCGTCGGTCACGGCGATTCTGAACTCTTCCTGGCCGCCCGCAGTTTTACCGGCATCGGCGGCCTGCCCCGGGTTAGAAAACGAGGCGTAAGGGGTTTCCTTCATGCAGGCCGCCCAGTCAGCGACTGCTTTGGTAATGCCCGAGTCGCCGGAGGCGGACAGGGTGGCCGGGAAAAACCAGTTGGAGGCGATGCCGGTGGCGAGCATGTAGTTTTCCGCGCTGCCGTAGATCTGTGTCATGGCTTCGCCGCGGCATCCGCCGGAGGACGTTCCCATACCGTCCACCGTGGTCATTGACGCGGTGTCCCCGGGCCCGGTGAGTGCCTTGGTGAAGGCTGGATTGGCGAAGAGTTTGCCGTCTGCGGACCCGGGAGCCGGCTCGTGAGGTCCCTGCGGTCGGGTGCTGGCGTAGCCGCTGGCTTTGGCGGCGTCGACCGTGAGCCGTTTGAATCCGATGGCTCCGTTGAGGTCCATAGTCGTCTCGGAGGCGGGCGGTGTGTAGTCGAAGCCGGCCTTGGCCATGCAGCGGCGGACAGCCTCCTGCATGCCCTTTTCGGCTATCGGATCTGTTGAGGCGTAGGCCTCTGCCTGGCGGATGATCCCTGGGACGGGCTCCGGGGACGCGGTGACCGACGCGGCCGGGATGGCGGCCGCGGCCAGGGCGGCGCCGGTGCCTACGATCAGCACGGCAGCGCCGAAGATCTTCTTTTTCATGGTGGCTCCTTCGGTTGTTTTGGGCAAAGCGGTGGCTGTCCTTCCCGTATTGGGACGGCGTCGGAGGGTGGGAGGTGCTGCTGTGAGGGCTAGACGATATGAGGTAGCCGGGTTTTTCGGGCTGGAACCTCCTTTTCAAAGCGGGACGTGGGTTGCCTGCCAGACTTGGCGGACAGGTAGAGCCACATTTGAAATTGGAGGTTCCAGCTATGTTCGAGCGTACAAGCGTCGGCCTGGA